>NZ_JBFBFA010000003.1:151429-483688 GCF_040683915.1 Kitasatospora sp. NPDC093102 | reverse complement strand
GGCACCGACACCCCCGTCATCACCCTCGACGCCCGCCGCCGCGACAGCGCCAAGAGCGCCCTCATCACCCTCGTCGAACACGCCCTGCTGGCTCGACTGCGGTGACCCGGACGCAGGTGGCCCGTCGGACTTCACACGAAGTCCGACGGGCCACGGGCGTTCCGGGGACCGGTTACTCGGCGGGCTCCAGGCCGGCCCGGATCAGGCCGTAGGTGTACGCGTCCTCCAGCGCCAGCCAGGAGGCGGCGACCACGTTGTCGGCCACGCCCACCGTCGACCAGCTGGCGGCGCCGTCGGTGGACTCGATCAGCACCCGGGTCTTGGAGCCGGTGCCGTGCTGGCCCTCCAGGATGCGGACCTTGTAGTCCACCAGCTCGAAGGTCGCCAGCGGCGGGTAGATGCCCTCCAGGGCCGCGCGCAGCGCCTGGTCCAGCGCGTTGACCGGGCCGTTGCCCTCACCGGTGGCGATCCGGCGCTCGCCCTTGGCCCACAGCTTGACGGTGGCCTCGTTGCCCGTGAAGCCCTTCGGGCCCTGTTCGCTGATGGTCCGCCAGGACTCCAGGGTGTAGAAGCGGTCCCGGCTGCCGCGCACCTCGTCGCGCAGCAGCAGCTCGAAGGAGGCGTCGGCGGACTCGTAGGTGTAGCCGAGGTTCTCCTGCTGCTTCACCTTGGCCACCACCCGGCCGGCCAGGTCCCGGTCGCTGGAGAGGTCGTAGCCGAGCTCCCTGCCCTTGAGCTCGACGGAGGCCCGGCCGGCCATGTCGGAGACCAGCATCCGCATGGTGTTGCCGACCCGCTCCGGGTCGATGTGCTGGTACAGGTCCGGGTCGACCTTGATCGCGGAGGCGTGCAGGCCCGCCTTGTGGGCGAAGGCCGAGAAGCCGACGTACGGCTGGTGGGTGGAGGGCGTCAGGTTGACCAGCTCGGCGATCGCGTGCGAGATCCGGGTCATCTCGGCCAGCCGGCCCGCGGGCAGCACCCGGCGGTCGTACTTGATCTCCAGCGCGCCGACCACCGGGAACAGGTTGGCGTTGCCGACCCGCTCGCCGTAGCCGTTGGCGGTGCACTGCACGTGGGTCGCGCCGGCGTCCACCGCGGCCAGGGTGTTGGCCACCGCGCAGCCGGTGTCGTCCTGGGCGTGGATGCCGAGCCGGGCACCCGTCCTGGCCAGCACGTCGGCGACGGCCTCCCGGACGCCGGCCGGCAGCATCCCGCCGTTGGTGTCGCAGAGCACCACCACGTCCGCACCGGCCTCGTACGCGGTGCGGACCACCGACACGGCGTACTCGGGGTTCGCCTTGTAGCCGTCGAAGAAGTGCTCGCAGTCGATGAACACCCGCCGGCCCTGGGAGCGCAGGAACTCGACGCTGTCCCGGACCATCTCCAGGTTCTCGTCCAGGGTGGTGCGCAGCGCGAGCTCCACGTGCCGGTCGTGCGCCTTGGCCACCAGGGTGATCACCGGGGCACCGGAGGCGACCAGCGCGGCCAGCTGCGGGTCCTCCGCCGCCTTGCCGCCGGCCCGGCGGGTGGCACCGAAGGCGACCAGCTGGGCGTGCTCCAGCTCCAGCTCCGTGGCGGCGCGGGCGAAGAACTCGGTGTCGCGCGGGTTGGCCCCGGGCCAGCCGCCTTCGATGAAGCCGACCCCGAACTCGTCCAGGTACCGGGCGATGGCGAGCTTGTCCGCCACCGTCAGGTTGATGCCCTCCCGCTGTGCTCCGTCGCGCAGCGTGGTGTCGAACACGTGGAAACTGTCGTCGGTACGGGTGACCTCGGTCATGACCCCTGGTTCTCCGTTTCGGGGAGGTAGGTACTGCTCTGCCGGACTTGTCCCGGCTCCACTGTCCATGATCCCGCGCGCGGTCCCGGTGTCCCCGGGCCCCTTGTGAGGGCCCTCGGCCGGTCCGGGGAAACAAAAAGACCCCTCGCGGGTGCGAGAGGTCTGCGCGCGGGTCTGGACGCTCGTGGTCGCTCCGCATCGGGTCGTGCGGGAAGCGGTCACTGCGGACCGGCGCGCCTGCTGCCAATAATCAGCGAAAGCGAGGACACGCTTGCAGTCTGGCACAGCCGCCCGGCATCCGGCCCGCCCGTCTCGCGATGCGGGACGGGCGGGCCGGGACGCGGCAAAGGGAGTCGGACGGGGCCGGACGGGGCCGGACCGGGGTGCGACGATCAGACGATCTTGTGCAGCCAGTGGTGGGTGTCCGGGGTCTGGCCGCCCTGGATCGACAGCAGGGCCTTGCGCAGCTCCATGGTGACCGGGCCGGGCTCGCCGGTGCCGACCGTCCAGTCGGCGGCGGCGGACTTCACCGAGCCGACCGGGGTGATGACGGCGGCGGTGCCGCAGGCGAAGACCTCGGTGAGGGTGCCGTCGGCGTTGCCCTGCTGCCACTCGTCGGTGGAGATCCGGCGCTCCTCGACCGCGTAGCCCAGGTCGGCGGCCAGCTGGAGCAGCGAGTCACGGGTGATGCCGGGCAGCAGCGCGCCGGACAGCTCCGGGGTGACGATCTTGGCGTCCTTGCCCTCGCCGAAGACGAAGTACAGGTTCATGCCGCCCATCTCCTCGACCCACCGGTGCTCGGCGGCGTCGAGCCAGACCACCTGGTCACAGCCCTTCTCGGCGGCCTGGGCCTGGGCGACCAGCGAGGCCGCGTAGTTGCCCGCGCACTTCGCGGCGCCGGTGCCGCCGGGGGCGGCCCGGACGTACTCCTTGGACAGCCAGACCGAGACCGGCTTGATGCCGCCCTGGAAGTAGGCGCCGGCCGGCGAGGCGATGATCATGAAGAGGTAGGAGTTGGCCGGGCGGACGCCCAGGCCGACCTCGGTGGCGAACATGAACGGGCGCAGGTAGAGGCTCTGCTCCGGCTCGTTCGGCACCCAGTCCTGCTCCTGGCGGACCAGCAGCTCGACGGCCTCGACGAAGGTCTCCACCGGCAGCTCGGGCATGGCCAGGCGACGGGCCGAGGCCTGGAAGCGGGCGGCGTTGGCCTCCGGGCGGAAGGTGGCGATGGAGCCGTCGGCCTGGCGGTAGGCCTTCAGGCCCTCGAAGATCGCCTGGCCGTAGTGCAGGGTCATGTTCGCCGGGTCGATCTCCAGCGGCGCGTACGGCGCCAGCTGGGCGTCGTGCCAGCCCACGCCCTCGGTCCAGCGGATGGTGACCATGTGGTCGGTGAAGACCCGGCCGAAGCCGGGGTTGGCCAGCCGGGCCTCGCGCTCCGCTGCGGGCAGGGGCTGGGCGGAGGGCTTGAGGTCGAACGTGATGGGCGCCTGGGTGGCCGTGCTCATGGCTGTTTCCTTCACCGTGGGGTTGGTCGGGCCGCCACCGCTGCAGATACGTTTCGGCGGAAGTCGCCGAAACGGACGCACAGCGGCACGACCCACTGTCGATACTCGCATCCAGGGGGCCGTGCCGAACAGCTGTCCGCCCATTTTTCGAGGGCTGCAAGCTGCGGTTATGCGGTCCGGCCCGCCGGGCCGGAAACCTTGTCGGATCCGGCCCGTCAGCCGGAACTCCGCTCTCGGATCCGGCCCGTCAGCCGGATACTCGGGCGGCGAGCGCGTCGCCGACCTGGGAGGTACTGCGGGCGCCGGCGCGCTCGGAGAGGTCCGCCGCGACGGCGGCCTCGACCTTGGCGGCCTCGGCGGCGAAGCCGAGGTGCTCCAGCAGCATCGCGACCGACAACACGGTGGCGGTCGGGTCGGCCTTGCCCTGGCCGGCGATGTCCGGCGCCGAGCCGTGCACCGGCTCGAACATGGACGGGAACTCGCCGCTCGGGTTGATGTTGCCGCTCGCGGCCAGGCCGATCCCGCCGGTGACGGCGGCGGCCAGGTCGGTCAGGATGTCGCCGAACAGGTTGTCGGTGACGATGACGTCGAACCGCTCGGGCTGGGTGACGAAGAAGATGGTCGCCGCGTCGACGTGCAGGTAGTCGGTGGTGACCTCGGGGAACTCCTTGCCGACCTCGGCGAAGATCCGCGTCCACAGGTGCCCGGCGTGCACCAGCACGTTGTTCTTGTGCACCAGGGTGAGCTTCTTGCGCGGCCGCGCCTGCGCCCGGCGGTAGGCGTCGCGCACCACCCGCTCGATGCCGTACGCGGTGTTCAGGCTGACCTCGGTGGCCACCTCCTGCGGCGTCCCGGTGCGCAGCGTTCCGCCGTTGCCGACGTACGGGCCCTCGGTGCCCTCGCGGACGACCACGAAGTCGATCTCCGGCTGACCGCCCAGCGGGGACTGCACCCCGGGGAAGAGCCGGCCCGGACGCAGGTTGATGTGGTGGTCGAAGGCGAACCGCAGCTTGAGCAGCAGCCCCCGCTCCAGCACGCCCGAGGGAACGCTCGGGTCGCCGATGGCGCCCAGCAGGATCGCGTCGTGCGACTTCAGCTCCGCCAGCACGTCGTCCGGCAGCGTCTCGCCGGTCCGGTGGTAGCGCCGGGCCCCGAGGTCGTACTCGGTGGTCTCCAGCTTCACGTCGGCGGGAAGCGCGGCACCCAGGACCTTGAGGCCTTCGGCCACCACTTCCTGGCCGATGCCGTCACCGGGGACAACTGCGAGACGAATGGTGCGAGACATGCTCGGACCCTACTCCGCCGTCCCAGGTGCTGACATCTTGCGTCCACCATGCGGACGGTCAGGCCAGGTCGATCTCGATCTCGAACGGCTGGTCGACCTTCAGCTGCTTGTGATAGATCCCCGCAACCACATAGCCGCGCGTGGAGGGATCGAGTTCATAGACATAGACGACCGGTTTTCCGTCGTCGTCGCTCTCCACCCGCCAGAAATGCCTGATCCCCGCAGCCGCGTACTTTCGAGGCTTGGTGTCCCGGTCACGCTCCACGGACTCCTCGGAGACGACCTCGACCGCCAGCAGCACGTACTCCGCATCGCAGAAGGTCTGCTTCGGGCCGGTGACTCCTCGCTCGTCGACCACGAGGAGGTCCGGTTCCGGACGGTTCCGACGATCCAACCGCACCGTCATCTCCCGCCAGACGTCCCACCCCTCCGGCACGGCACCTTCCAGGGCGCGTTCCAGCCTACGGAGGGTGCGCATGTGAAACGCGGTCTGCGGACTCACGAAGATCAGGCTCCCGTCGAGCAGCTCGGTGTGCGGCGGGAGATCAGGCAGCCGGTCAAGATCCTCTGCGGTGTAGCCACCAGCAGGAGGCCGAATCCAGTCGGGGTACGGCGCGATGCTCATGGTTCCTCCCATACGGGCATCCTGACGGCCCTCTCAGGCTACTCGGCAAAGCTTCCTGGGGCGCCACTCCTTCGACGGAGCGCGGGTGGCGCGGGGTGCACCGGGGCGTGCTTAGGGTGGCGAGGTTCGGCAGTGGTCTGATGGAACGGGGTGCGGATGGGCGAGCGGCGGCGGGAGGTGCTGGTCTGCGGAGGTGCGGCGGGGCTGGCGATGGGCGGGTACGGCCTGGCGACGGCGGCGCGCGGGCAGTGGCCGGCCGGCGCGGAGGCGGTCGCCGTCCCGTACCACGCGCACCTGTGGGACCTGCTGCACGGGCAGGCCACCGGGGACCTGCTGGTCAACTGGAACAGCGGCTACGGCGCCCCGTTCCTGGCGGACTTCTTCGCCTACCTGATGAATCCGTTCTCCTGGCCCACCGCGCTCCTCCCCCGCGACCAGGGCCGGCTCGCCGTCCTGCTGGTCACCCTGGCCACCATCGGCCTCGGCACCGCCCTGATGACCCGGCTGCTCGGCCGTCTGCACCCCGGCCCGCGCCGGCTGCGGGCGCTCGCCGCCGTCGGGTACGGGCTGTGCGCCTGGGTGCTGGACGTCGGCGGGGCCGCCCCGATGTGGCTCTGGGGCCTGGTCTCGCTGCCCCTGCTCGGCCTGGCCGCCGACTGGTGCCTGCGCGAGCGGCACTGGGTGGCCGGCGCGCTGTGCGTCGCGCTCGCCTGGGCGGGCAACCTGTACACCGCCGCGTCGGCCACCCTGGCGGCCGGACTCCTGTTCGCCGTCCGGCTGTTCGCCTCCCCGTGCCCGTTCCGCCACCGGGTCCGGGCCATCGGCCGGGCCGTCACCGTGGCCACCGCCGGGGTGCTGCTCGCCTCCCCCGTGCTGTTCGTCGCGGTCCTGGCCGCCCGCCGGGCCCAGCCGGAGTCCCCGGTCGAGCCGCTCGGCCCGTCCGGGGTCGGCGCCCACCTCGCCCGGCTGCTGCCCGTCACCCACGGCGGGCAGCAGCTGCCGGACGTGGCGATCGGCGTCTTCGGGCTGCTGGTGGTGTGCGGGCTGCCGTTCAACCGGCGGGTGCGGCTGCGCGAGCGCGCCCTCTGGTGCGCGGCGCTGGCGGTGGTGGCGGCCGGCTTCGTGTGGACCCCGACCGTGCTGGTCTGGCACGGCCTGGCGATCCCGGTCGGCGGACCGTACCGGGTGGCCTTCGTGCTCAGCGGGCTGCTGGTGCTGGCCGGCTGGGTCTCGCTGGCGCACCGCCCGGACCGGCTCACCGTGCTGGGCGGCGCCGCCGTGGTAGCGGTGATCGCCGGCCTGGCCGCGGGCCGGCACGCGGTGCGCCCCGCCACCTGGGTGCTGCTGGGCGTCGGCGTGGCCGTCCTGGCGGCCGCGCTGTGGCTGCTGTGCCGCCGGCACCCCGACCGCCGGGCGAACACCCTCGCCACCTGGGTGATCGGCGGCGCGGTGCTGGGCAACGCGGTCTGGTCCGGGTACGCGGTGCTCGGCGCGGCCCCCTCCGACCGCGTCTCCCCGGCGGCCGTCCGGGCCGGGCACGCGGTGCTGCGCGCGGCCGCGGACTGGCCGAACGGCCGCAGCGACCCCGGCCAGCACGTCTTCACCCCCAACGACCCGCTGCTGCTGAACGGCCAGGGCGGCGGCTACTACAGCAGCTACCTGCCGACCGTCACCGCGCTGCTGCTGCACGACCTCGGTGCGGGCTGGACGGCCGGCGGACGGCAGACCGCGAGCGTCACCGACCCGGTCGGACAGGCGCTGTTCGGCGTCCGCACCCACCTCGACGACACCCATCTCGACGACACCCATCTCGACGACACTCGCCCCGACGACGCTCACCCCGACGGCGCCGAGCCCGGTGCGTCGCCGCGCGCCTCCACCCCCGTCCGGGCGGCCGCACCGCCGCTGGTCACCGTGCTGCTCCCGGGCGCCCGGCCGGAGACCTCCTCGGTCTGGTCCCGGCAGGAGTCGTTGCTCGGCAGCCAGGTGTACGACGCCCCGCTGCCCGTCCCGGCGGGCGGGCCGACGCCCACCCTGCACGGCACCAGCGGCTGGTCGGTGCCGGGCGGCGAGGAGGGCACGGTGTTCACCGCCGCCTGCACCCCGGGCGGGACGGCCTACTTCCACGGGGTCTGGTACCGGGGCACGGTCAGCGGCCTCGGCACCCGGTACCGCAGCGACGGCGAGCAGCCCACCACCGCCGTACCGATCCACCGGCTGGGAACCGTCCCGGCGGACGGGGTGGTGCGGGTGACGCTGCGGTCGGACGTGGTGAGCCAGGTCCCCGCCCGCCCGATCGGCTGTCTGCGGGCCGGCGCCCTGGAGGCCGCCGTCGCCCGTCTCACCGCGACCGGCGCCACCCGGGTGGAGGCCGGCGGGCACACCCTCACCGCGGCCCTCCCGGCGGGTTCCACCGGCACCGCGCTGATCTCCGTCCCCGCCACCGAGGGCTGGACCTGCGCGGTGGACGGCGGCCGCCGCACCGCCCCCGCCTCCGTGCTCGGCATGATCGGCGTCCCCCTGGGCGACGGCGCTTCCCGCATCGCCTGCGCTTTCCACCCGCCCGGCCTCACCGAGGGCCTCCGCGTCGCCTCCGCCACCGCCGCCGTCCTCGTCCTGGTGGCCGTCTTCGCCCGGCTCTCCCGCCGCCCCACCCGCGCCCTGCGCCCCACCCGCGTCCCGCGCCGCGACCGACCCCGGGCGGCGCAGACCGCCGGAACGTGACGGGGGCGGCCCACCGGTGTCCCCGGTGGGCCGCCCCGCTGCCCGGTGGTCACGGCAGGTCGAGCACCTGGGCCCGCCGGTCGGCCCGGTTGCGGTGGTACAGCAGCAGGAGCCGTGAGGTGTCGCCCTGCGCCCGGTGCACGTCCAGGACGGTGCCCGGGCCGGCCGGGGCCGGCACCGCGGCGGGCCCGGTGAGGCCGACCCGTACGGTGAGCGCCGGGTGCAGGACGTCCAGCGGGACGGACGGGCTGGTGCCGCTCAGCCCGATGGCGGAGAGGGCCTCGGCCACGTCCGGCGTACCGCCCCCGGTGTAGCCGGTCCAGACGCCGTAGCGGACGGTGCTGTGCCCGGGCGCGACGCCGCGCAGGGCGCTCAGCCGGACGGGCAGCACCAGGACGTCGCTGTCCAGCAGCCCGGTGTCGGTGTCGCCCCAGTGGGCGTTGAGCGGCTGGACGTCCAGTTCGGCGCCGGTGCGGGCGTCCAGGGCGCGGGAGACCAGGACATCGCTGCCGCGCAGCCGGTCGGCCTTGAGGATGACGTCCGTGCTGCCGTCGCCGTCGGTGTCCAGCGCCACCCGCACCCCGTACAGCCCCACCGGGGTGGCCGCGGGAGCCCACAACTGCGCTCCCACGTACAGCAGTTCGGAGTCGACGGCGGCACCGGCCGCGCGCAGGTCGGCGGACCGCTCGCCGGGGTGCTCGACGCAGACCTCCTGCGCCGGGTCCGTCTCCTCCCGCGCGCCCCCGGGCCGGATGCCCGCACCCGGCACGACCGCCGCACCGCTGCCGCCGGGCGGGCAGTCGGGCCAGCGGACCCCCACGCCGCCGAGTGCGAAGCCACTGACCAGCCCGGGTTGTCCGCCGGGCGCGGCCCGGCCGCCGAGGGCGACCAGGGTGCCGTCCCGGGCGGTGCGGACGGTGGCCGTCGCCGTGAGGTCGCCGGTCGGCTGCGGGGCGGCCAGCACCGGGACCCGCAGCTGCGGCAGCCGGGCGTCCCCGACCGGTGTGAGCAGCACCCGGCCGGAGAGCTCGCCCCGGTAGCTGCGGGCCCGGTCGCCCTGCACGGTGGCGATGGTCGGGTCGGGCGCGCGCCCCAGCTCCCCGGGCACGGACAGCGTCACCCTCACCCGCGCGGTACCGCCCGCCGGGACGTCCACCCGGGCCGGCGTCACCTGGTACGAGGCGCCCGGGACTTCGGTCGCCGCCGCGTACGAGGTGCGGTAGGTCAGCGGTGCGCCCGAGGTGTTGCGCACCTCGATCTCCCGGGCCACCGCCGTCGGCCCGGCCATCTCGACCGGCCCGAAGGAGACCCCGACGGCGCCCTCCGCGGCGCCCTCCCCCGCCGCGTAGGCGACGGCGGGGGTGCGGACCGCCCGGTCCACCCGGACCCGCCCGGCCCCGGTGCGCTCGGGCCCGTAGACCGGCCCGCTGCGGCCGTCGCCGAGGAAGGTGTCCACGGTGGTGTTCATCAACGCGGCCTTGACCTGTTCGACCGGCCAGTCCGGGTGTGCGGCGCGGACCAGCGCGGCGAGCCCGGCCACGTGCGGGCTGGCCATCGAGGTGCCGCTCTCGCGCTGACCGCCGGTGCCGCTGCCGACCAGCGAGGACCAGATGCTCTCGCCGGGGGCCGCCAGGTCGGGCTTGACCACGCCCGGCACGCCGATGCCGCGCGAGGTGAAGTCGGTCAGGGTGTCGACCCGGGCCGGCTGGTCCTGCGCGACGGAGCCGTGCAGCGTGTTGCCGGGCGCGGCGAGCCGGACCTGCACCGGCCCGGCCGCCGCGGCCTGACGCAGCCGCTCGCCGTCGGCGTGGGCCAGCAGCGCGGCCGGGATGCGGTCGTTGCCGGAGATCTCGGCGAGGTGGTCGGAGTCGGCGGCGTACAGCGCCCCGATCGCGCCCGCGTCGGCGGCGTGGCCGGCGCGCGGCCCGGAGTTGCAGGCCCGGTCGGCGTCCCGGGTGCGCCAGGCGAGCAGCGCGATCCGCCCCTTCAGCCGCTGCCGGTCGGCCTCGCTGAAGCCGGTGCAGCCGTCCGACTGGTCGGCGGGCAGGGCGAGTTCGCCGCTGACGTCGGCGGTCGACCAGCCCTGGTAGCGCTCGCTCCAGTGCGCCGGGACGACCCCGGCCTGCGCGGCGGGGGCGAGCACGGTGATGCCGTCCACGTCTGCGTGCCCGTGCACCGAGGCGGCGACGGTGATCGCCCGGGCGGCGGTGCCGGGGCTGCCGCCGATGCCGTACACGTCGCCGTCGTTGCCCGCCGCCGCGACGACGACGGTGCCCAGCTCGGCGAGCCGGTCGACGGCCAGGGCGTCGGTGTCGTCGGTGCTGCCGAAGTGGCTGCCGAGCGAGAGGTTGACGACGTCCAGCCGGTCGCTCAGGTCGCCGTCCCCGTTCGGGTCGGCGGCCAGGTCGAGCGCCTCGGTGACCCGGTCGGTGGAGCCGTCGCAGCCGAACACCCGGATCGCGTACAGCTGCGCGTCCGGGGCGGTTCCGGGGCCGATCCGGAAGCCGGCCGGGTCGAGCCCGGGCCCGTACGGACCGCTGTACGGGCGGCCGTCGGCGGTGACGCCGTACCCGGCCGCGGTGCCGGCCACGTGGGTGCCGTGCCCGTTGCGCACGCAGTCGATCGGGTTGTCGCTGGGGTGCGGCACCGGCTGGTGGTGCGGGGAGGCCGCGTCGGGGTCGTAGTCGTCGCCGACCAGGTCCTTGCCGCCGACCACCTTGGCGTTCGGGAACAGCGCGGCCGGCGCCGGCTTGCCGCGCTCGACCGAGCGGAACGCCTCCTCGGTGCCGGGGCCGCCGAAGTCGGCGTGGGTGTAGTCGATGCCACTGTCGATGATCCCGATCCGCATGCCCCGGCCGGTGCCGGCCGCCGGGTCGCCGGCCCAGACCTGCGGGGCGCCGGTCAGCGGGACGGAGTGGGCGTTGTCGCGTCGCTTGGCGACGATCGGGTGGACGGCCCGGACGCCCGGCAGCGCCCGCAGCGCGGGCAGCCGGTCGACGGGCGCGCTGACCGCGAGGCCGGCGAGCACGGTGCGGGTGCGGTAGAGCTCGCGGGCCGCGGGTGCCGCCCGGCGGACGGCCCCGGCGAGCAGGTCGAGCGCGTCCCCGGCCCGGGCCCGCTGGGCCGCGCCGGCCTGCGCGGCCTCCCGGCGGACGGCCTCCGGGGAGCGCTGGGCCCGCCGGGCCCCGTCGGCGGCGCGCCACCAGGCGGGGCCGGCCGCCTCGGTGGTGAGTTCGAGCAGGACGGAGGCCGTTCGGCCCGGCCCCGGCGAGCCGGCGGCGGGTGGCCCCGCCGATGGAGGTCCCGCGGCGGGCGGGCCGCCCGCCGCCGGGGTGGCGGCGAGGACGGCGCTTCCGGCCAGCAGGACCAGGGTGAGGCCGATCCGGGCGGCGGGTCGGCGGACGGGTGGCAGACGCACTGGGCCCTCTCCCCCGGCAGGGGGACTGATCCGCACTCCGTGTCGCTGACGTCCGCCCACGCGAACGTCGATCACCCCTCCGAGGGCCCCAAATTAGGATGATCGCGCCGACGGGGACGAGCAACTTCCCTCGGATGGAACGAGGTTGCACTCTACTGGGTGACGTCCCGCCAACCCGTACGGCCCATTCGGCGGATGAACGCCACCGGCAGCCCGGTCCGAAGGCCCGCTGTTCGGTGAGGCCCGCTCAGCGCCGCCCGATCAGCGCCGCCCGCTCAGTGATGGCCGGTCACGCCGCCGTTGTCCCGGCGGTCCAGCGAGCGCTGCAGGGCGGCGGCGGCGAAGGGGTTCCGCTCGGCGGCCCGGCGGCGGCGCGGGGCGCGGACGGGGGTGGCGGCGGGGGCGGAAGTGGCGTGACGGTCGGCGGTCGGCGACATACCGGGCTCCTTGGAAGCGGCGCTGCGCGAACAGCGCGGGAGGGAGGAGGTGCCGCGCGCGGCGCGCCCCGGGAAGGGCGGCGGCACGACGGGCGGGAGGGTATGCGCGGAGCAGGGATCGCCTGCTCGTGAAGGCGCACGCGTACACGGGCCGCGCGCCCTGGCTACAGGGGCGGCACACCGTACGGCCCTTCCACGGTACGGCCACGCCCCGGCCGTGTCTGCACGAATACTTGGATTTCCTAGTATCTGAGACGGGCGTCACCCGGGAGAACGCGGCAGGGCCCGGACCGCCGTTCGAACGGCGGTCCGGGCCCTGTACGAGCCGGGAGGATCAGCCCAGGTCGACCGAGCGCGCGAAGCGGGCGCCGATCTCGGTGGCGATGGCCGACAGCACCTCCTGCGGGATCTCGGTGTCCACCGTGATGGAGGCCAGCGCACTGCCGCCGTCGCGGGCGACCTGCATGCCGGCGATGTTGATGCCCGCGTCGCCGAGGTGGCGGCCGAGCACGCCGACCACGCCGGGGCGGTCCTCGTACTTGAAGAAGGCCATGTGGTCGGTGAGCGCCACGTCCACGTCGAAGGCGTCCACGCCGACGATCTTCTGGGTCTGCTTGGGGCCGGCCAGCGTGCCGGAGATGGCGATCTCCTCGCCGTTCGCGAGCGTTCCGCGGACGGTGATCACGTTGCGGTGCTCGGGGCTCTCGCTGGAGGTGGTCAGGCGGACCTCGACGCCGCGCTCCTGGGCGAACAGCGGGGCGTTGACGTAGGACACCGTCTCCGCCACCACGTCCTCGAACACGCCCTTCAGCGCGGACAGTTCGAGCACCTTCACGTCGTGCTGGGTGATCTCGCCGCGGACCTCGACGTCGAGGCGGACGGCCACCTCGCCGGCCAGCGCGGTGAAGATCCGGCCGAGCTTCTCGGCCAGCGGCAGGCCCGGGCGGACGTCCTCGGCGATCACGCCGCCCTGGACGTTCACCGCGTCCGGCACCAGCTCGCCGGCCAGCGCGAGGCGCACCGACCTGGCAACCGCGATGCCGGCCTTCTCCTGCGCCTCGTCGGTGGAGGCGCCCAGGTGCGGGGTGGCGACCACGTTGTCGAAGGCGAACAGCGGGGAGTCGGTGCACGGCTCCTTGGCGTAGACGTCCAGGCCGGCGCCGGCCACCCGGCCCTCGCGCAGGGCGCCGGCGAGCGCCTCCTCGTCCACGATGCCGCCGCGGGCGGCGTTCACGATGCGCACGGTCGGCTTGACCTTGTGCAGCGCCTCGTCGCCGATCAGGCCGATGGTCTCCGGAGTCTTGGGGAGGTGGACGGTGATGAAGTCCGAGACCTCCAGCAACTCCTCCAGGGTGACCAGCTTGACGCCCATCTGCGCGGCGCGGGCGGCCTGGATGTAGGGGTCGTACGCGACGATCTTCATCCCGAACGCGGACATCCGCTGGGCGACCAGGACGCCGATCCGGCCGAGGCCGACCACGCCGAGGACCTTCTCGCTCAGCTCGACGCCGGTGTACTTGTTGCGCTTCCACTCGCCCTGCTTGAGCGCGGCGTTGGCCGGGGCGATGTTGCGGGCGACGGAGATCAGCAGGCCGCAGGCGAGCTCGGCGGCGGTGACGATGTTGGAGGTCGGCGCGTTGACGACCATCACGCCGGCCTTGGTGGCGGCGGCGACGTCCACGTTGTCCAGGCCGACACCGGCCCGGGCGACCACCTTGAGCCGGCGGGCGACGGCCAGCGCCTCGGCGTCGACCCTGGTGGCGGAGCGGATCAGGATCGCGTCGACGTCGGCGATCGCGGTGAGCAGCTCGGTGCGGTCGGCGCCGTTGCAGTGGCGGATCTCGAAGTCGGGGCCGAGGGCGTCGACGGTGGCGGGCGAAAGCTCTTCGGCAATCAGAACTACGGCGGTTTTGGATGTCACAGTGCTCACGACAGTGGGTCCCTAACTGTCCGGTTCCCCGGGCACGTAAGTGGCGTGGAGGGCGGGGAAGGTGGCATGCCGCGTAGGTAGACGCACGACGCTGTGGGCCTGACGCGCACTCGGAGTGTATCGACGGGCCAGGTGGCGGGCTGCTCCCGTCCGGCGAAATCACCCGGACGGGAGCAGCCTACTTGTACAAGCGCCGTACAGAATCGGACGCTGGCGGGTTCGGAGCCGGAAACGGCCCGGAGGAGGGTCAGGCCTTCTCGTTGACCCAGCTCATCAGCGAGCGCAGCTTCTTGCCGGTGGTCTCCAGCAGGTGGTTCTCGTCGGCCTTCTTGTACTCGTTGTACTTGGGCAGACCCGCCTTGTACTCGGCGATCCAGGTGTTGGCGAAGGTGCCGTCCTGGATCTCGGCGAGGACCTTCTTCATCTCGGCCTTGGTGGCGTCGGTGATGATCCGCGGGCCGGTGACGTAGTCGCCCCACTCGGCGGTCTCGGAGACCGACCAGCGCATCTTCTCCAGGCCGCCCTCGTACATCAGGTCGACGATGAGCTTCAGCTCGTGCAGGCACTCGAAGTAGGCGATCTCCGGCTGGTAGCCGGCCTCGACCAGGGTCTCGAACCCGGCCTTCACCAGCGCGGCGGTGCCACCGCAGAGGACGGCCTGCTCGCCGAACAGGTCGGTCTCGGTCTCCTCGGTGAAGGTGGTCTTGATGACGCCGGCCTTGGTGGCGCCCAGGCCCTTGGCGTACGACAGCGCCAGGTCGAAGGCCTTGCCCGAGGCGTCCTGCTCGACCGCGACGATCGCGGGGACGCCGCGGCCCTCCTCGTACTGGCGGCGGACCAGGTGGCCCGGGCCCTTCGGGGCGACCATGCAGACGTCGACGTCCGCCGGGGGCTTGATGAAGCCGTAGCGGATGTTCAGGCCGTGGCCGAAGAACAGGGCGTCGCCGGCCTTCAGGTGCGGGGCGATGTCGGCCGCGTAGACGTCGGCCTGGATCGGGTCCGGGACCAGGATCATGATGACGTCGGCCTCGGCCGCCGCCTCGGCCGGGGTGACGACGCGCAGGCCGGCCTCCTCCGCCTTGGCGCGGGACGTGGACTCCGGCTTCAGGCCGACCCGGACGTCCGCGCCGGAGTCGCGCAGCGACAGCGCGTGGGCGTGGCCCTGGCTGCCGTAGCCGATGACCGCGACCTTGCGGCCCTGGATGATGGACAGGTCGGCGTCGTCTTCGTAGAACAGCTCGGCCACGGGGGCACATCTCCTTGCGTGATGGTTGCCGGGTACGCGGTACTCACCGTATTCGCACCGGCAGGGGTGTGGGTCTTTGCTCGAAAGGTGCCGCGCGCCGGCGCGCCGTTGGAAGGGCGGTGGCGGGCGACGGGGGGGAGAGAGAGACGCGCCGGTCAGGCGCTGCGGTCCAGGGCGCGCAGCGAGCGGTCCGTGATGGAGCGCGCGCCGCGGCCGATGGCGACCAGGCCGGACTGGACCAACTCCTTGATGCCGTAAGGCTCCAGCATCCGGAGCATGGCCTCCAGCTTGTCCGAACTGCCAGTGGCCTCGATGGTCACCGCTTCGGGCGACACGTCGACGGTCTTGGCACGGAACAGCTGGACGATCTCGACGATCTGCGACCGGGTCTCGTTGTCGGCGCGGACCTTCACCAGGACCAGTTCCCGCTGGATCGCAGCGGACTGGTCGAGTTCGACGATCTTTATCACGTTCACGAGCTTGTTGAGCTGCTTGGTGACCTGTTCCAGCGGGAGGTCCTCGACGTTGACCACGATCGTCATCCGGGACACGTCCGGGTGCTCGGTCGAGCCGACGGCGAGGGAGTCGATGTTGAAACCCCGACGGGAGAACAGCGCGGCGATGCGGGCGAGCACGCCGGGCTTGTTCTCGACCAGGACGGAGAGGGTGTGCTTGGACATGGGATTCCTCAGTCGCACAAGAGGGGTCCGGCGGAGCCGGTCCCAGGAAGGGTGGCGGTGGGCGACGGGTGGGCGGGGCTCAGTCGAGATCGTCGCCGAAGTCGGGGCGCACGCCCTTGGCGAACTGGATCTCGTCGTTGCTGGTGCCGGCCGCGACCATCGGCCAGACCATGGCGTCCTGGTGGACGATGAAGTCGATGACCACCGGGCGGTCGTTGATCTCCATCGCCTGCTTGATGACCGCGTCGAGGTCCTCGGGGCGCTCGCAGCGCAGGCCCACGCAGCCCATCGCCTCGGCCAGCAGGACGAAGTCGGGGATCCGGGTGCCCTGGGCCGGCGGCTCGACGCCGTCGTGGCCGGGGCCGGAGTGCAGCACCGTGTTGGAGTAGCGCTGGTTGTAGAACAGCGTCTGCCACTGCCGGACCATGCCCAGCGAGCCGTTGTTGATGACCGCGACCTTGATCGGGATGTCGTTCAGGGCGCAGGTGACCAGCTCCTGGTTGGTCATCTGGAAGCAGCCGTCGCCGTCGATGGCCCAGACCGCGCTCTCCGGGCGGCCGGCCTTGGCGCCCATCGCCGCGGGGACGGCGTAGCCCATCGTCCCGGCGCCGCCCGAGTTGAGCCAGGTGCCCGGCTTCTCGAACCGGATGAACTGCGAGCTCCACATCTGGTGCTGGCCCACGCCCGCGGCGTAGATCGCCTCGGGGCCGACCAGCCGGCCGATCCGCTCGATGACCTGCTGCGGCGAGAGCTGCCCGTTCGGGGCCGGCTCGTAGCCGAGCGGGTAGGTCTTCTTCCACTCGTCGAGCCGCTCCCACCACTCGGCGTAGTCGCCCTTGTGGCCGGCGTCGAACTCGGCCTGGACGGCGACGATCAGGTCGGCGAGCACCTCGCGGGCGTCGCCGACGATCGGCACGTCCGCCGGGCGGTTCTTGCCGATCTCGGCCGGGTCGATGTCGGCGTGGACGACCTTGGCGTTGGGGGCGAAGCCGTCCAGCTTGCCGGTGACGCGGTCGTCGAAGCGGGCGCCGAGGGTGAACAGCAGGTCGGACTTCTGGAGCGCGGTGACGGCCGGGACGGAGCCGTGCATGCCGGGCATGCCCAGGTGCTGCGGGTGGCTGTCCGGGAAGGCACCGAGCGCCATCAGGGTGGTGACGACCGGGGCGCCGGTCAGCTCGGCGAGGATCCGCAGCTCGGCGGTGGCCTGCGCCTTGAGCACGCCGCCGCCGACGTACAGCACCGGGCGCTTGGCGGCGACCAGCATCTTCGCGGCCTCGCGGATCTGCTTGGCGTGCGGCTTGGTCACCGGCCGGTAGCCGGGCAGCGCGGTCTCGACCGGCCAGCGGAAGGTGGTGGTCGCCTGGAGCGCGTCCTTGGCGATGTCGACCAGGACCGGGCCGGGGCGGCCGGTGGCGGCGATGTGGAAGGCCTCGGCGATCACCCGCGGGATCTCGGCCGGGTCGGTGACCAGGTAGTTGTGCTTGGTGATCGGCATCGTGATGCCGCAGATGTCCGCCTCCTGGAAGGCGTCGGTGCCGATCGCCTTCGAGGAGACCTGACCGGTGATCGCGACGACCGGCACCGAGTCCATGTAGGCGTCGGCGATCGGGGTGACCAGGTTGGTCGCGCCCGGACCGGAGGTCGCCATGCAGACCCCGACCCGGCCGGTGGCCTGGGCGTAGCCGGTGGCGGCGTGACCGGCGCCCTGCTCGTGCCGGACCAGGATGTGGCGCACCTTGACGGAGTCCATCAGGGGGTCGTACGCGGGAAGGATGGCCCCGCCCGGAATGCCGAAGACGGTGTCCGCGCCCACGGCCTCCAGGGAGCGGATGAGCGACTGGGCGCCGGTCATGGTCTCGACGACGTGCTGGGGAGCGGGAGCGTTGGCGGCCGGGTTGTCCCCGCGGCGGGGGGATGCGGCGTGCTCAGTCATCTGCCTGTCTCTTCTCGGGTTTTGCCGGCCCGGTGCTGCGGGCCCCGGTGCTGCGAGGGTGGGGTCCCGGTCCGGGCCGAGCGCCGGCTCTGCCTCAATCGTCCTGCTTGATCCGACAAGTCGGACGTGCTCGGGCGGTCGGGGCCAGGGGTCTTGCAGAGGTGGAACAGCGTCAGTGCAACAAAAAACCCCTCGTGCCCAAGGGCATGCGAGGGGTGGCGCGTCGGTCTGTCACGAGCAGGGCGTACGAGCCCACTCAGCCGACGCGCCCGCCAAGTACGAGAATTCGGGTGCGCATGGCAACGACCTTCCTCCCGTGCGGGGCGGCATGTCAAGCAGGTGGGACGACCGTCTCGCCATGCGGACCACCCGACGGACCAGTAACGGCACGGTGTCCGGGCAGGTCAGAGCCGCCTTCGTGATGTGCGCCACGTCCCGGCGTGGCGCCCGTCCGGCCACTCGTCCGGGTGTCGCCAGTGTCGGGAGGGTACGGGCGGCGGGCCGGGAGCGGGCCCGCCTGCACGGGCAGCGGGTAGCCCCGGCAGGCCAGCGCCCGGCGCAGCCGGGGCTCGTCCAGCGCCGGGGCGAAGGCCGAGCCCTGGGCCTGCCCGCAGCCCAGCTCCCGCAGCGCGGAGACCTGCCGGGGCAGGTCCACCCCCTCGGCGGCGGTGGCCATCCCGAGGTCGCGGCCGAGCCGCAGCGCGTGCCCGGCGAGGGTGCGGCTGAGCGGGGACTCGCCGAGGTCCTGGACGAGCGTGCGGTCCAGCTTGAGCCCGTCCAGCGGCAGCCGGGCGAGGGCGCCGAGCGAGCCGCCGCCGGCGCCGTACCCGGCCAGCCAGGTGGAGACGCCGAGCCCGCGCAGCGCGGAGAGCCTGCGGCCGAGTTCGTCGGCGAGCGAGTCCGGGCCCATCCGGGCCACCTCGATCACCAGTTCGTCGGCCGGCAGTCCGCTGTCGCGCAGCGCCGCGGCCACCGTCTCGTACAGGCCGGGCGAGCAGAGCCGCTCCACGGAGAGCCGGACGGCCACCGGGACGGGCTCCGGCACGCCGCGGCCCCTGCCCGGCAGGCCGCGCCGCTCGACGGCCGCGCTGACCGCCTCCAGGACCAGCCAGCGGGAGAACCGGGTGGCCGCGTCGCCGTGCTCGGTCGAGCGCAGGAACTCGGCCGGGGTGAGCAGCAGGCCGCCCACCGAGCGCCAGCGGGCCTGCGCCTCGACGCCGGTCACCGCACCGCTGCCGAGGTCCACCACGGGCTGGTGGAGCAGCGTGAAGCCGCCTTCCCGGACGGCCAGCCGCAGCCGTTCCTCCAGCTCGGTGCGGCGCTCCAGGTCGGCCCGCATCGCGGGGGTGTAGAGCACCACCCGGCCCTTGCCCTCGGACTTGGCCCGGTACATCGCGAGGTCGGCGTTGCGCATCAGCTCGTCGGCGGCGACCCTGGGGTCGGCCGCCGGGCCGCGCTCGGGGGCGCCGAAGGCGATGCCGATGCTGGCGGCGACGCCGAGTTCGGCACCGCCGATCCAGTACGGCTCGGAGAGCGCGAGGCGCAGCCGCTCGGCCAGCTCCTGGACCTGGAGGCGGCCGAGCGGGCCGCAGACCAGCGCGGCGAACTCGTCGCCGCCGAACCGGGCGACGGTGTCCCCGCAGCGGACGGCGCCCTGGAGCCGGCGGGCGGCCTGCACCAGCAGTTCGTCGCCGACCTGGTGCCCGGCGGTGTCGTTGACCGCCTTGAAGCCGTCCAGGTCGAGGAAGAGCACCGCGATCCCGGCGCCCGGCTCGCCCTGTTGGCCGCGGGAGCCGAGGGTGGCCCGCAGCCGCTGGGTGAACAACGCCCGGTTGGGCAGGTCGGTGAGCGGGTCGTGGAAGGCGTTGTGCTGCAACTGGGCCTGGAGCATGACGCGTTCGGTGACGTCCCGGCTATTGAGCAGCAGGCCGTCGCGGTGTCTGCTGACGGTGGACTCGACGTGCAGCCACTCGCCGGCGCCGGAGCTGATCCGGCACTCGACCCGGGCGGAGGGCTCGGCGGTGCCTGGGCTGCGGTGGGTGGCGAGCCGGGCCCTGGCGAGGTAGCGGCGGACCTCGGAGAGCACCCGGTCGACGTCCTCGGGGTGGACCAGGTCCAGCAGGTTGCCGCCGACCAGTTCCTCCGGGTCCCGCCCGTAGACGCCGAGCGCGGCCGGGGAGACGTAGGAGAGCACTCCGTTGGCGCCGGCGATCATGATGACGTCGCTGGAGCCCTGCACCAGGGAGCGGAAGTGCGCCTCCTTGTGGGCGAGTTCCTGGGCCAGCGACAGGTTGTCGAGGAGCATCACGCCCTGCCTGAGGATCAGCGCCAGCCCGACGGTGCAGGCCGCCGCGGCCACCACGCGGTCCAACTCCCGACCGCCGAGGGCGTTGTAGAGGATTCCGGCGGTGCAGACCGCGGCGGCCGCGTACGGGGTCAGCGCGCTGAAGGTGGTGGCCACCCGGCGGTGCGGCAGGCCGCCGGCCGAGGGGTGCTCGCGCAGCGGACGGCGCCAGCGCGGCGACCACGGCGCCCAGGCCAGCAGCAGACTGCCGGAGAACCAGCCGGCGTCCAGCAGTTCGCCCGAGTGGTAGGTGTTGTGCAGCTCCGGGGAGGTGAACAGGGCGTCGCAGGTGACGGTGACGGCGAGCGCCAGCATCGCGGTGTGCACCGCCGCCCGGTTGCCGTCACGACCGCCGAAGCGCAGCCCGACCACCAGGCTGACCAGCAGGATGTCCAGCACCGGGTAGGCCAGGTTGAGGGCCAGGCGCAGGGGTGAGCAGTCCTCGCCGGCCGCGATCCGGCCGAGCGCCAGGCTCCAGCTGAGGGTGAACAGCGAGCCGGCGATCAGCCAGCCGTCGAGCATCAGGCAGAGCCAGCCGGCCGCCGTGCGCGGGTGCTGGGCCAGCACCAGGACGCCCGTGATGGCGAGCGGGGCGAACAGCAGGAAGGCGTACTCGGCGAGCGAGCCCCGGGGCAGTGGGGTGCGCACGACCAGCTCGTACCAGCCCCAGGTGCCGTTGCCGAAGGCGACCATGAGCGAGGAGAGGCCGAACAGCAGCCAGGCCGGGCGGGCGTGACCGCCGACCGCACGGCCGTACACCAGGCAGGACAGCGCGGCCGCCAGGGCCGCCGCGGCCAGCCCGAAGTCGCCCATGAAGGCTGACAGTTGGCGCGATCCCCAGCCGGCGGCGGCGCCCGCGGCGTAGGCCAGGCAGAGCCCGCCCAGGACGAACCCGGGCAGCGCGCGGCTGTCCCGGAGCCGGCACCGCGGGCTGCGGCGGGCGGGTGCGGGCACGTCGGCGGCGGACGTGCCGGTGTGCGGCGCGCCCGGCCGCCCGGTTCCGGGCAGCACCGTTTCGGTGGAGCTCACTCGGCCTCTCCCCCTCCGGCCCGGGGCCTCGCGCCCCGGCCACGGACCACCGGCCGCGCACCTCTCGGACGTGCGCGGTGGCCTGGCGCCCCGTCAGGACGGCGGCCCAGGGGGCGGACGGCCTGCCGGTCGCCGCACCGTACCGATGCTCCCAAAATGGACCCTACACCAATTCCGTCACTCAATGACACGCACACTCAACTTAGAGTAATGGCGAAAGAGTGGGGAAATGCCCCTGATTCCTACGGATCGGCCCGGTTCGCGGCGGCGCGCGGGCGGGGGCTCACGCGGCGCGCACGGGAGCACGTGGCGGCGCCCGAACACCGGTGCCAGGACGGACGAACAGCGGCCCCGGACCGGCCGAAGCCGGCCCGGGGCCGTGGTGGAGCCCTGTTCAGCGGCCCGAGGCGGCCAGGTCGTCCGGGAACAGCCGCAGCCGGTGCGCCAGCGCGGCCGCCTCGCCCCGGCCGCCGACCGCGAGCTTGCCGAGGATGTTGGAGACGTGCACGCTCGCGGTCTTCGGAGAGATGTACAGCTCCTCGGCGATCTGCCGGTTGGTCCAGCCGCGCGCGAGCAGTCGGAGCACGTCCCGCTCACGGGGGGTGAGGTTGAAGGAGTCCCCCGCGGCCGGGGCCGGCACCGCCGCGGCGGCGGCCGTCCGCTCGGCCCGGGCGAGGCTCAGCCCGGCCCGCTCGGCCAGCGCGGCGATCTGCCCGCCGAGCACCCTGTCGTTCCGGACGGCCGCCAGTTCGGCCGCCTCGCGCAGCAGTTCGGCGCCGGCCTCGCGCCGCCCGGCCTGCACCTCGGCCTCGCCGGCCCGCAGCAGGGCGAGCGCCAGCGGGTACGGCAGCCCGGTCGGCCGCAGCGCCTCGACCGCGGCGGCCCACCGCTCCGGGGTGTCGGCGCCCTCGGCGCGGGCCAGTTCGGCCTCCAGCAGCCGGGCCCAGCCGTGGTGCAGCGGCGCCCGGGGCCGCAACTCGGCGGCGGCCGCGGCGATCGCGGCCAGCGCCCCGGGCCGGCCCGCCTCGGCCTGCGGCAGGCCCCGGCTGTCCGCTTCCACCGCGGCGCCCTCGGCCAGCAGCGGGTAGACGTCGGACTCGTGGCCGGGCCGGCCGTCGTCCGCCAGCGCGGCAAGCAGTTCGGCCCGGGCCTCCAGCGGCCGGCCCCCGAGTGCCGCGAGCCGCACCGCCAGGCGGCTGATCGGCACGCTGTGCTGGACCTGGCCGACCCGGTTGGCCGAGCGGGCCTGCGCCAGCATGGTCGCCGCGGTCGGCAGGTCCCCCTTGAGCAGGGCGAGTTCGCCGCGCATCCGGTCCAGGAACTCGGCGTGGGTGCCGCTCAGACTGGTCAGCTCGCAGGCGGCGAGCACCTCGGCGGCCTCCCGGACCCGCCCGAGGTCGGTCAGCGCCTCGACCAGGTTGCCGGTCAGGATGGTGCCGATGTTGCGCAGCAGGCCGTTGCCGTCCGCGAACTCCAGGCCCTCCCGGGCCAGCCGGACCGCGTCCTCGGGCCGCCCCAGCCCGCGCTGCATGCTGGCCAGGTTGTTGATGCCGCGCAGCAGCAGGTCGGGCACGCCCAGCCGGCGGGCACGCTCGACCGCACCGGCAAGCTCGGCCAGCCCGCCCTCGGCGTCGCCCTGCACGTCGTAGCGCAGGCCGCCGAGGGTCATCCGGGCGTGCACCTCGACCGAGTGCGCGCCCACCTCCTGGGCGATCCGGATCGCCCGCTCGGCCAGGTCGATCGCCTCGGCGGTGGGCTTCTTGAGCATCGCCGTCCCGGCACCGAGCGCCAGCACCTCGGCCTGGACGGCGGACGGCGGCAGGTGCTCCACCAGCCGCAGCGCGTGGGCGATCTCCTCCTCGTCGCCGGAGCGGCGCAGGCTGCCGAGCATCCGGGCCCGGTTGATCCGGAACCAGGCCGCGCGCACCGGGTGTTCCGTCTCGTCGACCAGCCGCAGCCCGCGCTTGGCCAGGCTCAGGCCACGCTCGCGGTCGCCGCAGCGCCGGGCCGCGACCACCGCCTCGGCCAGCACGTCGACCAGCTGGATCCGGTCGCAGTCCTCGTCCGCGGCACTGTGGTCGCAGGAGCCGGGCGGGTAGGTCTCGGCCCAGTCGTACGGGCGCAGGGTGTGGGCCAGCACCTCCTCGGAGACCAGGTCCCACAGTTCCAGGGCCCGTTCCAGCATGCCGAGTTGCTCGGCGAAGGCGTTGCGGCGGCGGGCCGCGCGGGCGGCGTCCAGGGCGGTCGGCAGGGCGCGGGCCGGATCGTGCGCGTGGTACCAGTAGTTGGCCAGCCTGGCGGGCAGTGCGTCGCCGGGGACCAGCTGCGGCTGGGCCTCCACGGCGAGCGCGAACCTGCGGTTGATCCGGTGCCGCTCGCCTGGCAGCAGGTCGTCCGAGACCGCCTCGCGGACCAGCGCGTGGCGGAACCGGTAGCCCTCGCCCTCGCTGTCCGGGCGCAGGATGTTGGCGCCGACGGCCGCCCGCAGCGCCTCGATCAGCGCCTCCTCGTCGTCGTCCAGGACGGCGGCCAGCAGGGCGTGTTCGACGTGCGAGCCTCCCTCGGCGGCGATCCGCACCACCCGCTGGGCCTCCTCGTCCAGGCCCTCGACCCGCACCAGCAGGATGTCCCGCAGCGAGTCGGTCAGCCCGGCGCCGAAGCCGTCCTCGAAGGCGGTGGCCAGCTCCTCGACGAAGAACGGGTTCCCCTCCGAGCGGCGGTGGATGCGGTCCACCAGCTGGCGGTCGGGGGCGGTGGTGCCGAGGATGCCGGCCAGCTGGGCGGCCACTTCGCGGCGGTCGAACCGCGCCAGCTCCAGCCGCTGCACGGTGCGCAGCCGTTCGAGTTCGGCCAGGAAGGGGCGCAGCGGGTGCCGGCGGTGCAGGTCGTCGGTGCGGTAGGTGGCGACCAGCAGCACCCGGGAGCGGTGCAGGGTGCGCACCAGGAAGGCGAGCAGCTCGCGGGTGGAGCGGTCGGACCAGTGCAGGTCCTCGACGGCGAGGACGAGGGTACGCTCCGCGCCGAGCCGCTCGAACAGCCTCGCGGTGTGCTCGAACAGCCGGGCCCGGCTGTACTCGTCGTTGGGTTCGCCGTCCACCTCGCCGAACTCGGAGAGCAACCGCGCGAGATGGCCTTCGCTGCCGGCCGCGGCGGCCTCCAGTTCGGCGCCCAGCGAGCGGTGCAGTCGTCGCAGCGCGGCGGCCAGCGGCGCGTACGGCAGGCCCTCGGCGCCGACCTCCAGACAGCTGCCGAGCGAGGTGACCGCCCCCTGCGCGGCGGCGCGCTCCAGGAACTCCTCCAGCAGCCGGGTCTTGCCGACCCCCGCCTCGCCGCCGATCAGGACGGCCTGCGGGCTGCCGGTGCCCGCGCGGCGCAGTGCGTCGGTCAGCTCGGTGATCTCGCTGCCGCGGCCGACGAAGACGGGGCTGACCGATGTCTGCTGCATGGAGGCGAGCATGCCATAGCCGGTGGGGACCGGCCGAGGGGTTATCTCCCAGCGCGAACGGGGTGCGGGGCCCGAACGCCCGGAGGGGGAGACGCTCACTCGCAGCGTCTCCCCCTCCGGAGCTCCTTCGGCACCGTCCTGGTGCCGAACCGTCAGCATTCGGGCCGACGCACGGGGCGCCGCTGGAAGCGGGCGGCCACCGGGCGCTGCCGCAGGCGGCGCGCCTCCTTGGCCTCGCGCACCAGGCGCTCGTGCTCGGCGCGGGCCACGAGCTCGTGGGCCTCTTGCTGGAAGGTCTGGTACTCGATCATTTCGGTTCCCCCTGCGGGTCTCACTGCGTTTCGCCGTTTCGCTGACGAGTAAGAGCTTCCTCTGCCAGTGGGGGGTGCCGCATCGGGAGCCTGCCGCATCTTCCGGGGCCCGGATGCCTTAGATCGGGCGCAGATCGGGCGCCGGAAAAGGTTTAAGGCCCGGCCGCACCTCATTACAGAGGTGAGACCGGGCCTTAGGCCTTACTTAGAGGGCCTTAGATGCCTTAGGCGCCTTAGGAAGACAGGGTTGACAGCCTAGGTGACGCCTCAGCGGTGCCTCAGGCGGACACGCCCGGCTTCTCCGGGCTGTGCTCACTGTCCTTCCGCGGCAAGCCGCTCCAGGATCAGGTCCTTGACGCGGGCCGCGTCGGCCTGGCCGCGGGTGGCCTTCATGACCGCACCGACCAGCGCGCCCACGGCCTGGACCTTGCCGTCGCGGATCTTGGCGGCGATCGCCTCGTTCTCGGCGATGGCCTGGTCGACGGCGGCGCCCAGCGCGGAGTCGTCCGAGACCACGGCCAGGCCGCGCTTCTCGACGATCTCGTCCGGCTCGCCCTCGCCGGCCAGCACGCCCTCGATGACCTGGCGGGCCAGCTTGTCGTTCAGCTTGCCCTCGGCGACCAGCGCGGCGACCCGGGCGACCTGCGCCGGGGTGATCGGCTGCTCGCTCAGCTCGGTGCCGGTCTCGTTGGCGCGGCGGGCCAGCTCGCCCAGCCACCACTTGCGGGCCTGGTCGGCCGGGGCGCCGGCCGCGATGGTCTCCTGGATCAGCTCCACCGCACCGGCGTTGAGGACGGACTGCATGTCCTTGTCGGACAGGCCCCACTCGGCCTGGAGCCGGGCGCGGCGCACCCGCGGCAGCTCGGGCAGGGCGGCGCGCAGCTCCTCGACCCACTCGCGGGAGGGGGCCACCGGCACCAGGTCCGGCTCGGGGAAGTAGCGGTAGTCCTCGGCGTTGTCCTTGATCCGGCCCGAGGTGGTGGTGCCGTTGTCCTCGTGGAAGTGGCGGGTCTCCTGGACGATGGTGCCGCCGTCGGTCAGCACGGTGGCGTGCCGCTGGATCTCGAACCGGGCGGCCCGCTCCACGCTGCGCAGCGAGTTGACGTTCTTGGTCTCCGAGCGGGTGCCGAAGGTCTCGGTGCCGTTCGGGCGCAGCGACAGGTTGACGTCGCAGCGCATCTGGCCCTTGTCCATCCGGGCCTCGGAGACGCCGAGCGAGCGGATCACCTCGCGCAGCTCGGCGACGTACGCCTTGGCGACCTCGGGGGCGCGCTCACCGGCGCCGACGATCGGCTTGGTGACGATCTCGATCAGCGGGATGCCGGCCCGGTTGTAGTCGAGCAGCGAGTGGGTGGCGCCGTGGATGCGGCCGGTGGCCCCGCCGACGTGGCTGGACTTGCCGGTGTCCTCCTCCATGTGGGCGCGCTCGATCTCCACGCGGAAGGTCGAGCCGTCCTCCAGCTGCACGTCGAGGTAGCCGTTGAAGGCGATCGGCTCGTCGTACTGCGAGGTCTGGAAGTTCTTGGGCATGTCCGGGTAGAAGTAGTTCTTCCGCGCGAACCGGCACCACTCGGCGATCTCGCAGTTCAGCGCCAGGCCGATCTTGACGGCCGACTCGACGCCGATCGCGTTGACCACCGGCAGCGAACCCGGCAGGCCCAGACAGGTCGGGCAGGTCTGGCTGTTCGGCTCGGCACCGAGCTCGGTCGAGCAACCGCAGAACATCTTGGTCTTGGTACCCAGCTCGACGTGGACCTCAAGGCCCATCACCGGGTCGTACGACGCGAGAGCGTCCTCGTAGGAGACCAGGTTCATGACGCTCACAGCGTCCCTTCGTTCAAAAAGACTTGGGGGGTACGGGCCCGGCCCCCGCTCGCGCGGGGCCGGGCCGGGGCCGCTCAGCCCAGCAGCACGTCGTCGGAGCCCAGCTGACGCAGCTCGCGCACCAGCAGGGCGGTGCCGGTGACCAGCGCGGCCGCGCCGACCAGCGCGTTGACCAGCTTGAGGGTGTCGCTCTCCTCGCGGGCCTTGCGGATGTCCTTGGTGATGGAGATCGCGCCGAACGCGCTGCCGCCGATGGACAGCCACAGGCCGGGCTTGCTGTGCTTCCACCCCTTGAGCGAAGCGGACTGGGCCTTGGCCTTCTCGATCTTGCTCACAGTGCCGGTGCCTCCTCCAGCAGGGTGTGCCCCCACTTGTCGTTGAGTGCGGCCTCGACGGCGCCGCCCACGCGGTACAGGCGGTCGTCCGCCATCGCGGGTGCGATGATCTGCAGGCCGACCGGGAGATTGTCCTCCGGCGCCAGACCGACCGGCAGCGACATGGCCGCGTTGCCCGCCAGGTTCGACGGAATCGTGCACAGGTCCGCCAGGTACATCGCCATCGGGTCGTCGGCACGCTCGCCGATCGGGAAGGCGGTGGTCGGCGTGGTCGGCGAGACCAGGACGTCCACGCCCGCGAAGGCCGCGTCGAAGTCGCGCGAGATGAGCGTGCGGACCTTCTGGGCCGAGCCGTAGTAGGCGTCGTAGTAGCCCGAGGACAGCGCGTAGGTGCCCAGGATGATGCGGCGCTTGACCTCGGGGCCGAAGCCGGCCTCGCGGGTCAGGGCGGTGACGTCCTCGGCCGAGCGGCTGCCGTCGTCGCCGACCCGCAGGCCGTAGCGCATCGCGTCGAAGCGGGCCAGGTTGGAGGAGCACTCGCTGGGCGCGATCAGGTAGTACGCCGGCAGCGCCAGGGTGAAGGACGGGCAGGAGACCTCGACGACCTCGGCGCCCAGCTCGCGCAGCAGCTCCACCGACTCGTTGAAGCGCTGCATCACGCCGGCCTGGTAGCCCTCGCCGGCGAACTCCTTGACGACGCCGATCCGCATGCCGCGGATGTCACGCATCCTGGCGGCCTCGACCACGGCCGGGACCGGCGCGTCGATCGAGGTGGAGTCCAGCGGGTCGTACCCGGCGATGGCCTCGTGCAGCAGCGCCGCGTCCAGCACGGTACGGGCGCACGGGCCGCCCTGGTCCAGGCTGCTGGAGAACGCCACCAGGCCGTAGCGGGACACCGAGCCGTAGGTCGGCTTGACGCCGACGGTGCCGGTGACGGCGCCGGGCTGGCGGATCGAGCCGCCGGTGTCGGTGCCGATCGCCAGCGGGGCCTCGAAGGCGGCCAGCGCGGCGGCCGAACCGCCGCCGGAGCCGCCGGGGATGCGGGAGAGGTCCCACGGGTTGCCGGTCACGCCGTACGCGGAGTTCTCGGTGGAGGAGCCCATCGCGAACTCGTCCATGTTGGTCTTGCCGAGGATGACCACGTCAGCGTCCTTGAGACGGCTGGTCAGCGTGGCGTCGTACGGCGGGATCCAGCCTTCGAGCATCTTCGAGCCGCAGGTGGTCGGGATGCCCTTGGTGGTGAAGACGTCCTTGAGCGCGAGCGGGACGCCGGCCAGCGGGCCCAGCTCCTCGCCCTTGGCGCGCTTCGCGTCGACGGCCTTGGCCGCGGCCAGCGCGCCCTCGGTGTCGACGTGCAGGAAGGCGTTGACCTTCTTGTCGACCGCGTCGATGCGGTCCAGGTGGGCCTGCGCGACCTCGACGGCGGACACCTCGCCCTTGGCGATGGCGCCCGCGGTCTCGGCGGCGGTCCACCTGACGATCGGAGTGTGGATCGGCTCGGTCATCTCGGTCAGTCCTCCCCGAGGATCTGCGGTACACGGAAACGCTGCTCCTCGGCGGCGGGGGCGCCGGACAGCGCCTGCTCCGGGGTGAGCGACGGCCGCACCTCGTCCGCACGCATGACGTTGGTCAGCGGCAGCGGGTGGGAGGTCGGCGGGACGTCCTGTCCGGCGACCTCGGAAACGCGGGCGACCGCGCCGATGATCACGTCGAGCTGCTCGGCGAAGTGGTCCAGCTCTTCGGGCTTCAGCTCAAGACGCGACAGCCGGGCGAGGTGGGCGACCTCCTCGCGCGTGATGCCAGGCATGCAGCGATCCTCAGGGTGAGTTCTGGTGAGACCCGGCGGTGCCTTGCGGGCGGTGCCGGGCCCGGGCAGGAGCAGCCGGGTTCGGCGCTCCGTCCTCATGGTCTTTGGACCCATCCTATGGGGCCCGTCCCCCACCCCGGCCAACGAGTGAGCCGCGGCGCCCGCCACCGGCTCGGCCGCGACGTCCGGCGGGCGCTACTGCGGCCTGCTGCGGGCCCAGCCCTGCGGCTTGATCTCCCTGTGCGCGGCCTGCGCCACCCGGGCCACCGGCGGCAGTGTGGGCGGGAGGGTCGGCGGCAGCACCGGCGGCCTGGCCGGCTGGACGATCGGCTTGGCGTTCTGGACCGGCTGGAAGCCGGCGTGCAGCTGGGGCGGCACGCCGAGCCGCTCCACCGGCGGGGCGCCGTTGCGGTGCACCCGCAGCCAGGCGGTGGCCTGCTCGGCCGGCAGCGCGGCCGACACCAGCCAGCCCTGGACGGCGTCCACGCCCATGCAGTGCAGCCGCTCCCAGGTCTCGTCGTCCTCGACGCCCTCGGCGACCACGGTCAGGCCCAGCGAGTGGGCGAGCTCCACCGAGCAGCGGACCACCGCCGCGTCGTGGTCGTCGGCGACCATCCGGGAGACGAAGGAGCGGTCGATCTTCAGCTCGCCGACCGGCAGGCTCCGCAGCCGCACCAGCGAGGAGTGCCCGGTGCCGAAGTCGTCCAGGGACATCCCGACGCCGTAGCCGCGCAGCTCGGCCAGGGTGTCGGCGGCCCGCCGGGAGTCGTCCAGCAGCAGCCGCTCGGTGATCTCCAGCTGGAGCGCGTGGGCGGGCACCTGGTGGCGCACGAGGTGGCCGGCCACCCGCTGGGCGAAGCCGGGGTTGAGCACGTCGCGCGGCGAGACGTTGACCGCGACCTGCACCTGGAGACCCTGGTCGCGCCAGTACGCGAGCTGGCCGACGGCCGCCTCCAGCACGTAGTCGGTGAGCCGGGGCATCAGTCCGCTGGATTCGGCGAGCCCGACGAACTCGTCCGGCGAGACCTTCCCCTGGCCGGGCCGCTCCCAGCGCAGCAGCGCCTCCAGTCCGACCACCCGGCCGTCGAAGGCCACCTTCGGCTGGTAGTGCAGCTGCACCTCGCCGGTCTCCAGCGCCCGGCGCAGGTCCCCCAGCAGC
Source organism: Kitasatospora sp. NPDC093102 (assembly GCF_040683915.1). Classification (NCBI taxonomy): domain Bacteria; kingdom Bacillati; phylum Actinomycetota; class Actinomycetes; order Kitasatosporales; family Streptomycetaceae; genus Kitasatospora; species Kitasatospora sp. NPDC093102. Next base: position 453,874 of record NZ_JBFBFA010000003.1, on the reverse strand, counting down.
CCGATCCGGTACGGGGTGTCGGCGTCCTGGGTCTCGTCGTACTGGGCGACGCCGCAGCATCCGCGCTGGGCGTGGCCCATCGCGACGTCGGCCCGGCGCAGCAGCGACTCGGCGTCCTGGGCGTGCTGCGGGTAGACGCAGACGCCGCCGCTGGCCTCCAGGACGAGCAGCAGCCCGTCCAGCCGGATCGGGGCGGCCAGTTCGGCGATCAGCGCCTTGGCGACCCGCTCCAGGCTGTCCGGGCAGTTGATGCCGGGCAGCAGGACGGCGAACTCGTCGCCGCCCATCCGGGCCACCATCGGGCGGCCGCGGCGGTAGTGCCGGGGCAGGCCGGCGAAGACGTCCTCGATGGACTCCCGGGTGGCGCTGCCGGCCGGGCCGCCGGAGCGCAGCGCCCGGTGCAGCCGGCGGGCGATGTGAACCAGCAACCGGTCACCTGCCGTATGACCGAGTGTGTCGTTGAGTGATCGGAAGCGATCGAGATCGAGCAGGATGAGACCGACGCTGTAGCCCTGCTCACACCCCGCGATCGCCTCCTGGGCGGCCAGCAGCAGGGCCTGGCGGTTGGGCAGGTCCGTCAGCGGGTCGGTCAGTTGGTCGCGGGCGCGGTCCCGGGCGATCCGCCAGGCCGCCACCAGCACCGCCAGGGGCACGGCGAACAGCGGCAGCAACTCGGGTTCGTACCGGTAGACCAGGACGGCCAGGGGGATGAGCGGCGCGGCTCCGGCCAGCAGCACGCCGAGCAGCAGGACCGCACCCGCCACCCCCTGCGGCGGGCGTGTGGGCGCACCGCCGGTCGTACGATCCATAAGCCCTGTCCTCCGTCGGGCCCGCCCCGTCAGGCCGCCTTACGGTGAGGCACCGTGCCGGTACCGACAGCTGCCGGGCATGGAGCGACCCCCGAGGAGCACCGGCCCAGCCGGTGCCCCCACCCCTGCTGACACTCTGTTGCGCTCCAGGGTAAGCCGGGGTCCACCCGGTGGGCAGACTTTCGGACAACCGGAAACGCGCCACCGCGCACGGGTGTCGCACAGTGACACAATGCCCGCTTTCACTGCACGGCACCCGGTGACGCTGCATCAGGACGATAACAACACCGATCCGGACACCGGCCGCTCGGGTCGACCCCGGATCAGTCCTCGGCGGGCCCCTCCTTCGCCGCCCCGGCCTCCTCGGGCTCCGGAAGTCCCAGGTGGGCGCGGGCGGCGGACGGTCCGTCGGCGAGCAGGACGGCGAACCCGGCGTCGTCCAGGACCGGCAGGCCGAGCTGAACAGCCTTGTCGTACTTGGACCCTGGATTGTCACCGGCGACCACGAAATCGGTCTTCTTCGAAACCGAACCGGTCACCTTCGCTCCGCGCGAGGTCAGCGCCTCCTTGGCGCCGTCCCGGGTGTGGCCGGCCAGGGTGCCCGTCACCACGACGGTCAGACCCTCCAGCGGGCGCTCCCCCTCCTCCTCGTCCGCGAACTCCTCGGTGAAGCGGACGCCGTCCGCCTCCCAGTTCCCGAGGATCTCCTGGTGCCACCCCTCCGCGTACCACTCCTGGATCGAGCGGGCGATGGTCGGGCCGACCCCCTCGACCGCCGCCAGCTGCTCCTCGCTCGCCTCGAAGATCTTCCTCAGGTCGCGGAACTCCCGGGCCAGCGCCTGCGCGGCGACCGGACCGACGTGCCGGATCGACAGGCCGTTGACGAACCGCCAGAGCGGCCGGTCCTTCGCCGCCGCGAGGTTGTCGATCAGGGCCTGGAGCGACTTCTTCGGCTCACCCTTGGTGGTGGCGAAGAAGAAGACCTCCTTCTCCTTGCCCGTCCGGTCGTCCAGCTTCGGCATGCCGGTCTTCGGGTCCCGGACCAGCACCTTGATCGGCAGCAGCTTCTCCTGCGTCAGCCGGAAGATGTCGGCCTCGTTCCTCACCGGCGCCTCGGCCGGCTCCAGCGGCTGGGTCAGCGCGGTGGCCGCGACGTAGCCGAGGCCCTCCACGTCCAGGCACTGCCGCCCGCCGAGGAAGGCGATCCGCTCCCGGATCTGTGCCGGGCAGCGCTCCGCGTTCGGGCAGCGCAGGTCGATGTCCCCCTCGGCCATCGGGCGCAGCTCACTGCCGCACTCCGGACAGTGCGAGGGCATCACGAAGGCCTGCTCGGTGCCGTCCCGCAGGTCGTAGACCGGACCGAGGATCTCCGGGATGACGTCGCCCGCCTTGCGCAGCACCACGGTGTCGCCCAGCAGCACGTCCTTGGCCTTGACGACCTCCTGGTTGTGCAGTGTCGCGTACTGCACCATCGAGCCGGCCACCTTCACCGGCTCGGCCAGCACCGCGTACGGGGTGGCCCGGCCGGTGCGGCCGATGCCGACCTTGATCTCGGCCAGCTTGCCGGTGACCTCCTCCGGCGGGTACTTCCAGGCGATCGCCCAGCGCGGGGACTTCGAGGTGGCGCCGAGCCGGCCCTGAAGGGCGATCTCGTCCACCTTCACCACGACACCGTCGATCTCGTGCTCGACCGAGTGCCGCTGCTCGCCGAAGTGCTTGATGAAGGCCCGCACCTCGGCGAGCGTCCCCACCACCTTGTTGTGCCGGGCCGTCGGCAGGCCCCAGTCGTGCAGCAACTGGTAGGCGTGCGACTGGTTGTCGATGTCGAAGCCGATCCGGGCGCCGATGCCGTGCACCACCATGTGCAGCGGGCGGGAGGCGGTGACGTGCGGATCCTTCTGGCGCAGCGAACCGGCGGCGGCGTTGCGGGGGTTCATGAACAGCCGGATCATCGCCCGGGGCCGCTTGCCCTCCTTGGCGCGCTCCTCGTTCTCCTGCCGGCGGCGCTCGTTCTCCTCCGCGAAGGAGGCGTTGAGCGCGTCGAAGGCCTCGGTCGGGAAGTAGACCTCGCCGCGGATCTCCACCAGCTCCGGGATGTCGTCGCCCTTGAGCTGGTGCGGGATCTCCTTGATGGTGCGGACGTTGGCGGTGATGTCCTCGCCGACCCGGCCGTCGCCGCGCGTCGCCGCCTGCACCAACTGGCCGTTCTCGTAGGTGAGGTTGACCGCCAGGCCGTCCACCTTGAGCTCGCACAGGTAGTGGTAGTCGATGCCGTGCAGCTCGGTGGCGACCCGCTCGGCCCAGGCCGCCAGCTCGTCGTCGTCCATCGCGTTGTCCAGGCTGAGCAGCCGCTCGCGGTGCTCGACCTCGGCGAACAGCTCGGTGGGGGCGCCGCCGACCCGCTGGGTCGGCGAGTCCGGGGTGATCAGGGCCGGGTGCTCGGCCTCGATCCCCTCCAGCTCGCGCATCAGCGCGTCGAACTCGGCGTCGCTGACGACCGGCGCGTCCTGCTCGTAGTACCGGGCCCGGTGGTCGGTGATCTCCTGCGCCAGCTCGGCGTGCCGCCTGCGCACCTCCGCCGGGACGTCCTCCCAGCCCTCGACAGCCGTCACCGCAAGCCCTCCTACGTTCTCATTCCGGGTTGTCCACCAGGCTCTGTGCCGCCCGCGCCGCGGACGACAGCGCCCTGCGCGCGTACGCCGGGGAGGCCCCGGCCAGCCCGCAGGTCGGTGTCACCAGCACGCGGCGGCCCAGCAGCTCCGGGGCGAACCCGAGCCTGCGCCACAAGGTCCTGACACCCTGGACACTACCGGCAGGGTCGGACACCGCCTGGTCAGTGGCGGGGACGACACCAGCGAGGATCATCGTGCCGCCCTCCACGGCCTCGCCGAGGTCGTCGTCCTGGCGCTCGGTGAGGAGGGAGAAGTCCAGGGAGATCCCGGCGACCCCGGCCCGGCGCAGCAGCGGGACCGGGACGTCCGGCGCGCAGGAGTGCACCACCACGGGCGCGTCGAGGCTCCTGACCACCTCGCGCAGCACCTCCTCGGCAACCTGCCGGTCGACGGCGCGCAGCCGCTGGAAGCCGCTCGCGGTCTTCACCGACCCGGCCAGGACGGCGGGCAACGAGGGCTCGTCGAGCTGGAGGATCAGCTGCGCGCCGGGCACCCGCTTGCGGACGTCCGCGAGGTGGCGGCGCAGGCCCTCGGTGAGCGAGCCGGCGATGTCACGGCAGGCGCCGGGGTCGGAGAGCGCCTTCTCGCCGTGCTTGAGCTCGATGCTCGCCGCCAGCGTCCAGGGGCCGACGGCCTGGACCTTGAGCGCGCCCTGGTAGCCCTGGGTGAACTCCTCCAGCGCGTCCAGGTCCTCGCCGAGCCAGGAGTGGGCCCGCCGGGTGTCCCGGCCGGGGCGGTCGGTGAAGCGCCAGCCGCTCGGCTCGGTCTGCGCGAACAGTTCGACCAGCAGGCCGGCGCCGCGCCCGATCATGTCGGCGCCCGGCCCGCGGGCGGGCAGCTCGGGCAGGAACGGCAGGTGCTCCAGTGCGCCGGTGGAGGTCTTGGCGGCCTCCCGGGCGTCGGTGCCGGGCAGCGAGCCGACGCCGGTGGCGGCGCCGCGCAGGTCGGGGAAGGGGTGTGGGGTGCTCACCCGTCCGAGCCTACTCAGCCGGACGGCCCTGCCGCCGAGCGCGGGGCTCGCTGCAGGGCCGTCGGGGTGGGCGGGATCAGTACGCCTGGTAGCCGAACTCGTCGACGACCAGGTGCAGCGGGGCGCCGCTCGCGTTGTAGAACGAGACCTTGCCGTCCCTCACCGGGACGACCACCTGGTTGGGGATGGTTTCGCCGGGCAGGAAGTTCAGGTTCGATGCGTTGGGCACCGCGTCACCGTGCGGGTACGCGGTGAGGTGGCCCTGGGCGCCCGGCTCGGTGACCGTCACGTTCAGGGTCAACGCGCTGGCGTTCGGATAGTCGCCGACCGGGATGTCCACCGTGCCCCAGGCCGGGACGGTGCCCGCGGGGCGGATGCCCGACTCCCAGTAGGTGTCCTGACGGGTGTCGAGGACCCGGATCGGCCCGGCCGGGCGGTAGGTGACCCTGCCTTCGGTGGCGTAGTAGCCCGCCAGATCGGCGATCAGGTGCACGGTGCCGCCGGAGGCGTTGTGGAACGACACCTTGCCGTCCTTCACCGGCACCGTCACCAGGTTCGGAATCGTCCGCCCGGCAGGCCAGTTCAGGTTGGAGGCGTTCGGCACGTCGTCGCCGTGCGGGTAGACCGTCAGATGACCGTCGGCCTGCGGCTCGGTCACCGTCACGTTCATCGTCACGGCAGTGACACCGGACGCCGGAACGCCCGCGACACCGGCCACCGAAAGGTCGACGGTGCCCCCGGCCGGAACCGGCTGCGCGACCGGCACACCGATCGGCTCACGGGTGTCCAGCAGCCGGGTCGGACCCTGGGCGTGGAACAGCGAGCCCTTGGGGCTGTAGTAGCCCGCCAGATCGGCGATCAGGTGCACGGTGCCGCCGGAGGCGTTGTGGAACGACACCTTGCCGTCCTTCACCGGCACCGTCACCAGGTTCGGAATCGTCCGCCCGGCAGGCCAGTTCAGGTTGGAGGCGTTCGGCACGTCGTCGCCGTGCGGGTAGACCGTCAGATGACCGTCGGCCTGCGGCTCGGTCACCGTCACGTTCATCGTCACGGCAGTGACACCGGACGCCGGAACGCCCGCGACACCGGCCACCGAAAGGTCGACGGTGCCCCCGGCCGGAACCGGCTGCGCGACCGGCACACCGATCGGCTCACGGGTGTCCAGCAGCCGGGTCGGACCGGCCGGGGTGAACGCACTGCCGATGTCGAGCATCTCGATCGCACCGCGGTCACGGAAGCCGCCGCCCGTACCGGTGTTGGGCACGGTCGGGTCGTCCACCGGGGCCCAGCCCCCGCGGTCGGTCGCCAGCATGCCGGGGGCGTTCTCGTCGGCCGAGTCGATCCGGTGGTCGACCGGGGCGTCCGGGCCCTTCGGCACGTAGGTCAGGGCGACGAAGTCGTGCATGCCCTGACCGGTGTTCGCGGCGAGCTGGTCCGGGGTGCCGAAGGCGGCACCGGCCCAGCTGTAGGGCGAGCCGCCGCCGCGCGGGTCGATCAGGTTGTAGTCGACCCTGGTGTCCCTGGTGGCGTCCGCTCCGACGGCGATCCCGGTGGCGCCGGCCGGGTCGGCGCAGGCCGCGTTCTGGTTCTTCGCGGTGTTCACCACGTTGTTCTCGACCACCGCGCCGGTCGAGGTGCCGTCCAGCACGATCCCGGCGAAGCAGGCCGAGTTGACGGTGTTGGCCACCACGACGGTGTTCGGCGCGTCCTTGACCAGGATGCCGGTCATGTTGTCGATGCTGTTGGGCTGGACCACGTTGGTGGTCAGGACGGTCCCGGTGGAACCGCCGTCGACCTGGAGCAGCGGGCCGGGCGCGTAGCTGAACTCGCCGCGGGCCCAGGTGACCTTGTCGGAGGCGTTGGTGATCCGGACGCCGCCACCCGAGGCCGCGATGTTCGTGAACGAGACGTCGTGCCCGCCGTCGACCACGACGGCGGGCCGCCGGTTGCCGCTGAGGTTCAGGTTCTCGAACCTGAGGTGGTCGGCGCCCTTGACCACGATGGCGCTGTCCGGGTAGTTCGGCGCCCCGCCGGTGAGCGAGGCGACGCCGCCCGCCGAGTACTGCTGGGCCTGGCTGCGGAAGGTGATCGGAGCGTCCGCGGTGCCGGAGCGGGTGACGGTCACCGCGGTGTCGATGTAGGCCCCCGCCGCGATCTCGACGGTCTGCCCCGGCTGGACGACCGCTGCGGCGGCCGCGACGTGGCAGAACGGCGCCGACCGGGCACCACTGCCCGTGTCGGTGCAGTTCGCGCCTGCGGCGTTGTTGACGTAGAGCGTGGTGGTGTCGGCGGCCGCGCTGCCCGCACCGACGGCCGGCAGACCGACCGTCCCGAGCAGCGTCGCACCGACGGCGAGAGCCGTACGGAATCTGGACATGGGATCCCCCTGGGCAACTTGAAGCGCTTGTGACGCTTTTCGACCCCCCTGCACCCTGAATTGACCGGCCGGAGGGCGGGGCGGATCCTTCCACAGCCACAGGGGCCTCGCCAACGGCAAATCCGCGGGCCCTCGGACCGCACGCGAACGGCCCCGGTACCGAGCGCGGGGGCTCGGTACCGGGGCCGTCGGGCACGCGGAGGTTGTGTCGAACTGCGGTGCGTGCACGGGAAGTCGGCCCGGCCGACTTCCCGTGCGGCGGCCTACCGCCCCGGGCGGACGGTGATGTCGGTGATCTCCGCGTCGCGGGAGGCGTCGAGGGCGGCGAGGATCGCCCTGGCGACGGACTCGGGCTCGATCCAGCGGCCCGCGTCGTACTCCTTGCCCTCCTGCTGGTGCACCTTGACCTGCATCGCGGTGGCGGTGCGGCCCGGGTAGACGGAGGTGACCCGGACGCCGTTGGCGTGCTCCTCCTGGCGCAGCGAGTCGGCGAGCGCCTTGAGGCCGTGCTTGCTGGCCGCGTACGCGGACCAGTCGGCGTGGGCGTTGAGGCCGGCACCGGAGTTGACGAAGAGCACGTGGCCCTTGACGAGCCGGATCGACGGCAGCAGGAGTCGGGTCAGCTCGGCGGGGGCGACGAGGTTGACGTTGAGCGTCTCCTGCCAGGCCTTGACGGGCAGGTCGCCGACCGGGCCGAGCTCGACCGTGCCCGCGACGTGCAGCAGCGAGTCCAGCTCGACGGGCAGCTGCTGGTGCCCGAAGGCCCAGGAGAGCTTGCCCGGGTCGCCGAGGTCCCCGACGAGGGTGCGGGCACCGGGGAAGCGCTCGCGCAGTTCCGCGGCCCGCCGGGCGTCGCGGGCCAGCAGCCAGAGCTCGTTCCCGCGCTCGGCGAGCTTCTCGGCCAGGACGGCGCCGATGCCGGAGCCGGCGCCGGTGATCAGATGTGCAGCCATGGTGCTGATCTAATCAGGCCTTGAGCTGGGCGAAGACGTCGGCGGGCGTGTCCGCGAAGGTGATCAGCTCGGCAAGGGGGCGGGGCAGGAAGCCCTCGGCGTCCATCCGCTCCATCTGGGTGCGCAGGCCCGAGTAGAAGCCCTCGGTGTCCAGGACGACCACCGGCTTGTCGAACATGCCGTGCTTCTTGAGCTCCAGCACCTCGGTGACCTCGTCCAGGGTGCCCAGCCCGCCGACCAGGACGACGATCGCGTCGGCCCGCGAGGCCAGCTCCGCCTTGCGCTCCGGGAGGTCGGCGGTCCACACCAGCTCGTCGGCGCCGACGTACGCCTTGTGCTTCAGCATCTCGACCATCACGCCGACCAGCTTGCCGCCCGCCGCCTTCACCTCGTCGGCGAGCAGCCCCATCAGCCCGGCGTTAGAGCCACCCCACACCAGGGTGTGCCCGCCCTCCCCCAGGAGCCGGGCAAACTCCGCGGCGGGGACGGAGTAGCGGTCGTCGAGCGAGTACGCGGAGCAGAAGACGCAGATATTCATAGTGTCGTCTGGTCTATCACGCCCCGCAGCCGCACTTCACCGGCATTACCCCGGCGGCCTGCTCACCGAGCAGGCCGCCAGGTCAGAGCAGGATCCGCCCGTCATGGGTGCGGACGGTCGGTGCCGCGTCGTCCCGGAGTGCGTCCAGGACGCGTACGGCGTAGACCTCGGCCATCCGGTCGGAGACCTCGGCCGGAGTGAGCCAGTCGACTTCGGCCGACTCGTCCGAGAGCCGCTCGGTCCCGCCCTCCGGTCGACAGCGGAAGACCAGGGCGACGATTCCGCGGCTCACGTTCTTGTAGACGCCGGTCAGCCGCTCCACGCCGACCTTGATCCCGGTCTCCTCGAAGACCTCCCGACGAACACCGTCCTCGACGGCCTCCGTCAGCTCCAGCACCCCACCCGGCGGCTCCCAAGTCCCGTTGTCGGCCCGGCGGATCGCCAGCACCTGACCGTCCTCACGGACCACCACCCCGGCGACGGACACCGAGTGGAGCGGAGCGGAGCGAAGACATGGGTCCACTTCGCGGTTCCCCCCGGAAGCTCAGATCTCGCCGAACTCGCCGGCCCGGACGGCAGAGACGAACGACGTCCAGGCCTCGGCCGGGAAGACGAGCGCGGGGCCCTGGGGGTCCTTGGAGTCGCGGACCGGCGCCAGGCCGGGGTAGTTCGGAGCCAGCTCGACGCAAGTGCCCCCGTTGTTGCTGTAACTGGACTTGAACCAGGCGGCATCGGACAGGTCCACAGGAAGGATCATGACGTTCCTCTCACACCTTGCGAGCTACGGATCATCTCCAGTGACGCGGCCTTCGGCAGCGCTTCCACCTGGAGCTGATGATAATCCCTCTCCCAGGCCCGGGCAGTCGCGTTGTCGCGCGCGAGGAAGCCGCGCAACTGGCACTCCGAGTACGCCAGGACGGTCCGGCCCGGCATGGTCAGCAGCGTGACGACCATGGTGAACGGCAGCTCCTCCGCGAGGGCGAACGGAGCCACCTGGATCGTGACGTTCGGACGGTTGGCGAGGGCTTCCAGGTGCTCCAACTGCCGGTCCATGACTCCAGGCTCCCCGACGACCCGCCGCAGCGCCCCTTCGTCCAGGACGAAGTGGAGGTGAGGAGCCGTGTGCCGATCGATCAGTCGCTGTCGGGTGTCGAGGAAGTCCAGCCGCTCCAGCGCCTGCTTCTCGGTGATGCTGCCACGCCGAACCGCAGCGGAAGCGAACGCCGCGGCGTAGTCCGGGGTTTGGAGAAGTCCGGGCACGATGCCCAGTTCGAAGTGGCGGATCTCGATGGCCCGGGTCTCGTGGAGCGCGTACTCGGGGAACCCCTCCAGCAGGGAAGCGCGGGAGTACAACCGCCACAACTCCTGGAAGGTGCCGCCGGTTTCGAACACCTCGTCGGCCCTCACCGCGAACTTAAGAGTGACAGGCTTCTTCGCTCGTTCGATGTACGAGACCAGGCCGTGCGAGTAGCCCATCAGCCGGCCCAGGTGCGCCTGGGACCAGCCTCTCGCCCGCCGCAACCTGCGAAGTTCATTTCCGAAGCGAATCGCCGGAGATGACGACACGTCGCACTCAGTCGACTCCATGGCCGCCCCCTCTTGTAACGCGGCAGAACAGTGAAGGTTGAGACGTAGAGATCGTAGGCGAAGACGGGCCACCATGGCTACACCAGGTGATGCGCCGACTGCGCCGTGCAACATTCAAGGGTCCGTCATGCCTTCCTGCTCGGGCCCAGCCGCTCGGCGCCGAGATGCAGTTACCACCCATCAGCCGTCCGACGCCGGGTCGGTCGCTAAGGAGAAGCACTGATGACCCTCCTCTCGAACGTTGTGAGAGGCGACGCCTCTCCCCTCCAGGACCTGGGCCACAGTGCCCTCCCGCGCTCCGGGCCTGCGACCATCTGCCTGCCCTACCAACCGGAATCGGTGGGGGCTGCGCGACGGTTCGTGGTGGCCAAGCTGCGGGAGTGGGGGCTGGACGACCTCGTGGACGACGCCTCGCTGATCGTCAGTGAACTGGCCACCAACGCGGTCAGGACCGGGTGCCAGACGCGCATGGTCGTGGCCGCGCGACGCCCGAGTGACCGCCTCGTCCGCATCCTCGTCGGGGACGGCTCGCGGGCGATGCCGGTCGTGATCCAGGCTGGGCCCGATGCGACGTCGGGGCGCGGCTTGGCAATGGTTCACCGCCTCACCCGTGGCCGTTGGGGTGTCACGCCCCTCCCCTTCGGCAAGGTCGTTCACGCCGACCTCGCCGTTCCCCACTGACCCCCCGCCCGCGCCGCCGGGCCGGCAGCGCGGGCGGGACCATCAACCCACTCCCCCCCACTCAAACAAAGGAGCACCGCCATGCCCTGGCCCGAGCCGAAGCCTCCCCCGCCGCCCAAACCTCCGCGCACGCCCAGGCCGCCGGACCGGTAGCCGCAAGCCGACAACCACCGAGGAGCACCCATGGGTTGGGGAACCGACAAGCCCAGCGACGGCAAGCACGGCGGCAAGAAGGACCCGGGCACCAGCAAGCCCTCCCCCGACAGCGCCCGCCCGGCACCCGAGCCGAAGCACCAGAAGAAGGACGAGACCAGCAAGTGACGGACCCCGTGCATCGACCGGAGCAGGCCGCCGTTCGCGGCCTGCTCCGGGCCGTCGACGAATCCCTCGACGGCCCGGCCCCCCGCGAGTGGCAGGCGGCCATCACCGCCGTCCCCCGCCACCGTTTCCTCCCCCACGGCATCTGGCTGCAGAACGTCCAGGGCGATTACGAGCTCTGCGACCTCTCCGCCGACCACGACCGCTGGTTCGAGGCGGCCTACGCCGACGTCCCGATCGTCACCCAGGTCAACGACGGCCACCCGCCGCCCGACCCCACCGATGCCTGGCCGTCCTCCTCCGCCTCGGCGCCGTCCATCGTCGTCCGCATGCTCCGCGACCTCGACGTCCGCCCCGGCATGAACGTCCTGGAGATCGGCACCGGCACCGGCTGGAACGCGGCGCTCCTGGCCCACCGCCTCGGCGCCGGCCACGTGACCTCCGTCGAGATCGATCCCGCCGTCGCCCGCAAGGCGTGGGCCTCCCTGAACACGGCGGGCCTCAACGTCGAAGTGATCTGCGGGGACGGCGTCGACGGCTGGGCCCTCCGACAGCCGTACGACCGGATCGTCTCCACCTGCTCGGTCCGCCGCGTGCCGTGGGCATGGGTCGAACAGACCCGACCAGGAGGCGTCATCCTCACGCCCTGGGACAACCCCATGCTCTGCTGGGGCCTGCTCAAGCTCACCGTCGAACCCGGCCGGGCCCACGGCCGGTTCAGCCCGCACTCCGCCTTCATGCTCATGCGCGGCCAGCGGCAGGACCTGCGGATCTTCCGCGACGTGGTCCGTGACGAGCACGTTCCGGACGAGTCCGAGACAGTCCTGTCACCGCACGACGTCACCGGCGACCAGTGGGAGGCCAGGTTCGCCCTCGGCCTGCACCTCGGCGACGTCTGGACCGCGTGGGACGACGAACGACTCTGGGTCGCGACCACCGACACCCGCTCCTGGGCGGCCGTCGACGCGGACGGCGATCACCCCACCGTGTGGCAGTACGGCCCCCGCCGCCTCTGGGACGAGGTCGAGGCGGCCCACCGCTGGTGGGAGGAGCACGGCTGCCCCGGCCCCGAGCGGTTCGGGCTCACGGTCACCGAGGAAGCGCAGTGGGCCTGGCTGGACCGGCCCTCCCAGCCCCTCCCGCTCAGGCGGTGACGGCCGGGCGTTCCGTCGTCGCGATGGTCGCCGATCCGACGACGCGGGTGCCGTCGTACAGCACCACGGCCTGGCCGGGGGCGATTCCCCGCACCGGGGTGTCCAGCTGCACCCGCAGCTCGCCGTCGGCCACCGAGGCGCTCACCGGCACCTCCTCGCCGTGGGCCCGCAGCTGGGCGGTGTAGCGGCCGTCGGCCAGCGGCTCGGTGCCGCACCAGCGGGGGCGGATGGCGGTCAGCCCCGTGACGTCGAGGCCCTCGACCGGGCCGACCGTCACGGTGTTGTTCACCGGGGAGATGTCCAGCACGTAGCGGGGCTTGCCGTCGGCCGCCGGGCGGCCGATCCGCAGGCCCTTGCGCTGGCCGATGGTGAAGCCGTACGCGCCGTCGTGCTCGCCGAGCTTGGTGCCGTCGACGTCGAGGATGTCGCCGGTCGCGGTGCCGAGGTGCTTGGCCAGGAAGCCCTGGGTGTCGCCGTCGGCGATGAAGCAGATGTCGTGGCTGTCGGGCTTCTTGGCGACGGCCAGGCCACGGCGCTCGGCCTCCGCCCGGATCTCCTCCTTGGTGGTGTCACCGAGCGGGAAGAGCGAGTGGGCGAGCTGGTCGGCGTCGAGCACGCCCAGCACGTACGACTGGTCCTTGGCGGCGTCGACGGCACGGTGCAGCTCGCGCGAGCCGTCGGGCAGGTCGACGATGCGGGCGTAGTGGCCGGTGCAGACGGCGTCGAAGCCCAGCGCGACCGCCTTGTCCAGCAGCGCCGCGAACTTGATCTTCTCGTTGCAGCGCAGGCACGGGTTGGGCGTGCGCCCGGCCGCGTACTCGGCGACGAAGTCGTCGATCACGTCCTCGCGGAAGCGCTCGGCGAGGTCCCAGACGTAGAAGGGGATGCCGATCACGTCGGCCGCCCGCCAGGCGTCCCGGGAGTCCTCGATGGTGCAGCAGCCGCGCGCGCCCGTCCGGAAGGACTGCGGGTTGGCGGAGAGCGCCAGGTGGACGCCCGTCACCTCGTGCCCCGCTTCGACGGCGCGGGCGGCGGCGACGGCGGAGTCGACTCCGCCGGACATCGCCGCGAGCACGCGCAGACGGCCGGTGGACGGAGTGGTCGGGGCACCCGGGAAGTCAGTCATGATGGCAACAAGGGTACGGGGTGGCCCGCCTGTTCCCGGAAGCCGAGATCAGCGCCGTACCGACGCCAGCCCGGCGTTGCGCGCCCGCTGCACCGCCGGCCCGATGGCCTCCGCCAGCGCCGTGACGTCCTCGCGCACCGAGGTGTGCCCGAGCGAGAACCGCAGCGAGGCCCGGGCCAGCAGCGGGTCGACGCCCATCGCGAGCAGCACGTGGCTGGGCTGCGGCACCCCGGCCGAGCAGGCGGAGCCCGTCGAGCACTCGATGCCCTGGGCGTCCAGCAGCATCAACAGCGCGTCGCCCTCGCAGCCGGGGAAGGAGAAGTGCGCGTTGGCGGGCAGCCGGCCCTCCGGCGAGGGGTCGCCGTTGTACACCGCGTCCGGCACGGCGGCCAGAACGGCGGCCACCAGCTCGTCCCGCAGCGCGCCCAGCGTGACGGCGTGCTCGGCCCGGTGTTCCACCGCCCAGGCCGCGGCGGCAGCGAAGCCGGCCGCGCCGGGGGCGTCCAGGGTGCCGGAGCGCACGTCGCGCTCCTGGCCGCCGCCGTGCAGCAGCGGTACGGGCGAGGCGCCCCGGGAGAGCAGCAGCGCGCCGATGCCGAACGGGCCGCCGATCTTGTGCCCGGTGACGGTGAGCGCGGTGAGCCCCGACTCGGCGAAGGAGACCGGGACCTGACCGAGCGCCTGCACCGCGTCGGCGTGCACCGGGATGCCGTACTCGGCCGCCACCGCGGTCAGTTCGCGCACCGGCTGGACGGTGCCGACCTCGTTGTTGGCCCACATCACGGTGACCAGCGCCACGGTGGCCGGATCGCGTTCGATCGCCTCGCGCAGCGCCTCCGGGTGCACCCGGCCCAGCGGGTCCACCGGCAGGTACTCGACGTCGGCGCCCTCGTGTTCGGAGAGCCAGTGCACCGCGTCCAGCACCGCGTGGTGCTCGACCGGGCTGCACAGCACCCGGGTCCGGGCCGGGTCGGCGTCCCGGCGGGCCCAGTACAGGCCCTTGACCGCCAGGTTGTCGGACTCGGTGCCGCCGCCGGTGAGCACGATCTCGCTGGGGCGGGCGCCCAGGGACTCGGCCAGCGACTCCCGGGACTCCTCGACCACCCGGCGGGCCCGGCGGCCGGCCGCGTGCAGGGCCGAGGCGTTGCCGACCACCCCCAGGTGCGCCGTCATCGCGGCGATCGCCTCGGGCAGCATCGGCGTGGTCGCCGCATGGTCCAGGTATGGCATAACCCTCCGATTGTAGAGTGCGGCACCGTACGGGGTTCCGGGCCGGGGCACCGATCCAGCCACGCACCGCCCGCACCGGCTCGGACGCACAGCGGACGCGCACGGCGGACGCGCACGGCGGACGCGCACGGCGAGCGCACCGCAGCCGGACGGCTCCGTCCGGCACTGGTTTGCACCACTCAGCCTCCCAGCGGTTAGCCTGACGCCACCAGTCAGCCGGATCCACGGGAAACGCCATGTCGCAGTCGGTCGACCGCGCGCTGACCCTGCTCGACGCACTCGGCGACGCGCCGCTCTCGCTGGAGCAGGCCGCCAGCAGCCTCGGGGTGCACAAGTCCACCGCCCTGCGACTGCTGCGCACCCTGGAGGAGCACGGCTTCGCCCGCCGCCAGCCGGACCTGCGCTACCGGATCGGCGGCCGGGTGCTCTCGCTGGCCCACCGCGCGCTGGAGGACTTCGACGTCCGGCAGGTCGCCGCGCCGTACCTGGCCTCGCTCAACGCCCGTTGCGGCTACACCGTCCGGCTCGCCGTGCTGGACGACGGCGAGGTGCTCTACCTGGACGAGGTGGCCGGGCTGCCGGGGGCCGAGCCGTCCCGGATCGGGCGCCGGGCCCCGGTCGACGGGACGGCGGTCGGCCGGGTGCTGCTCGCCGGACTGTCCGCGGCCGGCGCCCGCGAGGAGCCCGAGCTGGCTGCCGTGCGCCGCCGGGGCTGGGCCGCCGAGTCCTACGAGCACCGGGCGGCGGTGACCTGCGTGGCGGCGCCGGTCGCGGGCGGCGGCGGGCGGACGGTCGCGGCCTGCGCACTGAGCGCCCCGGCGAGCGAGGTGCCGCCGACCGAACTGGCCCGGATGGTGCCGGAACTGCTCTGCACCGCCGAGGCGATCTCGCTCGCGTACGGCGGCTCGCCTACTCCTCGCTGGTGCGAGAACCGTTGCGGTGCCAGGCCCGCGGGGCACGCCAGCCGTACTTCAGCGCGAGCATCCGCAGCCCGAAGGCGGTGAGTGCGGCGGCGGTGCCGGTCACGCCGGTGAGCCGGTCGGCGACGATCAGCAGCGCGACCACGGTGGCGCCGACCAGGGCCGGGACGGCGTAGATCTCCCGGTCCCAGCGCAGCAGCGAGGGGATCTCGCCGGCCAGCACGTCGCGGATCACGCCGCCGCCGGCCGCGGTCACCATGCCGAGCGCGATCGCCGCCACCGAGCCGAGCCCGTAGTCGTGCGCCTTGGCGGTGCCGGTGACGCAGAACAGCCCGAGCCCGAGCGCGTCCAGGGTCTGCACCGCCCGGTTGATCCGCTCGACCTCCGGGTGCAGGAAGAACACCACCAGCGCGGCGGCCAGCGGGGTCATGAAGTAGCCGAGGTTGGTGAACGCGGCGACCGGGGTCGCGCCGATCACCAGGTCGCGCATCACCCCGCCGCCCAGGGCGGTGACCTCCGCCAGCACACAGATTCCGAAGATGTCCATGTTCTTGCGGACGGCGAGCAGACCCCCGGAGAGGGCGAAGACGAATATGCCGACGAGGTCCAGCGACTGCTGCACGTCGGACGGGAAGAGCTGGGATGTCACCGTCCATGTGTACCCGATGTGCCCGGGTACTCCGGCGGACGATCACGGTTCGGATACGAACGCCCACTGGGAGCACCGGCGGATCCGCTCCCCGCAGCCGCCCGGGCCCGCACGAGGCGGAGCCGGGCGCACGGACGACGAAGAGGCCGCCCGCCCCGGGAACCCGGGTGGGTGGCCTCTTTCGTACGGGTCCGGTCGTTCCCCTCGCGGAGCTCGGGACCGTGCTAGTCGTTCCCCTCGCGGAGCTCGGGACCGTGCTAGTCGTTCCCCTCGCGGAGCTCAGGACCGTGCTAGTCGTTCCCCTCGCGAAGCTCGGGGAAGTGACAAGCCACCTGGTGCCCGGTCTTGAGCGCCATCAGCGGCGGCTCCTGGCTCGCGCACACGTCCTGCGCCTTCCAGCACCGGGTGCGGAAGCGGCAGCCGCTGGGCGGGTTGATCGGCGAGGGGACGTCGCCCTTGAGCAGGATGCGCTCGCGGCCCGCGCTCTGGCGGCGGCGCGGGTCGGGGACGGGCACCGCGGACATCAGCGCGTTGGTGTACGGGTGCATCGGGCTGCTGTAGAGCGAGTCCCGGTCGGCGATCTCCACGATCTTGCCGAGGTACATCACCGCGACCCGGTCCGAGACGTGCCGGACCACCGAGAGGTCGTGCGCGATGATCAGGTAGGTCAGTCCGAGTTCCTGCTGGAGGTCGTCCAGCAGGTTGACCACCTGTGCCTGGATCGAGACGTCCAGCGCGGAGACCGGCTCGTCCGCGACGATCATCTTCGGCTTCAGCGCGAGCGCCCGGGCGATGCCGATGCGCTGGCGCTGCCCGCCGGAGAACTCGTGCGGGTAGCGGTTGTAGTGCTCGGGGCTGAGCCCGCACAGTTCCAGCAGTTCCTGGACGGCCTTCTTGAGCCCGCCCTCCGGCACCGCGTTCTGGAGCCTGAACGGCGCACCGACGATGGTGCCGACGGTGTGCCGGGGGTTCAGCGAGGAGTACGGGTCCTGGAAGATCATCTGGATGTCGCGGCGCAGCGGCCGCATCGCCCCGACGCCCAGGTGGGTGATGTCGGTGCCCTCGAACTCGATGGTCCCACCGGTCGGTTCGTCGAGCCGGGTGACCAGTCGGCCCATGGTCGACTTGCCGCAGCCGGACTCGCCCACGACGCCCAGCGTCTCGCCGGCGTTGACCGTGAAGTCGATGCCGTCCACGGCCCGCACCGCGCCGGTCTGGCGCCGCAGCAGCCCGCTGCGGATCGGGAAGTGCCGGGTCAGGCCGGCCACCTTCAGCAGCGGCTCGCGGTCGGAGGCGGGTGCCGGCGACGGGATCCGGGCCGCCTGAGTGTCCGTCATCGGTTCTCTCCAGAAAGGTGGTACGAGGCCGGGCTCACAGCCGGGGCGCGATCTCTTCGGCGAAGATGCGGTGCCGCTCGCCGGCCGCCAGGTGGCAGGCCGCGAAGTGCCCGGGCGCGGCCTCGGCCAGCGCCGGGAGCTCGCTCGTGGAGCGCCCGCCGGTCAGGGCGGCGTACGGGCAGCGCGGGTGGAAGGCGCAGCCCGTCGGCACGTTGATCAGGCTGGGCGGGGTGCCCTTGACCGGGACGAGCCGGTCCTGGAGCTCCCGGTCCAGTCGCGGCATCGAGCCCAACAGACCCCAGGTGTAGGGGTGTTCGGGCGCGTCGAAGAGGGTCTCGGCCGGGCCGCGCTCGACGCACTTGCCGCCGTACATGACCAGGATGTCGTCGGCCAGCTCGGCGACCACCCCGAGGTCGTGGGTGATGATGATGACGGCGGAGCCGAACTCCTCCTGGAGGTCGCGGATGAGGTCCAGGATCTGCGCCTGGACGGTGACGTCCAGGGCAGTGGTGGGCTCGTCGGCGATCAGCAGCGAGGGGTCGTTGACCAGCGCCATGGCGATCATCGCGCGCTGGCGCATGCCGCCGGAGAACTGGTGCGGGTAGTCGTCCACCCGGCGGTCGGGCTGCGGGATGCCGACCCGGTCGAGCATCTCGACGGCGCGGGCCCGGGCCTGCTTCTTGGAGGCCTGGGGGTGGTGCACCCGGTAGGCCTCGACGATCTGCTGCCCCACCGTGTAGTAGGGGTGCATCGCGGTCAGCGGGTCCTGGAAGATCATCGCCATGTCCCGGCCGCGCAGTTGGCGCACCCGGTCCGGGCCGGCCGCGATCAGGTCCTCGCCGTTCAGCCGGATCTCGCCGCTGATCCGGGCCCGCTTGGAGCGGTGCAGGCCCATGATGCCCAGCGAGGTGACGGACTTGCCGGAGCCGGACTCGCCGACGATGCCGAGGGTGCGTCCCTTGTGCAGGTCGAAGCTGACCCCGTCCACCGAGCGGACCAGGCCGTCGTCGGTGTCGAAGTGGATCCGCAGGTCGCGGACCGAGAGGAAGGGGTCACCGGACGGGGTCTGCGCGGCGTCCGCCGGGGTCTTCTGGAGGTCGGTCACGAGAGCCTCACCCGGGGATCGACGAGGGCGTACAGGAGGTCGACCACGAGGTTGCAGGCGACGATGAAGAAGGCAGCGAGCAGGGTGACGCCGAGGATCTTGGGCAGGTCGTTGTCGGAGATCGCCTGGACGGCGAACTGGCCGACGCCCTGGAGCGAGAAGACCTGCTCGGTGATCAGCGCACCGCCGAGCAGCAGCCCGAGGTCCATGCCGAAGATCGTGACGATCGGGGTGAGCGCGGCGCGCAGCCCGTGCCGGGTGACGACCTTGCTCTCGGCCAGGCCCTTGGCCCGGGCGGTGCGGATGTAGTCCTCGCTCATGGTCTCCAGCATTCCGGCGCGGGTGAGCCGGGCGTAGAGCGCGGAGTAGAGGAAGGCCAGCGAGATCCAGGGCAGGATCAGGTTGCGGGCCCACATCAGCGGGTCGTCGGTGAAGTCGACGTAGTGCAGGTTGTCCAGGATCGGCCACTCGTAGCTGAACAGCGTGAGCAGCAGCGCGCCGGTGAAGAAGACCGGCAGCGAGACGCCGGCGAGGGCGACGCCCATGGAGAGCCGGTCGAAGATCGACCGCGGCTTGAGGGCGGAGACGACGCCGGTGGCGACGCCGGAGACCAGCCAGAGCACGGCCGCGCCGGCGGCCAGCGAGATGGTGACCGGGATCCGCTTGGACAGCTCGGGCCAGACCTCCAGGTGGTTCTTGAAGGAGTAGCCGAAGCAGGGGACGTGGCAGGTGGCCGGTTCCGGCCCGAACTTGTACTCGGCGCCGCTGACCAGCCCCTTGAGGAAGTTCCAGTACTGGGAGTACAGCGGCTGGTCGAGGCCGAGGTTCTGCTTGACCGCGGCGATCGCCTCGGGTGAGGGGTTCTTCCCGATGTACTGGGCGGCCAGTTGGTCGGCCGTCTCGCCGGCGAGTCGCGGGAGCAGGAAGAAGATCGCGAAGGTGACCGCGCTGACGACCAGCAGCAGAATCACCGCCGCGAAGATCCTGCGGATGATGTAGGCAAACACAGTTGGGCGGCTCCGGCGGCCCGCCGCCGTCCGGGGTCTTCCGGACGGCGGCGGGCGCCGCTGCCTTCACCTGCCTTCAGGGATGCGGAGCCAGGCTCTTACTTGGTGGCGCCGATGTTCAGGTAGTCGTACTCACCGGAGAACGCCGGGGTGGAGACCATGTTGGTGGCGTTGTCCGGGCGGTACAGGAAGACCTTGAAGTAGGTCAGCGGGACGATGACCGCCTGCTCCATGACCTTCTTGTCGATGTCGGCGTAGGTCTTCTCGCGGGCCGACTTGTCCGGGTTGACGGCGGCGTCGTCGAGCAGCTTGTTGACCGCCGGGTCGTTCAGCTGGGAGAGGTTGCTGTTGCCGGAGGCCTTGATCGCGCGGCCGTCGACGATCTGCTGCAGGAAGCCGTAGCCGGTCGGCCAGTCCGCGCCCCACTGCATCATCATCAGACCGATGTTGTGGTCCTGGGTGAACTGCGGGGCACCGGCGCTGTCGGTCAGGTACTTGCCCTGCGGGTACTGCTGGATCTCGGCGTTGATGCCGACCTTCTTCAGCGCGGCCTGGATCGAGGTGGCGGCGGCGACCTCGGTGGCGCGCTCGGTGCGGGCGGAGAGCACGGTGTTGATGCTGTCCTTGCCGCAGGCCTTCAGGGCGTCCTTGGCCTTGGCCTCGTCACCCTTGTTGTCCTTGGTCTCGAACAGGTTGAAGTCCTGGTGGCCCGGGATGTCCGGCGGGAGCACCGTGTTGGCGATCTGGCCGCGGATCGGGCCGCCCTCGGCGGTCTGCACCGAGACCTTGTCGATCGCGAACTGGACGGCCTTGCGGCACTCGATGTTGTCGAACGGCGCGACCTTGCTGTTGATCGCCAGGTAGACCAGGCGGCCGCCGTAGGCGTTGTCGGTGCTGGCCTTGAGCTTCGGGTTCTGCAGGATCTGCGCCTGGGTCTGCGGGTCGACGCCGCCGCCCACCAGGTCGACCTGGGCGTTGCCGGCCAGCAGGTCCTTGTCGATCGTGGCCTGGTCGATGTTCATCTTCAGCACGATCTTCTCCGGCAGCTGCTTCCGGATCGGGTCGGTGCTGGCGTCCCAGTTGGTGTTCGGCACCAGGACGGCCTGCTTGCCGTCCTCGTAGGACTCGAACTTGAAGGAGCCCGAGGACACGATGTGCTTCACGTAGTCGGCACCCGTGTCCTTGGCCTGCGGGACCGGCGCGGTCTGCGGGGCGCTGACCAGGTAGTCGAAGTCCGCGAACGGGTGCTTCAGGTGGAAGACGATCGTGGTGTCGTCCGGCGTCTCGATCGAGTTCAGGCCGCCGGCCTTGTCCTTGTACGGACCCGCGTACGGCGTGTCGTTGTCGACCAGCAGGTCGTGGAAGTAGGTCGGGCCGTTGGAGTTCACGTCCGGCGCGAAGTTGGAGCGCTCGACGGCGTACTTGACGTCCTTCGAGGTGATCGGGGTGCCGTCGTCGTACTTCAGGCCCTTGCGCAGCTTGTACGTCCAGGCGAGGCCGTCCGCGCTGGGCTGGCCCATCGACTCGGCGAGGTCCGGGACGAGCTTGTTGCCCTCCTCGCCGGCGGCCGGGTTGAAGGTGGTCAGCGGACGGCCGTACAGGCGCGAGAAGTTGTAGATGTACGCGTAGTACGTGTTGCCCGGGTCGAGCGAGTCCGGGGTGCCCTTCATCTCGAAGGTCACCGTCCCGCCCTTCTTGTCCGAGGCGTTGACGATGCCCTTGGTGGCCGCGTTGGCGCCGGAGCTGCCACCGGCGGAGCCGGAGGCCGAGGAGGAGGAGTCACCGCTCTTCGACGAGCTGGTGCAGCCGGTCACGACCAGGACCACGGCGGCGGCCGCCGCGGTCAGGGCGACGGTACGGGACCTACGCATGGGAGAGATCAACCCCTTGGGGATGTGGAGGCGGTGAGAGGGTCCTGACGTGGTGTCAGTCGAGCACGAACAGGCGAGGACACCTGGTCAGTTGCTCTTGGGATCGAGGGCGTCGCGCAGCCCGTCACCGAGCAGGTTGAAGGCGAGCACGGTGATGAAGATCGCCAGACCGGGGACCACCATGTACTGGGGGTCCACCTGGTAGTACCGGATCGCGTCCTGGAGCATCCCGCCCCAGGAGGCCTGCGGGGGCTGGATGCCGACGCCGAGGAAGCTCAGCCCGGCCTCGAAGAGGATGTTGGTCGGGATCAGCAGGGTCGAGTAGACCAGGATCGGACCGACCAGGTTGGGCAGCAGTTCCTTGAACAGGATGAACGGGCCGCGCGCCCCCAGGCTGCGGGCCGCGTGGACGAACTCCCGCTCGCGCAGCGAGAGCGTCTGGCCGCGCACGATCCGGCCCATGTAGGGCCAGTTGAAGAAGCCGATCACGAAGATCAGCACCAGCATGTGCAGCGGCAGGCCGTGCAGGCCGAACGCCCCGCCCTGGAGCGAGGTGGAGATCGCGATGGCGAAGAGCAGCAGCGGGAACGCGAGGAAGACGTCCATCACCCGGCTGATCAGGGTGTCCACCCAGCCGCCGTAGTAGCCGGCCATGATGCCGAGCACGGTGCCGATGGTGTTGGACAGCAGGGTCGCGCCGAAGGCGACCAGCAGGGAGACCCAGGAACCCTCGATGACGCGGGTGAGCAGGTCACGACCCTGGAGCGGGTCGATGCCGAGCGGGTGTTCCCAGCTCATGCCACCCCAGTCGCCGAACGGCAGCCCACCGAGGTCGGCGTCCAGCAGGTCCTGGTGGAGGGCGTCCGGGTCGAGCCCGAACAGCGACTCGATCGGCTTGGCCAGCACGGCGAGCACGATCAGCAGGATCACCACGACGCCGCCGGCGACGGCGGCCTTGTCCCGCTTGAAGCGGGTCCAGGCGATCTGGCCGAGGGAGCGGCCCTCGATCTTCTTGGCCGGGCTCGCGGCGGCGGGTGCCTCCGGTTCGTTCCCGGCGGTGGTCACGGATGCGGTCATGGTCAGTTGGTCCCCTCGCCGACGGTGGCCGGCCCACGGGTGCCGGTCGCCGGCTTCGGCGGTGCGGCTGCGGACGTGCGGAGGTGCTTAGGAGGAGCGGGTGTCGAGGCAGTGCGTCGTGCACAGGCACTGTCTCCACGCGGGATGGGCGTCGCGTGGGCGGGCTGTCGGCGTGCGCGCTCACCTTTGTGGGGCTCCAGTACGCGCAGTGCGTTGCGCAGAACTCTCTGCCATCCGAACTGGCTTACGCCAGCCCTGACAACCGACAGATGCCCAACTGTGATCTGTGTGCATGCACCTCCCGGATCTTCGGCATATACCTCTTCACATGGCTGTAGCCGCCATGTCAAGATGACCGGGTCGCACGTCCGGAAATTCGTCCGGAAAGCATCGAAGCCGACTTGACGGACAATCAAGTCGGCTTCGGAGGATGGGTTCTGGGAATCAGCGCCCAGGGTAGCCGGGCCATGGCCGCTGCGGCTGCTGCTGCTGCCAGCCCTGCACCGGCGGCTGGGTGCCGTACGCGTAGCCCGGCATCGACTGCCCGGGGTACGGCGGCGGGGGCACCGGCGGGTACGGGCCGGTCGGCGGGCGGCCCGCCTCCCGGTCGAAGAACGGCCGCGCGTTGGCGCGCATCCACAGCGCCACCGGGTCGTACTCGTCCGACATCGCCACCGTGGACACCGCGAGCCCCTCCGGGGCCACCGCGATCGCGCGCTGCATCAGAGCCCGCACCGCCTCCACCACCGGCGGAGAACTCTCGTACAAGTCAAGGCCGATGGCCAGGTACGGCTCCCCCACCGCGGGCTGCACCCAGGCCCGGCGCAACGCCCGCACCGCCCGCACCTCGCCGGCCTGCCGCTCCAGCAGCGCGAAGAACGGCTGGGCGTTCAGCTGCGGCTCGCTCAGCTTCAACGGCCCGGCCGGCAGCCGCTCCAGGCCCGCGGCGATCCGCCGCAGGTCCGCCCAGGGCACTCCGACGCCGCCGCCGGGCGCGTGCGGGTTGAGCCACAGGCCCCAGCGGGTGCGGTACAGCGAAGCCGCGATCTCCCGGCCGGAGATGACCTCGTGGGCCCGCGCCCAGCCGGAGGCGGTCAGCTGCTCGGACGAGGTGACGGCCGGCGCGTAGCCGTGGCCGCTGATCTCCATGTTCCCGTACTGTGCGTCCGGGCTGCCCGGCGTGCCGTGCCACAGCAGCATCCAGACCTGGCCGTCCGCCAGCGCGTGCAGCAGCCGCTCGTACGCGTCGTAGCGCTCCGGCGCAACGTCGCGCAGGGCGCGCTCCAACGCGCCGGGATCAGCCCCCGGGCGCCCGGCCGGTGCCTGGCCCCAGGGCCCCGGCCCACCGCCCGCTCCCGTTCCCGCACTCATGCGCCCACCTCGCCGCGCCTCTTTCCCTCAACCCGCCGGCCCGTCGGCCGTCTGCACGCACCCTATGGCGCGGCACCGGCCACCGCCACGGCGACGTGCCTTTGATACGAACCCCGCTCAAACCCTCGTGTAGAAGGGCATCACCCGGGTGAGCAGCCACTCGACCACCGGGTCGTCGGCGAGGTCGAGCAGTACGAGGTGGACGCCTCCGGGCAGCGGCGCGGTTCCCAGCGCTCGCCCGAGTGCCTCGTTCACCGCAGCCGGATCGGCCGGTGCCGCGGGGTCCAACTGGACGCCCACGAACATCACGGTCGGCTCGCCCTCGACGCTGGCCAGCGCCCTGCGGGCGGTCAGCACCCCGGGCAGCACCGACAGTTCGATCCGGCAGGCGGCCAGGAAGTGCTCCGGGTCCTCGCCCGGCACCGGCTCGCGCAGCGCCACCCGCCCGCCGGTCGGCTCCGAAGCGTCGGCAGCGGCCTCCCAGCGGTCCTCGCGCGGACCGCGGCGCAGCTCGGCGACCCCCTGCGGCGGCACCGGGATGCCCACCGCCGCCTCCGGGTTCACCGCGATGCCCAGGCCCAGCGGCAGCCCGCGGGCGAACTCCCGGACCGGCGCGATCACGAAGGCCATCCCCGGCGCCTGCTGGAGGAACACCTCCTGCGAGGAGAACACCGGCACGTACAGGTCGCCGCCCAGCTCGATGGTCGGCAAGTCCAGCGACTGCCCCTGCGGGTCGGCCCCGGCCGGCAGCGGCACCCACACCTGACTGCGGGCCAGCACCTCGATCACCCGCGGCGTCGCGCCCGGGTCGCCCAGGGCCGCGGTCAGCACCTGCTCAAGCTCGTTGGCCGGCCAGGAGCCGCCCGCCGGCGCCTCCTCCGGTCCGCCCCACCCCTGCTGCTGCTCCACCGGGTACCCCATGCGCCGCCGATTCCGCCCTCTGCCGTTCGGCCGCCCTCTGCTGTGCCGACGCGCAGCAGTCTAGAGGCGTGCGGGAGGTGAGGTTAGGGCTCGTGTTCGGGTGCCGGGCGGTGTGACCGGGTCCCCCCTCCCCTCGCCGTCCCGGACGTGCCATGATGTGCCCGTCCGACGGCATGCGCCGCGGGCCCCCACAACTCCATACCGGCCGCTCGAACCCGCGCGGGAGAGCCCGGAGTGCCGCTCAGGCACAGCCGGCGCCGAAGGAGCAAGTCCTCCCCGGAATCTCTCAGGCACCCCTACCGCACGGGTTAGGCACATCTGGAAAGCGGCGCCCGGCCCTGTCGTGCGCCCACCCACGGTGCAAGCCGCCATGCTGTCCCCCAAGCTGGAAACAGCTGTGGGCAGGTGGGCGGTGAAGCTCTCAGGTTCGACGACAGATGGGGAGACCCACGCCGCCGCATGCCCGCGCGCAGGGTCGGCCCCGAGCGGGTCCGGTCCCGGCGCGTGCACCCCTGAGTGCCCCGACCGAGGAGTTCCTGGCCATGTCGTCCCTCCGCCTGACCGCGCTCGACGCGCTGCACCGCGCCCTCGGCGCGACCATGACCGACTTCGCCGGCTGGGACATGCCGCTGCGC
This sequence comes from Kitasatospora sp. NPDC093102, assembly GCF_040683915.1. NCBI lineage: Bacteria > Bacillati > Actinomycetota > Actinomycetes > Kitasatosporales > Streptomycetaceae > Kitasatospora > Kitasatospora sp. NPDC093102. The sequence goes on along the minus strand of NZ_JBFBFA010000003.1, from coordinate 428,566 downwards.
TACGGCAGCGAGCGCGAGGAGCACCTCGCCGTCCGCACCAAGGCCGGTCTGTTCGACCTCTCACACATGGGCGAGATCACCGTCACCGGCCCGCAGGCCGGCGAGATGCTGGACCACGCGCTGGTCGGCTTCGTCTCCGCGCTGGGCGTGCTGCGCGCCCGCTACACCATGATCTGCGCCGAGGACGGCGGCATCCTGGACGACCTGATCGTCTACCGCCTGCGCGAGGACGCCTTCCTGGTCGTCGCCAACGCCTCCAACGCCCAGCTGGTCCTCGACGAGCTGATCGCCCGCGCCAAGGGCTTCGACGCCGTCGTCACCGACGACCGCGACACCTACGCGCTGATCGCCGTCCAGGGCCCGGAGGCCACCGGCATCCTGGCGAAGACCACCGACGCCGACCTGCCCGGCCTGAAGTACTACGCGATCCTCCCGGCCCAGGTGGCCGGCCGCAACGTGCTGCTCGCCCGCACCGGCTACACCGGCGAGGACGGCTTCGAGATCTTCTGCCACCCGGCCGACGCCGAGCCGGTCTGGCAGGCGCTGACCGCCGCCGGCGAGGGCCACGGCCTGGTCCCGTGCGGCCTGTCCTGCCGCGACACGCTGCGCCTGGAGGCCGGCATGCCGCTGTACGGGCACGAGCTGTCCACCGACCTCACCCCGTTCGACGCCGGCCTGGGCCGGGTCGTCCGCTTCGACAAGACCACCAACGAGGGCGCCTTCGTCGGCCGCAAGGCGCTGGAGCAGGCCGCCGCCGCGGCCGAGACCAACCCGCCGAAGGTGCTGGTCGGCCTGGTCTCCGAGGGCAAGCGGGTGCCGCGCGCCGAGTACACCGTGGTCTCCACCGAGGGCGAGCCGATCGGCCGGATCACCTCCGGCGCGCCGTCCCCGACCCTGGGCAAGCCGATCGCGATCGCCTACGTCGACGCCGCCAACGCCGCCCCCGGCACCACCGTGGCGGTGGACGTGCGCGGCAAGCACGAGCCCGTCCAGGTCGTCGCGCTGCCGTTCTACAAGCGCGCCCGCTGAGGCCTCCCGGGCCCGCCTTTCCCCCGTACCCGCACGTCGCAGCCGTCCGAGTGACGGCCCGCTTCGCCGTGCCCGCTTCCCATCCTGGAGAATGACGCCATGAGCAACCCCCAGCACCTGCAGTACACCAAGGAGCACGAGTGGCTGACCGCCGCCGAGGACGGTGTCTCCACGGTCGGCATCACCAAGCACGCCGCCGACGCCCTCGGTGACATCGTCTACGTGCAGCTGCCCGAGGTCGGCGACACCGTGACCGCCGGCGAGACCTGCGGCGAGCTGGAGTCCACCAAGTCGGTCAGCGACCTGTACTCCCCGGTGACCGGCGAGATCACCGAGGTCAACCAGGACGTCCTGGACGACAACGCCCTGGTCAACAGCGCCCCGTTCGAGGGCGGCTGGCTGTTCAAGGTGCGCGTCGAGGCCACCGACGAGCTGCTCAGCGCCGACGAGTACGACAAGCTCACCCACTCGGCCTGAGCCCCGCGGGGGCGGCCGCAGCACCACGGCCGCCCCGCTCCTCCACGGCCCACCCGTCACCACCACCACCCTTCCAAGGGCGCGCTTCGCGCGGCACCCCCGCCTCTCCTCCCCGGGAAGACCACACCATGACGGTTCTGAACCAGTCCCTGCACGCCCTCGACCCGGAGATCGCCGCCGCGGTCGACGCCGAGCTGCACCGCCAGCAGACCACCCTGGAGATGATCGCCTCCGAGAACTTCGCCCCGGTGGCGGTCATGGAGGCCCAGGGCTCGGTGCTCACCAACAAGTACGCGGAGGGCTACCCCGGCCGCCGCTACTACGGTGGCTGCGAGCACGTCGACGTGGTCGAGCAGATCGCGATCGACCGCATCAAGGCCCTGTTCGGCGCCGAGCACGCCAACGTCCAGCCGCACTCCGGCGCGCAGGCCAACGCCGCCGCGATGTTCGCGCTGATCCAGCCGGGCGACACCATCCTGGGCCTGAGCCTGGCCCACGGCGGTCACCTGACCCACGGCATGAAGATCAACTTCTCCGGCAAGCTCTACAACGTGGCCGCGTACCACGTGGACGACAAGACCGGCCAGGTCGACATGGCCGAGGTCGAGCGCCTCGCCAAGGAGCACCAGCCGAAGCTGATCATCGCCGGCTGGTCGGCCTACCCGCGCCAGCTGGACTTCGCCGAGTTCCGCCGGATCGCCGACGAGGTCGGCGCCCTGCTCATGGTGGACATGGCGCACTTCGCCGGCCTGGTGGCCGCCGGGCTGCACCCGAACCCGGTGCCCTACGCGGACGTGGTCACCACCACCACCCACAAGACCCTGGGCGGCCCGCGCGGCGGCGTCATCCTGTCCAAGGCCGAGTACGCCAAGAAGATCAACTCCGCGGTCTTCCCCGGCCAGCAGGGCGGCCCGCTGGAGCACGTGATCGCCGGCAAGGCGGTCGCCTTCAAGATCGCGGCCTCGGAGGAGTTCAAGGAGCGCCAGCAGCGCACCCTGGAGGGTGCCCGCATCCTCGCCGAGCGCCTGCTCCAGGCGGACGTGGCCGAGGCCGGCGCCACCGTGCTCTCCGGCGGCACCGACGTCCACCTGGTCCTGGTCGACCTGCGCAACAGCCAGCTCGACGGCCAGCAGGCCGAGGACCGGCTGCACGAGGTCGGCATCACGGTCAACCGCAACGCCGTCCCGAACGACCCGCGCCCGCCGATGGTCACCTCCGGCCTGCGCATCGGCACCCCGGCCCTGGCCACCCGCGGCTTCCGGGCCGAGGACTTCCGCGAGGTCGCCGACGTCATCGCCGAGGCGCTCAAGCCCGCCTTCGACGAGACCGTCGCCGCCGCACTGAAGGCCCGGGTCACCGCCCTGGCCGAGAAGTACCCGCTGTACCCGAACCTGGCCAACCAGGAGTAGTCCGGCTCGGTCGGGCTCATCGGATCAGGTGACCGGCCTCACCCCGCCGACGCACCTGGGATCCCGGGGCACCGCGCACACTGGACAGTGCGTGCGGTGCCCCGTCCCGTGTCAGCCCTCCCTGCCAGCAAGTCCTTCCACGAGACCAGACAAGGACGTCCACCCGTGGCCATCAGCGTCTTCGACCTCTTCTCCATCGGCATCGGCCCGTCGAGCTCCCACACCGTGGGCCCGATGCGCGCCGCCCGGATGTTCGCCCGCCGACTGCGCTCCGAAGGCCTGCTGGACGGGGTGACGGGCGTGCGCGCCGAGCTGTACGGCTCGCTCGGCGCCACCGGCCACGGCCACGGCACCCCGAAGGCCGTCCTGCTGGGCCTGGAGAACCACTCGCCCCGCACCGTCGACGTCGACCAGGCCGACAAGGACGTCGAGCGGATCACCGCCGAGAAGCGGATCAGCCTGCTCGGCGAGCACACCATCGACTTCGACCCGGACACCCAGCTGGTCCTGCACCGCCGCCGGTCGCTGCCGTACCACGCCAACGGCATGACCCTGTGGGCGTACGCGGCGGACGGCTCGACCCTGCTGGAGAAGACCTACTACTCGGTCGGCGGCGGCTTCGTGGTGGACGAGGACGCGATCGGCGCGGACCGGGTCAAGCCCGACGACACCGCGCTGCGCTACCCCTTCCGCACCGGCGAGGAGCTGCTGCGGCTCACCCGGGAGACCGGGCTGTCCATCTCCGGCCTGATGCTGGAGAACGAGAAGGCCTGGCGCAGCGAGGAGGAGATCCGGACCGGCCTGCTGGAGATCTGGTCCGTGATGCAGGAGTGCGTGCGGGCCGGCATGACCCGCGAGGGCATCCTGCCGGGCGGCCTGAAGGTCCGCCGCCGGGCCGCCGCGGCGGCCCGGACGCTGCGCGCCGAGGGGATCGGCCCGGCCAACGCGATGGAGTGGGTGACCCTCTACGCGATGGCGGTCAACGAGGAGAACGCCTCCGGCCGCCGGGTGGTCACCGCGCCGACCAACGGCGCCGCCGGGATCATCCCGGCCGTCCTCCACTACTACCTGAACTTCATCCCGGGCGCCGACGAGGACGGCATCGTCCGCTTCCTGCTCGCGGCCGGCGCCATCGGCATGCTCTTCAAGGAGAACGCCTCCATCTCCGGCGCCGAGGTCGGCTGCCAGGGAGAGGTCGGCTCCGCCTGCTCGATGGCCGCGGGCGGCCTCGCCGAGGTCCTCGGCGGCACCCCCGAGCAGGTCGAGAACGCCGCCGAGATCGGCATCGAGCACAACCTCGGCCTCACCTGCGACCCGGTCGGCGGCCTGGTCCAGATCCCCTGCATCGAGCGCAACGGCATGGCCTCGGTCAAGGCCGTCACCGCGGCCCGGATGGCGCTGCGCGGCGACGGACGGCACCACGTCTCGCTGGACAAGGCGATCAAGACGATGAAGGAGACCGGGGCCGACATGAAGATCAAGTACAAGGAGACCTCGCGCGGCGGCCTCGCCGTGAACGTCATCGAGTGCTGATCACGACGCGCTGAAGGCCCCCGGGCGGTCTCCCGCTCCGCCCGGGGGCCTTCGCACGTCCGGTACGCCTCAGGCCCCCGCCTCCACCCGGGGCCCGACCGGAGCTCCCGTCCCGACCGGGTCCGGGGCCCGGCTCGGGCGGGCCAGGCAGGCGACCGCCGTGGCCATTGCCGCCAGCAGCACGCCGCCCGCGACCGTGCCGTGCAGGCCGCCCGTGACCGCGACCCCGACGGCATCGCGGACCTCGGCCGGGAGCCCGGCGAACGCGGACGGGGTCAGACCGCCGCCACCGGTGAGGCGGCCGGCCTCGGCGGACCCCAGACGCTCCCCGAGCGAGCTCGCGAGCCGCGCCGTGTAGACCGCACCGAGGACGGCCATCCCGAGCGAGCCGCCGATGCTGCGGAGCAGGGTGACCACGCCCATCGCGGCGCCCATGTCCTGGCGAGGGACGGCGCCCATCGAGGTCAGCATGGTGCTCTGCATCACCAGGCCGAGGCCGATCCCGGCGACGGCGGTGAGGGCGGAGGCCAGGGCGATCGGGGTGTCGGTGCGCAGGAACAGCAGCAGCGCGGAGCCGGCCAGGGTCAGCGCCCCGCCCAGCAACGGGTAGCGCCGCTCGCCGCCCGGTCGGCCCATCAGCCGCGCCGTCACCAGCTGGGTGCCCATCATGCCGAGCATCAGCGGCAGCAGGAGCAGCCCGCCGACCGTGGGCGAGGCACCCCGGACCAGCTGCAGGTACTGCGGCAGGTAGCCGACCAGGGCGATCATCACCGCGCCGGCCAGGAAGCCCAGCACCTGGGCGACCGTGAAGTTGCGGCTTCGGAACAGCGCGGGCGGGATCAGCGGCCCGGGGGCGCGCAGCTCGGTCCGGGCGAACCAGCCGAGCGCGATCACCGCGACGGCCGCCGCGCCGAGGAGCTGCGGGGATGTCCAGGAGTAGGTGACGCCGCCCCAGCTGCCCACCAGGGTGAGCGCGAGGATGCCGGTGGTCAGCAGGGCGACCCCGGCCCAGTCGAAGGGCGCCCGGACCCGTTCCGTCCGCAGCCGCACCCCCGTCCCCACCGCGAGCAGTGCCAGCAGGCCTACCGGCACGTTGACGTAGAAGGCCCAACGCCAGCTGAGGCGTTCGGTGAGGAAGCCGCCGAGCAGCGGTCCGCCGACGAAGGCGATCGGCATCAGCACGCCGATCACCGACTGCACCCGGGCCCGGTCGTCGGCCGGGACGAGCACCCCGATCACCGAGAGCGCGCCGACCATCAGCCCGCCCGCGCCGATCCCCTGGAGGCCCCGGAAGGCGATCAGCTGCCCCATGTCCTGGGCGAGTCCGGAGAGCACCGAGCCGACCAGGAACAGCACCACCGCCCACTGGTAGGCACCCTTGCGGCCGTACAGGTCGCCGAGCCGGCCCCAGAGCAGAGTGGCGGCGGCGGACGTCAGCAGGTAGGCGGTGACGGCCCAGGAGAGGTGCTCCAGTCCGCCGAGGTCGCCGACGACGGTCGGCAGCGCGGTGCCGATGATCTGGCCGTCGAGGGCCGAGAGGAAGATGCCGAGCATCAGCCCGATCACGCCGAGCAGCGGCGGCCTGGGCCGTTCCTCCTCGGCCGGTTCCGTGGTCATGGTGTCCGCCCCTCCCCCGGCTCAGGCCGCGAACGGGCGCGCCTGCCGGGCGTCCCGCAACGCCTGTGCCCACCAGGCGAGCTGGTCGAGCATGGTCTTGGCGGCGGCGTCGGCGGCCGGGTCGATCGCCTTGCCGTCGGTGTCGAAGCACTGTGCGGCGCCGTGGAAGCTGACCGTGTTGCGGATCGTCGCGGCGTTCAGCTCCGCCATCACCACCCGGAGCTGCTCGACGGCCCGCAGGCCCCCGGACAGGCCGCCGTACGAGACGAAGCCGACCGGCTTGCCGTGCCACTGCCGGTTGTGCCAGTCGATGGCGTTCTTCAGCGGGGCCGGGAAGCTGTGGTTGTACTCGGGCGTGACGAACACGAAGGCGTCGGCCGCCTCCAGCCGGGGCGACACCGCGGCCAGCAACTCGGCGTCACCCGGGGGCAGTTCGCCACCGAAGGACGGGAAGGTGGTGGGCAGCGGGGTCTCCACCAGGTCGATCCGGTCGGCGGTCAGATCGCCGCGGGCCTCCAGGTGGCCGAGCAGCCAGTCGGTGACCACCGGACCGAAGCGGCCTTCGCGGGTGCTGCCGACGAGGACGGCGACCTTCAGGTTCTGCGCCGCGGGCTTCTGCTCCGTGGACTTCCGCTCCGTGGCCTTCTGCTCCGTGGCCTTCTGTTCCGTGGACATGGGAATCCCCCTCCGGGACGGCTGCTGTGTACGGCGTATCCGTTGCGAATACAACGTACACATCGACGCGTACGCCGTCCACTACCGATACGCCGTACACGGCAGCTGCTAGGCTGCGAAGCACCCCAGCCGGAAGGAGCCCGCCCCGTGCCCGCTCAGCAGGCCCCCACCGGGGACACCCCCGCAGGCGACGACAAGCCCCAGATCTCGCTCTGGGAGCGCCTGGACCGCCCGGCCCCCACGCCGCGCACCACCCTGACCCCGCACCGGATCGCCGAGGCCGCGGTCGCCATCGCGGACGCCGAGGGCCTGGACGCCGTCACGATGCGCCGCCTGGCCGTCGAGCTCGGCGTCGCCCCGATGGCCGCCTACCGGTACGTCTCCGGCAAGGACGAACTCATCGAGCTGATGGTCGACCACGTGTACGGCCAACTCCCGCTGGACGCAACCTCCGAGGGCTGGCGGGACACCATGCGCGCCCTGGCCGTCCACCTGCGCGCGATGAACCTGGCCCACCCGTGGACCGTCCGGACGGCCACCCCGTTCTCCCTCAGCCCCAACCAACTGGCCGTCCCCGAGCGCGCGTTCGCCGCCCTGGCCGAACACGGCCTGGACGCCGACACCACCATGGCGGTGTTCCGCACCGTCACCGGCTACGTCCACGGCTCGGTCGCCGCCGAGGTCACCCTGGAGACCCTCCGCCGCGAGCGCGGCTGGTCCGACGGCGACCAGACCCGGGCCGGCCTCGCCCCCCGGATGAGCTGGCTGATGAGCACCGGCCGCTACCCCAGCTACCAGCGTTACCTCCACGAGGCCACCCGCAAGGACGACCCCGACTGGCAGTTCGCAACCGGCCTCGACTGCGTCCTCGACGGCATCGCCGCCCACTTCGCCCTCTGACCGGCACGCCTGCGCGGGAAGTCGGCCGGCCCGACTTCCCGCGCAGCGGCAGCCAGCGGGATCGTCACCCGGCCGCCCGCTCGCCCGCGACGACCAGGCGGTACCCGTAGTCGATGCTCTCCAGGTCGAGCAGGTCGGCGTACCGCCGGTGCCACTTCCCCGCGGCGAGATCGGCCCGCAGTCGCTCGATCGCCGGCTCCACCACCTCCGGCGGCAGCGTCGCGAAGGTCGAACTGGCCTGCCGGACAGTCCCGTCGAGGTAGCACTCCGGCCGCCGCCAGTAGGCGGCCTGGTAGCCGTCGGTGAAGTCGTGCGGGATGGGGAACGGCAGCACGGTGTGTGCGTCCAGGGCCTCCACCACCTCGGCGAGCGGGGTGAAGCGGCTGTCCTCCAGCTCCCGGATCTCCGGCAGGTAGTCCTCCAGCAGCCACAGTTGCGGCCGGTGCGCCGGATCCCAGGTGAACACCACCTGCCGCCGCGCGACGCGCCGCAGCTCGGCGAGCCCCTGCCGCAGGTCCGGCCAGTGGTGGACGGTCAGCACGGCCATCGCCGCGTCGAAGGCGCCGTCCTCGAAGGGGAGTTGCGAGGCCGAGGCCTTGACCTTCCGCCGCCCCGGGTGCTGGTCGAGCATGACCTCCGACGGATCGACGGCCGTCACCTCGGCCTCCTCCGGCTCGTACGACCCGGCCCCCGCCCCCACGTTGACCACCGTGCGCACACCCCGCAGCGCGGACCCGATCAGCGCGTGCAGCCGCGGGTCCGGCCGCCGGACCCGCCGGTATCCGACGCCGATCCGGTCGTACGCCACCGGCCCACTCTCTTTCCCCAGGTGTCCCATCCGCCCAGCCCAGCAAAGGGGGCCGCCGACGGCAACCGGTTCGCCCGATCGCACAGGAAGTCGGCCGGGCCGACTTCCTGTGCAGCGGTGCGCAGTTACCGCCGACCGGGCAGCGCCAGGAAGGCCAGCCCTCCGGCGAGGACGGCGAGGCCGCACCAGGAGACGGCGGGCAGGCGCTCGCCCAGGGCCGCGACGCCGAGCACCGCCGCGACAGCCGGCTCGGCGAGGGTCAGCGTGGTGGCCGCCTGGGCGGTGGTGTGCCGCAGGCCGCGGCCGAACAGCCAATACGCGAGGAAGGTCGTGACCACCGCGAGGTGCAGCACCACGCCCGCCCCGCGCACCGTGGCGAGCCAGTGCAGGTCACCGGCGAGCAGCACCGGCAGGACGATCAGCGCCCCGCCGCCGAACATCGCCCCCATCACCCCGCCCGAGGGGTGCCCGTGCGAGATCAGCCGCCCGCCGATCAGCGAGTAGACGGCGTACGAGAGCCCGGAGAGTGCCGCCAGCAGCACCCCCAGCGGGTCCACTGCCCCACCGCCACCGGCGAGTTCGGGGCCCAGCACCAGGACAGCGCAGCCGAGCACGGCCAGTGCCGTCGCCCCGGCCCACCGCCCGCCGGGCCGCCCCTGCCGGGCGAGCCAGCCGAGCAGCCCGGTGAACACCGGGGCGCTGCCGAGCGCGATCACGGTGGCCACCGCCACCCCGGTCCGGTTCACCGCCGGGTAGAAGGTCAGGGGGTAGCCCGTCACCGCGACCGCGCCGGCCGCGAGCAGCCACCGCTCGCGCGACGCGCAGTGCCGGGGCAGGGTACGGGCGGTGTGGTCGGACAGGAACAGCAGCAGCCCGCCGAGCACCAGCCCGGCGGCTCCGATCCCGGCCGCGGGGGCGCCGCCGGGGGCCAGCGAACTGGCCGTCCCGGTGGTGCCCCAGAGCGCGGCGGCGATCAGGATCGGCACCGCACCACCGCGCGAACGGGGGCGGCGAGGAGCCGTGGGCAGAGAACGGGCAGGCGAGGACAAACGATGAGGCACAGTCGTGAACTTCCGTCGTCGAAGACCGTCAGAGGGGTTTCGAGAACGGGCGCACGCCGTCAACCCTCGGCGGCCGTCATCGGGCCGAGCCGGGGGCGCAGGGGATCAAGCCACCGAAGCGCGCGCCCGATCAGGCGCTGAGCGGTGGCAGAACGACGTGCCAGTACAGGTTCACGCGTCGATGGTACCGACCGGCCTGCACGAGAAGTCGGCCGGTCCGACTTCTCATGCGACCGCCTCGGGGTGACGGTCCGGGCGCAGGCGCCCCACCTGCCTCCGGGAGGCCGTCCCGCCCCTGCCGGGGGCGCGTTGCCTCTCGCGTGCACCCACTGACGGCCTGGTCCACGGCTTCCGGCCGTAGCGGACCGTTGATCGACCCCTACGCTGAGTGTCGGCCCATTGGCTCACCGGAAGGACCCGCTCATGCGACGCTCCCGCCTCGTGCTGTCCCTGGCCTTGGCCGTCGTGGTCGCCTCCGGCCTGGTCGCCGTCGATGTCGTGCAGGAGGAGCCGTACCTGTCCGTGAGCCTGCCGGTGCTCCGCGATCCGGAGGCCCAGCAGCTGCTCCACCGCATGACGGATCCGGTGCAGGACTGGGTGGAGTCCGGGGAGCCGGCGGCGGCCGGCTACGCCGGGACCGTGATCGACGCGTCGAACCAGCGCGCCGACATCTACTGGAAGGGCGAGGCCCCGGCCACGGTCCGCTCCCTGCTCGACGCGAACGCCCGGCCCGGCTACACCGTCGACGTCCACCGGAGCCCGTACTCCCGAGCGGAGATGCGCGCCGCGATCGACCGGTTCACCGCCGCCGTGGCGCGCGACGCCTGGACGTCGATCGGCCCGCAGGAGGACGGTGCCGCCATCGCGATCACGTACGCGCCGGCGAAGGCGAAGCAACTGACCGGCGGTGACGCGGACGCGCAGGCGTACTCCTCGCAGGCCGCCGAGATCGCCGGGATGCCGGTGACGGCCGGCGTCGAGGGAACACCGGTGGCACTGTCCGGCAGCCGGCACTCCGACAGCTCGCCGTACTACGCGGGCGCCGAGGTGAGCACCGGAAAGGCGTCGTTCTGCTCGACGGCGTTCAGCGGCTGGAAGGGCGGGACGAAGGTGGTGCTGACCGCTGCGCACTGCGGCGGCGGCCGGTACTACAACGGCACCGGCAGCTACATCGGCGACCTGTCCTCGGTCGGCGACGGCCTGGACGTCGGCATGATCGCGATCAACGGGAACGGCGGCGGCCGGTTCTACGACCGCGCCTGGTCGGACAAGGGCGGCTCGTCCCGGCACACGTACGGGGCCGGGCGGAACAACGTCGGGGACCTCGTCTGCCTCAGCGGCGCCCAGTCGGGCTGGAAGTGCGACGTACAGATCAAGCGGGTGGACGTGGAGACGACGAACGACGAGGGCACGAAGATCAAGCCGGTGGACGTCGCGGAGTCGAAGGGCGGCGACCGCCGGGCGATCGCCGCGAAGGGGGACAGCGGCGGCCCGGCACTGGCGAACCCGTCCGGCCCGAACGGCGACATGGAGGCCCGCGGCGTGATCGTGGCCGCCAGGTCGGAGGTCGGCTGCCCGGCCGGGTCGACGGCGCACCCGACGACCTGCTACTCGCAGGTGATGTACGTGCCGATGACGCCAGTGGTGAACCAGATGGGCTTCTCGATCTCCTGACCCGGGCCGTCATCGACGCGCCCCGAGGCGCGAGAAGTCGGCCCACCCGACTTCTCGCGTGGTCGGCGGGTCGGCCTCAGTCACCGGGCCGCGCGGTCACCTTGTCATCGAGCAGGGAGCGGGCGAACACCACGTCCGCCGCGAACTCCTCATCCGGCCCGATCACTACCCCGCGCAGCAGGAGCGGGCGCAGGAAGTCGGCGGGGTCGACTTCCTGCGCAAGCCCCTCAGCCTCTGACCTGGTCGACCGGCGCGAGGCAGGCCTGCAGCGCGGTCCTGCCTTCCGCGGACAGCCGCTCGCCCAACGGAGTCTTCCGCGGGCTGTGCTCGCCGTCGCAGATCCAGCTCTGCTCGTCGGCGTCGAACGACCACGCCTCGGCGCCCCACATCGGGTGGCCTTCAAGCAGGCGCCTGGCCAGCGGCTCGCACCCGTCGGGGGCGCCCTGGGCCCTCAGCGCCGCCACCACCAGGTCCACCGCTTCCGGAGGGGCCCCGGCATCGCCCAGTACGGGCAGGAGAAGCAGGATCCGGGCATGGGGATCGGTGACTCCGTCGGCCCCGTCGGGCGCGTGGAGCACTGCCGCGAGTTCGGGCCAGCACAGGCCCGGACCGATCCGGTCCTGGTCGTCGCTGGCCAGCACCAGGGAGTCGAACCACGCCGAGTGCGTCAGGAAGTAGTCGGTGCTCGTGAACTCCTCGCCGCTGTTGTAGTGCACGACGATCGCGAAGTCGCCGGTGAGACGCACGGTGAAGACGGGCCACGCCGCCTTGTCGTGAAGCCGCTCCAGCATGGCGCCGGCGTCGGCCGGGTCCGCGCCGAGGTCCTCCGGCGAGAGGCCCTCGTACAGGTCGGCGAGGTGCGCGGCCCAGAACCCCGGCTCGCCGATCAGGGGAAGACCGTCCACCACGGGAGCCGACGAGTACCAGTGCCGCGCCATCACCATGCCGCGATTCTCGCTCACGGTGGTCCGCGGTGTTCGACCGCTCCGGCCTGTTCCCGGAGGGTGGGATGATCTTGCCGACAGTTCCGTGCGAGGAGGCGAAGTGGACGACCGCTCGAAGCATGACCACTCCGGATGGGAGGAGGTCGTACTCGCGGCCCGCGAGCGTGCCCGCACTCGGCAGGCCCTCATGGTCGAACGCTTCGGACTGTCGGGTGACGTGCAGTACCACTGGTCGATGGACGACGCGCAGATCGCGTGGTCGCGCGACGGGAAGGTGTTCCTCACCGGCCGGCTCACGATGATCGGCAGCGTCAGCCGCCCCCAGCGGTCCTGGCTGTGGTCCTGGGCGAACGAGTCACTGCCGCACCCGGTCCTGGGTGACATCGAGCGGGTCCGGCGGTTCGGCGAGGAGAACGACCACCCCGTCCTGCCCTGGCCTGGCTTCGACTACCACCCGGAGCTCGTCGCCGAGGCTCGACTGGTCGCGGCATCCGTGCTCGACGCCGAGTTGCTGTGGGCGGAGTCCACGGGTGACGTGGAACTCCACTTCCTGGTCCACGACTTGACACTCACCGCCGGATGACGACGGCGGACGTCTGGCAGACGCCGAGGGTCAGCCGCGCGGGTTCTCGGACGTGGGCGGCGTACTGGGCGTCGGGCACGGCCACGACTCCGCAGGACCGGCGCCCTTCCGGCTTCGGGCAGAGCCGGTGTTGCACGGCGGGGTAGCGTTGTTGACGAACTGTCATATCAGCGCGAGGGAGGCGAGGTCCACAGTGGCCAAGGTGCGAGTTCTGGTGACGGCGGGGATCGTGCTCACCCTTGCCGGCGCGGCGGGGTGCTCCGGGGGCGGTTCATCGAGCGGTGGCGGTTCGTCGAACCCGGTCGTGCCGACCGCGACGATATCCGTAGGTCCGGAGCACAAGACGGCCTCGACAGATCTCCGGCTGCCGACGCTCATACCGACGCCCACCCCGGCCATCCCGAGCGTGGATCCGTCCATCGTCCTCGGAAGCGCCCTCAAGGCGTATCTGCCCACCGCGGAAACCGTCCCGTCGGGCTGGGCCCTCAACACCAAGTTCGGCTCCACCCACGAGTCGGACAGCGGAGCGCAGGTCCTCTCCGGCACCACGGCGCTGGGGCCCACGGCGCCGTGCGACGTCATGCGCAACATGACCGTCCTGGACGGCGAGGCCGCATACGCCAGCCAGCAGTTGGAGTCCACCGACGGCAATGAGTACGCCGCCCTGGTGACCGTGGCCTCCTTCCGCACCGGGCAGGCAGCGAAGCAGCTGGCCACCATCAGGGATTTCGCGGCGCGCTGCCCGTCGTTCGTCAACAAGCGCGTGGGCACCGGCGGCAGTGATGTGGAAACACGCCTCGTCGCCAAGCCGCTGAACGGCCTGGGCGACGAGGCGCTGGACTTCAAGATGCTCCCGCAGGGGGGCTACCTGGGCAACGAGACGGTCCTCGTCCGCATCGGCGATCGAGTTCTGAACCTCCGGTGCGGCGCCGACAAATACGGCGACTTCCCTGACACGGCAGCGCTGGCGCGGGAACTGGCCAAGCTCGTCAAGTAATCAGCCGTGCGGGTTGGCCGGTGAGGGGAGGGCGAGTTCGCACCAGACGGTCTTGCCGATGTAGCCCTCGCCGCACGGGTGGGCACCCCAGGAGGCGGCAAGGGCGGCGACGAGTTCGAGGCCTCGGCCGGACTCGTCGTCGGGGGTGACGTTGCGGAGATTGGGGAGGTCGGAGTTCGCGTCGGAGACCTCGATGCGGAGCAGGAAGGGGGTGGGGACCTTCGCCCCCGAAGCTCAAGCGGCACCGGTCGAGTGACCCCTTAATGGAACGGGTGGTAACCACCTTCCAACCACCCCTACACGCAGCAGATATGACTTATCGTTACGACTACGCCACAGCTGGTTGTCCCGTGTAGCGTGCGAACCAACGAAACAACCCCCGCCGGTGCTACCAACACCGAACGGGGGTCTGACCGGCACGATCGAAGAGGGTTCGATCCTGTGGCTACCCACGACAATACCGCCATGGCCGCCCCCGGGTACGGCAAGCAGTCCGCTCCGGACCAACGCCCCCGCGCCGCCGCCGACTTCACCCACCTCCCGGCGCGCGAGGCCTACCTCGCCTCGCTCATCGACCACCTCCCCGACGGTGCCGCCATGGACGCGAAGACCCTCGCCGTCCTCCAGCCCCACTACGGGCAGATGGCCTGCCGCACGGCCCTCAACAAGCTCTCCGCCGCAGGCCACCTGCGTCGCGTCCGCGAACGCGTCGGCGACAAGCAGTGCCGCTGGGTGTTCCGCACCTACTTCTCCCGCACGCCCCGCTCCGACGCCTGGTGGGCTCGCTTCCTCGCCACCGGGGAGGCGTCAACGCCCGCAGCGCCCGATCCCCCCAAGGAGCGAACGCTCAACCACACCTCCCCCACCTCGGCCGCCTACGCGGCCCTCGCCGGACTCGGCCTCACCGACCCCCGTCTCGCGCTCTCCGCCGCCGACTGCGCAGCGCTCGAACCGCTGGCCGCCGAGTGGCTGGCCCGGGGCACCTCCCCGGCCCTCTTCACCGCCGCCCTCACCGCCGGCCTACCGCCGGACGGCGTCCACAGCCCGGCAGCCTTCACCCGCCGCCGCCTGCTCGACAAGATGCCCCCGGAGCGCCCGCTCCCCCAGCCCCAACCCCGACCCCAGCCGGCCCGCATCATCGAGTGCACCGACTGCCGCACCCCCTGCCGTCCGCCCGCGCTCCTCGGCGGCCTCTGCCGCGCCTGCCGCGACACTCCCGCGACCCCGCCGCCCCGCCGACGCCTCTCCCCCACCGCCGTCCGCGCACACGCCGCCCGAGCCCGCCAAGCCATGGCCACATCGCCGTGATCATGAATATTCACAGGCGAGGTCGTTAACCTATGCAAAATCCAAAGGTGAACTAGGTTACAAACCTTGAAATCAAAGCCGCCCGGTTTGCCCACATGCTGAGATCCGTGCGATAGTCGAGGAAGTCCAGAGGCGGGCGACACAGCGCGCCGACCTGGGCGAAAACTTCGGCGGGCCCGACCTGGCACTGCCGACGCCCATCGCGCGGCACGCACCCCCTTGGCCGGCGCGATGACTTGCAGGGGCCCCCATCCGCCGGACCACGGCGAATCCGGGGGCCCCGCGTGTTTTCCGCAGGAAGCACGCAGGGCACAAGAAACCTCAGGGCCGCTCGCGCACCTTCAGCTCGAACCAGACACCCTTGCCCCGCGGCAGCAGGTCCGCGCCCCAGCGGTCGGCGAGGTCGTCGACGATCTTCAGCCCCCGCCCGCGCTCGTTCACCGGCCGGGCCTCGGCGAGGATCATGCAGGGCAGCGCCCGGGAGGAGTCGCGGACCTCGATCCGCAGCCAGCCGGGCTTGCGGCTGACGTGCAGGCCGATGGTGCGACCGCCCGCGTGCCGCACCGCGTTGGCCACCAGCTCGCCGGTGAGCAGTTCCCCGGCCTCCAGGTGCTGGTGGAGATCCCAGGACTCCAGGACGGAGAGCACCAGTCTGCGGGCCACCGGGCCCGACTCCGGCCGGGACGGCAGCCGCACCTCGCTGGGCGCCGACTGGTCGCACAGTCTGCCGGAGTACAGCTCCTCCAACTCCTCGGAGGTGAGCCGCTCCAGCGCCGAGAGCCCGCCGCCCTGGACGTCGATCCAGGACACCTCGGCCACCGCGCCGGCCCCGGGAACCGATGACTGATCTGTTTCGCCCCAACCCGCCATGCGGACCATCATTGCGGAACGCAAGCAGCCGCGTACGGACAATGAGCAAACGATCTCCGCGATTCGGCATATGCCGGAAGCAAGACGGGGTCGACCCGGGCCGACTTCCGTCAAGCCCGGGTTGACCCCGCTCCCCCTCAGCAGCCGGTTACCAGTTGCTCCACGGCACGTTCCAGCCGCTCAGCCCGTTCGCCGGGTCGAGCGTCTCCTTCTTGGTCGAGTTCTT
The DNA here is from genome assembly GCF_040683915.1 of Kitasatospora sp. NPDC093102. NCBI lineage: Bacteria > Bacillati > Actinomycetota > Actinomycetes > Kitasatosporales > Streptomycetaceae > Kitasatospora > Kitasatospora sp. NPDC093102. The sequence continues at coordinate 412,455 of NZ_JBFBFA010000003.1, read as the reverse complement.
CACGATCATCACGTCGCCGATCAGCGAGCCGTCGTAGAACTTGCCCATCGAGGTGCCGGCGCCGCCGCCCTCGACGTCCTTGAGGCCCACGCAGCCGTGGCTGACGTTGTCCTCGCCGAAGGTGCTGCTCTTGCTCCAGTAGTTGCCGTGCACGTACGTGCCGGAGTCGGTGAGCCGCATCGAGTGCGGGACCTGGAGGTCGTACGGCGCGCCGGTCATGCCGGGCATGGTGCTGGACTGCATCCGCACCACGCCCTCCTTGGACATGACCACCATCGTCCCGTTCCAGGTGGGGTGTTCGGGCGAGCCGGCGCTGATGTCGATGTCGCTGGACGTGCCGTCCTGTACGACCGTCATCTTGTGTGCGGCAACGTCAACCGTCGAAATCTGGGACCGCCCGATCGTGAAGGGCTCGTCCCGGTCCCCGCCGTACACCCCGGGGGCGATCTCCACGCTCTTGAGCCGGTAGTGCACGACCACCTTGGTGCCGGGCTTCCAGTACTGCTCCGGACGGAAGTCGAGCCGACGGCTGTCGAACCAGTGGCCCTTGACCACGGTGCCGTTGTCGGTCTCGAAGCTGATGCCCTTGGCGACCTCGTCCTTGTTCTTGACGTCCTTGCTGAAGTTCACCGAGACGATCATGCCGACGCCGTAGGTGGCGTTGTTGTCCACGTTGTCGGCGGCCTTGGCGAGCGCCGTCGGGGTCAGCGTGCTGAAGTTGCTGTCCACCGTGGCGACCGCGCCGTCGGCGTCCGCGGCCATCGCGCTGACCTGGTAGGCGGTACCCACCTCAAGGCCGGCCGTGGGCGTCCAGGAGGAGCCGTCGGCGGAGATCGTGCCGGGGACCTCCTTGCCGGCCTTGTCGTTCACCTTGACGGTGGTGAGCTTGCCCCCGGTCGCGCCGATCTTGAGCGCGTTCGGCGCCACGTCCACCGAGCCGGCCTTGGGCTCGATGCTGACGGCGGCCTTGGAGACCTTCGGCACCGTGTTGATGGGAGCCGCCGCCGTGGGCTTGGCACCGGCCGCGCCGGCCCCCAGGTCGGCCTTGGCGGCACTGCCGCCGCCCCCACCGCTCCCGCCGCAGGCGGCCGTCAGCGTCATCGCCCCGCCGACCAGGCCGGCGGCCACCACCCTGCGTATCGACCTCAACGTCGATTCCCTCCCTCAGAAAATCCGAGAAACTCCCCGTGGACCCGACGGACCCGACCGGTATACGCACCCGGCCACCGGAAAGGTTGCGCCATTCGTGGGGCCTGTTGCCCCGGAAACCGCGGCGGCCCGCCCCCAACGGGTGAGGATCGGGCCGCACGACGGAGGACTCACCGCAGGGCCCGGAGTACCCGGGCCGACCGCGGGGTAGGGCCTACCAGTTGGCCCAGTCCACGTTCCAGCCGCCCAGCCCGTTGGAGGGCGCGACGGTCTTCTCCTTGGTGTTCACGATCTTGATCGGGTCACCGATCATCGAGTCGTTGAAGAACTTGCCGGCCACCGAGGAGTCGCTGCCGCCCTTCACGTCCTGCATCGACACGCAGCCGTGGCTGGCGTTGGTCTTGCCGAACGGGCTGGCCCAGTAGTTGCCGTGCACGAAGGTGCCGGAGGTGGTCAGCCGCATCGCGTGCGGGACGTCCTGGATGTCGTACTCGCCGCCGAGACCGACGGTCTGCGAGTTCATCCGGGTGACCTTCTCCTTGGACATGACCACCATCGTCCCGCCCCAGGACGGCGTGGCGTCCGCGCCGAGGGTGACCGGCAGCGTGGTGCTCTTGCCGTCCCGCTCGACGGTCATCTGGTGCGACTTGGCGTCCGCGGTGGAGATCATCGACCGGCCGATGGTGAACGGCTCGTCCTTGTCCACGTCGCCGTAGATGCCCGGGGCGACCTCGACGTTCTTCAGCCGGTACTTGATGGTCACCTTGGTGCCCGGCGCCCAGTACTGCTCCGGACGGAAGTCCACCCGGCGGTCGCCGAACCAGTGGCCCTTGACCACGGTGCCGTTGCTGGACTCGATGGTGATGCCCTTGACGACGGCTTCCTTGTTCTTGACGTCCTTGTTGAAGTTCACCGAGACGATCATGCCGACGCCGTAGGTGGCACCGTCGCTGATGTTGTCGTTGGTGGAGATCTTCTTCTCCGGCGTCAGCGTGGTGAACGAGGTGGTGGACGCGGCCACCAGGCCCTCGCCGTCCTTGGCCTGCGCGTTCACCTTGTACGCCATGCCGACCGCGAGCGCCCCCGCGGGCTTCCAGCCGGTGCCGTCCGGGGTGATCGCACCCTCGACCGGCTTGCCGTCCTTGTCGGTCACCTCGACCGTGCTCAGCTTGCCGTTGGAGACGGACACCTGGAGCCCGTTCGGCGCGACGTCCTGGGCGCCGTCCTTCGGCTCGACGGCGAGCACCGCCGCCGAGGTCTTCGGCGTCGCCGAGCCGCCCGCGTCCGCCGCCGGCGCGGAAGCCGCGTTGCCGCCCCCCGAACCGCCGGAACCGCCGCCCTTGTCGTCGTTGCAGGCCGCGGTGAGCAGCAGCACCCCACCCATGACCAGCGCCATCGCACTCCTGCGCCCGTAGCGGTTGGCGGTGCGTATCGCTGCGCCGGCCGTCGTACCCGTCTTCACGGTTTCTCCCCTCCCGGTATCCACTCACTTGACGCGTTGAGTGCCCCCATGAGTTGCACCGTCCGGCCGATCTTTCCGGCCGGACCCCGGACGCGCCGGAGCAGGATAACTAAGCCTCCCGAGTGAAACCTGAGAGGAGTCAGGTTGACGGCAGGTGAAGAAGCCGTAAAGCCGGACGGAACGGGCGGAAGAGCCCTTACGGCACAGAAGGGCCCTTACGGTGCGGCCGACCCGACGGCCCCGGAGGACGGCGCCCGGCGCAGCGCGCTCCCGGCCACCCACTGCTCCCACGGCACGTTCCAGCCGTTGAGCCCGTTCTGCGGCGGCACGACGTCCCCGGACGAGGCCTTCACCTCCAGCACGTCCCCCGGGATGGTGTGCTCGAACAGCCAGCCCGCCGGGGAGTCCTTGCTCGCCCCGCCCTTGGCGTCGACCAGCCCGATGCAGCCGTGGCTGGTGTTGGCGGCGCCGAACACCCTCGGGTCCGCCCAGTAGTTGCCGTGCACGAAGGTGCCGGAGGTGGTGAGCCGCATCGCGTGCGGGACGTCCTGGATGTCGTACTCGTCGCCCATGCCGACGGTCTGCGAGTTCATCCGGGTCACCCTGTACTTCTCCGACACCACCATCACCCCCCGGTAGGTGGAGTGCTCGGGGCTGCCACCGGAGACCTTGAGCACCCGGACCACCTTGCCGCCCTGGCCGGACCGGACGGTCAGGGTGTGGGCGTCCAGGTCGACGGTGGAGACCTGCGCCCGGCCGACGGTGAAGTGCAGGTCCCGGCTCTGGCTGCCGAACTCCCCCGGCGCACCCTGCACGTCCTTGAGCCGCAGCGCCACCGTGACCCTGGTGCCGGCCGCCCAGTACCGCTGCGGGCGGAAGTCCAGCCGCTGGCCGCCGAACCAGTGCGCGGCCACCGGCACCGGCGGGTCGGCGGTGACCTGGACGGCCTTCTCCACCGCCACCCGGTCGGTGATCGGACGGCTGAAGCGCAGCGAGACCGGCATGCCGACACCGACCGTGGAGCCGTCCTCCGGGGTGAAGAAGGCCACGAAGGTGTGCGCCCGGGCGACGGTCGTGAACGCCGTGTGCTGGGCCGCCTTCTGACCCCGGTCGTCCTCGGCGACGGAGTCCAGGGTGAACGCGGTGCCGAGCGCCAGCGGGCCGTCCGGCGTCCAGCCGCTGCCGTCCGGGCCGATCGTGCCGGGCACCTCGGTGCCCCTGGCGTCGGCCAGCCGGACGGAGACCAGCCGCCCCTGCGCGACGTGCACCCGGACCGCGCCCTCCGACTGCACGTCCTGCGCACCGTCGGCCGGCTGCACGGTGAGCACCGCCCGGGACGACGACGGCGCGGCGTGCGCACCGCCCGTGGCCGCGTCCCCGTCCGGCACCATCGCGGGCCCTCCGCTGCCGCAGCCCGTCAGGACGGCCAGGCAGCAGGCCACCGCCGCCACGCCCCGCGCCCACACCCGTCCTCGGCGCCGCATCCCGGGGCCCTCCCACTGTTCACGTCCGACGCCCGGAACAACGAGAAGCGTCCCGGCGAAGACACGCCGCCCCCGGAGCGGCCGCCCCCGCCCTCCCGGGAGCCCGGACCCCCGAACCCCCGGCCCCCTGGCCGCCATCCGCCGGTAAGCCCCCGTTCAACGGCTTCCGATCTGCACAATCCGGGAAAGAGAAGGTGAACGGAGTCCGGAACACCCCGCCCAGGGAGGGTACGGCCATGGCGTCAGGGCAGGAGCTGGAAGCCGGGGTACGGCCGCACGGCCACCCGCACCCCACCGAGCCACCGTGGCCCGGCAGCTGGCAGCCGCTCGGCGCCCGCTACCGCACCGACCGGCTCGGCCACCGGGGCACCAACTTCGCGCTCTGGGCGGCCGGCGCCGAGGCCGTCGAGCTGTGCCTGTTCGACGAGGACGGCCGGGAGAGCCGGCACCGCCTCACCGAGCAGGACTTCCAGGTCTGGCACGGCTTCCTCCCCGGCGTGCGCCCCGGCACCCGCTACGGCTTCCGCGTGCACGGCCGCTGGGACCCGTGGACCGGCGCCCGCTGGAACCCGGCCAAGCTACTGCTCGACCCGTACGCCCGTGCCGTCGACGGCTGTTACACCTCGCACGACGCCGCCTGCTCCGCCGTCCGCAACTGGCCCGAGGCGGATGTCGCCGACACCGTCCGGGACAACCGCGACTCCGCGCCGTACGTGCCCAGATCCGTGGTCGTCCACGATGACGACGACTGGTACGACGACCACCGCCCGAAGACCCCGTGGGCCGAGACGGTGCTCTACGAGCTGCACGTGCGCGGATTCACCATGCGCCACCCCGACGTCCCGCCGGAGTTGCGCGGCACCTACGCCGGTCTGGCCCACCCGGCCGCCGTCGCCCACCTCACCCGCCTCGGGGTGACCGCCGTCGAGCTGCTGCCGGTGCACCAGCACGCCAGCGAGGACCACCTACAGGCCCGCGGACTGGTCAACTACTGGGGCTACAACACGATCGGCTACTTCGCCCCGCACGCCGGCTACTCCGCCTCCGGCTCCCGCGGCGGCCAGGTCGGCGAGTTCAAGCGGATGGTCCGGGCCCTGCACGCCGCCGGGATCGAGGTGATCCTGGACGTGGTGTTCAACCACACCGCCGAGGGCGGCGCACTCGGCCCGGCGCTCTCGTTGCGCGGCATCGACAACGCCACCTACTACCGCCTCCCGCCGAACCGTCCGCGCGGCTACGCCGACTACACCGGCTGCGGCAACACCCTGGACACACGCCGCCCGCAGGTGATCCGGCTGATCACCGACTCGCTGCGCTACTGGGTCGCCGAGATGGGCGTGGACGGCTTCCGCTTCGACCTGGCGGCCGCCCTCGCCCGCGGCGGCCCGAACGGAGGCGACGCCGTCGACATGGACCACCCCTTCCTCGCCGCCGTCGCCCAGGACCCCCTGCTCAGCCGGGCGAAGCTGATCGCCGAGCCCTGGGACGTCGGCCAGGGCGGCTACCAGGTCGGCGGTTTCCCCCCGCTGTGGGCCGAGTGGAACGACAAGTACCGCGACACCGTACGGGACTTCTGGCGCGGCGCCCTCCCGGACGTGCGCGACCTCGGCTACCGCCTCTCCGGCTCCTCCGACCTCTACCAGCGGGCCGGCCGCCGCCCGTACGCCTCGGTCAACTACGTGACGGCGCACGACGGTTTCACCCTTCGCGACCTGGTCTCCTACGACCGCAAGCACAACGAGGCCAACGGCGAGGACAACCGGGACGGCACCGACGACAACCGCTCCTGGAACCACGGCGCCGAGGGCGAGACCACCGACCCGGCGGTCAACTCGCTGCGGCTGCGCCAGCTTCGCAACCTGACGGCCACCCTGCTGCTCTCCGCCGGCGTCCCGATGCTCACCGCCGGGGACGAGCTGGGCCGCACCCAGGGCGGCAACAACAACGCCTACTGCCAGGACAACGAGGTCGGCTGGCTGGACTGGTCGCTGCTGGAGCAGCCGGCCTGGCAGGAGCTGTGCGAGCTCACCGCCCGGCTGGTCCGGCTGCGCAGGGCCCACCCGGTGCTGCGCCGGCGGGCGTTCTTCTCCGGCCGGGCCCTCACCCCCGGCGGCCAGCCGGACCTCACCTGGTTCACCCCGCGGGGCGGAGAGATGACCGAGGCCGACTGGTTCACACCGACCGCCTGTCTCGGCATGCTGCTCTCCGGCACCGCGATGTCCGAACGGGACGAGTCCGGGCTGCCGCTCAGCGACGACAGCTTCCTGCTGCTGCTCAACGCGGGCCACGAACCAGTGGTGTTCACCCTGCCCGGCGAGCCCTGGGCGGCGCCTGCGGCCGGGTGGGAGACGGTGGTCGACACCGCCGCGGACCCGGACGGACCGTGTCCGCGGGGCGCCGTCGTCCTGGGCGGGCGCACGCTGCAGCTGCTGCGCGTGCCCGCCCGCTCCGCCTAGACACGCCCCGGGTCAGCTGCGGGCGCGCACCGGCACCTCGGCCGGCGAGGGGGCGATCACGGTCACCGCCGAGCCGGCTTCACGCCGGGCTCCGCCCGTTCGGGTGGCCGGTTCTCGCCGGACGCCGGCGTCAGGGGTGAAAAACCGGATGAGAAATGACGGGATCTCCGCCTACCCTCACCGCGATGGCCGAGAACAGACAAGACCCCGAGAGCCCGACCCCGGAAAGCCCCCGACCCGACGGAGCCGGCCCGGCCGGGCCGCGGCACTCCGCGGTCAGATCCCTGCTGCGCCTGTGGCCGTACGCCCGCGCCGTCCGCGGCCGGCTGGCCGTCTCGGTGACGGCCGCCACGCTCGCCATGCTGAGCACCCTCGCCGTCCCGGTGGTCCTCGGCCTGATCGTGGACGGCCCGCTCGCCGAGCACGACCTGGCCGGCCTCTGGCCGCTGGTCGGCCTGCTGCTGCTCCTCGGCCTGGTCGAGTCCGCGCTGTTCTACACCCGCCGGGTGGTGCTGGCCCGCCCGCTGGCAGGGCTGGAGACGGCGATGCGCGGGGACCTCTTCGCCAAGCTCCAGCGGCTGCCGGTCTCCTTCCACGACCGCTGGGGCTCCGGCCAGTTGCTCTCCCGGGCCACCGCCGACATGTACACCATGCGGCTGTTCCTGGCCTTCCCGCTGGTCTTCCTGATCGTCAACTCGGTGATGTTCCTGGCCGGCACCGTGGTGATGTTCACCCAGGACTGGCGGCTCGCGCTGATCGCCCTGGCACCGGTCGTCCCGCTGTTCGTGCTCACCCGGCGCTTCGAGTCCGGCTACTCCGGCGCCGCCCGGCTCGCCCAGGACCAGAACGGGGACATCGCCACCATGGTCGAGGAGTCCGTCCTCGGCATCCGCATCCTCAAGGCCTTCGGCCGCCACCGCTCGATGGCCGAGCGCTTCCACGCCCAGTCCCAGGAGCTGCGCCGCACCGAGCTGCGCAAGGCGCACCTGCTCGCCAACCTCTGGGCGGTCATCGTCGGCCTGCCGGAGATCGCGCTCGGCTGCGCCCTCGCCGTCGGCGCCTACCTGGTGGCCCACGACGAACTGAGCGCCGGCACCCTGGTCGCCTTCCTCTCCACGGCGCTCGCGCTGCGCTGGCCGGTCGAGTCGCTCGGCTGGCTGCTCGCCTACGCCAACGAGGCGGCCACCGCCACCGACCGCTTCTTCGAGGTGCTGGACGAGCCGGACACCCCCGACCCGGGCACCGCCGCCGAGCTCGGCGCCCCGGACGGCATCCGCTTCACCGGCGTCCGCTTCCGCTACCCCGACACCCCCGAGGACAGCCCCGACCTGCTGACCGGCATCGACCTGCACATCCGCAGCGGCGAGACGATGGCCCTGGTCGGCGCCACCGGCAGCGGCAAGACCACGCTCACCGCGCTGCTCCCCCGGCTGTACGAGGCCACCGCCGGCACCATCACGCTGGACGGGCGGGACATCCGCGAACTGCCACGGCAGCGGCTGCGCGAACTCGTCGCGGTCGCCTTCGAGGAGCCCACCCTGTTCTCCGCCACCGTCCGGGAGAACGTCCTGATGGGCGCCCCGGGCGCCGGCGAGGAGCAGCTGCGCACCGCCCTCGCCACCGCCCAGGCCGGCTTCGTCGAGAAGCTCCCGCAGGGCCCGGACACCGAGGTCGGCGAACAGGGCCTGAGCCTGTCCGGCGGCCAGCGCCAGCGCCTCGCGCTGGCCCGCGCCGTGGTCGGCGACCCGGCCTTCCTGGTGCTGGACGACCCGCTCTCCGCCCTGGACGTGCACACCGAGGCCCTGGTCGAGCGGGCGCTGCGCGAGGTCCTCGGCACCACCACCGCCCTGGTGGTCGCCCACCGCCCCAGCACCGTGCTGCTCGCCGACCGGGTCGCGGTGCTGGCGGACGGCCGGATCGAGGCCGTCGGCACCCACCAGGAGCTGCTGCGCGACTGCGCGCACTACCGAGAACTCATGTCGGGCGAGGCCGCCCTGGTGCCCGAGGGCCCCTTCATGTCGCAAGGAGGGCGTGCATGACCACCACCGCCGAACCCACGAAGGCCGAGCCCGCCGCGCCGGCCGAGGAGGAGCTGCCCGCGCCGCCCGCCGACGAGGAGGACATCCCCGTCCCGCCGGGCGCGCCCCGGGCGCTGCTGCGCTCGCTGCTCGGCCCGCACCGGGCCCGGATCACCGTCGCGATGGTGGTGATCCTGGTCCAGCAGGCCGCGCTCCAGTCCGGGCCGCTGCTGGTCGCGGTGGCGATGGACCGCGGCATCCCGGCGCTGCGCGAGCACGACTCCGGCCCGCTGATCGCGGTGGTCGCGGCCTACCTGTTCTGCGCGCTGCTCAGCCCGGTGCTGCAGTGGGTGTTCATCAAGATCAGTGCCCGGATCAACCAGGACATCGTGCTGGAGCTGCGCGGCCGGATCTTCCGGCACGCCCAGCGGCTCAGCCTGGACTTCCACGAGCGCTACACCTCGGGCCGGATCATCTCCCGCGCCACCAGCGACATCGACGCGCTGCGCGAGCTGCTCTCCGAGGGCCTGCAGGAGCTGCTGACGGTCTTCCTGTCGGTCTGCTACATCGCGGTGCTGCTGCTGGCGCTGGACTGGCAGCTCGGCCTGGTCTCGCTGGCGGCCTTCCTGCCGCTGGCCCTGATCGCCCGCTCCTTCCGCCGCCGCTCCCGCCGGGTCTACCGGCGCTCGCGCACGTCGGCCGCCTCGCTGATCGTCCGCTTCACCGAGACCATGAACGGCATCCGCCCGGTGCAGGCCTTCCGCCGGGAGAAGGCCAACGACGCCGCCTTCGCCGTGGTCAACGGGCAGTCCGCCACCGCGACCGCGGACGGCCTGCTGGAGATCGCCCGCTACGTCGGCCTCTCCCGCGCCACCGCCAACCTGTGGACCGCCGGCGTGGTGCTGCTCGGCGCCTACCTGGTCGTGGACGACGCGCTGGAGCTGGGCGTGCTCACCGCCTTCGCGCTCTACCTGCGCCGGCTCTTCGACCCGATCGACCAGCTGGCGATGTTCCTGAACAGCTACCAGTCGGCCGCCGCCGCCCTGGAGAAGATCGCCGGCCTGCTCGCCCACGAGCCGACCGTCGCCGAGCCGGCCGAGCCCGTCGAGCTGCCGCAGGCCGGACCGGCGGAGACCGGCGGAGAGGCCCCCAAGGGCCGTGAGGTCTCCTTCGAGGGGACCCGCTTCGCCTACCGGACGGGCAAGGAGGTGCTGCCGCCCTTCGACCTGCTGATCCCGGCCGGCCAGACGGTCGCGGTGGTCGGCGCGACCGGCGCGGGCAAGTCGACGGTCGCCAAGCTGCTGGCCCGCTTCTACGACCCGACCGACGGGCGCATCCGGCTGGACGGCGTGGACCTGCGCGACCTGGCCACCCCCGAGCTGCGGCGCGGGGTGGTGATGGTGACCCAGGAGTCCTTCCTGTTCTCCGGCACCGTCGCCGAGAACATCGCGATCGGCCGCCCCGGCGCCACCCGCGAGGAGGTCGAGCAGGCCGCCCGCGACATCGGCGCGTACGAGTTCATCGCCGCCCTCCCGGACGGTTTCGACACCGACGTGCGCAAGCGCGGCGGCCGGATCTCGGCCGGCCAGCGCCAGCTGGTGGCCTTCGCCCGCGCCCTGCTGGCCGACCCGGCGGTGCTGATCCTGGACGAGGCGACCAGCTCACTGGACGTCCCCGGGGAGCAGGCCGTGCAGCGTGCGATGCGCACCGTGCTGGCCGGCCGGACGGCCGTGATCATCGCCCACCGGCTGTCCACCGTGGAGATCGCCGACCGCGTCCTGGTGATGGACCAGGGCCGGATCGTGGAGGACGGCTCACCGCAGGAGCTGATCGACGGCTCCGGCCGTTTCGCCGCCCTCCACCGGGCCTGGCGGGACAGTCTGGTCTAGCCGGGCCCCGTGCCTGTGCCCGGCCGGGCCGTGACGTCCTCGGGCGGCTGCCGTCCTTCCGGAGCTGACGGCAGCCGCCCGACGAGGTCAGCGCAGCAGCCCGGCGTCCATCCCGGCCGACTCGGCCGGCAGCGCGACCAGCCCCAGCTCGGCCGACGAGGCCAGCCGCGGGTGCGCGGGCAGCACCCGGACGGTGTAGCCGAACGGGCCGGTCCGGCACAGCTCCAGCGAACCCTCGTAGCGGATGCGGCCGTCCAGGTCGGGCCCGCCCACCGGCTTGAGGGAGAGCAGGCAGGCGTCCGAGATCCGGTCCCGCTCGTCCACCCGGCCGGAGACCGCCTGCACCTCGACGTCGCCCGGTGCCAGCGTCCCGAGCGCGACCTGCACCCGCAGCGCCAGCGAGCTGCCCAGCTCCTGCGCCTCGGCCGGGCAGTCCGCCTCGACGTGCTCGACCCGGACGGCCGGCCACGCATCCCGGACCTTCGCCTTCCAGAGCGCCAGCTCGCGCGCGCCGCGGCCCTGCTGCCCCGCCAGCTCCCGCTGGGCCTGCGCCGCCGGGGCGTACAGCCGTTCGACGTACTCCCGGACCATCCGCCCGGCCAGCACCTTGGGCCCGAGGGTGACCAGGGTGTGCCGGACCATGGCGATCCACTGCTGCGGCAGCCCGTCCGCGTCCCGGTCGTAGAACCGGGCGGCGACCTGGCCCTCGATCAGGTCGTAGAGCGCGGCCGCCTCGATGTCGTCGCGCCGCTCGGCCTCGCTGCTGTCCGGGTCGAGCGCCCCGCCGCTCTCGTCGGCGGTGGGGATCGCCCAGCCGTTGCGGCCGTCGTACCACTCGTCCCACCAGCCGTCCAGGACGGACAGGTTGAGGCAGCCGTTGAGCGCGGCCTTCATCCCGGAGGTGCCGCAGGCCTCCAGCGGGCGCAGCGGGTTGTTCAGCCAGACGTCGCAGCCCGGGTAGAGGCGCTGGGCCATCGCCATGTCGTAGTCCGGCAGGAAGACGATCCGGTGCCGCACCGCCGGGTCGTCGGCGAAGGCGACCATCTGCTGGATCAGCCGCTTGCCGCCGTCGTCGGCCGGATGGGCCTTGCCGGCGACCACGATCTGCACCGGCCGGGTGGGGTGGAGCAGCAGGGCGCGCAGCCGCTCCGGGTCGCGCAGCATCAGGGTGAGCCGCTTGTACGAGGGCACCCGGCGGGCGAAGCCGATGGTGAGCACGTCGGGGTCGAGCACCGAGGAGACCCAGCCGAGCTCGGCCTCGCCGGCCCCGCGCCGGCGCCAGGAGGCGTGCAGCCGGCGGCGGGCCTCCTCCACCAGCTGGGCCCGCAGGGTGCGCCGCAGCTCCCAGACCTCGGTGTTGCCGATCCTCTCCAGACCTGTCCAGCGCCGGGTCTCGCCGGTGGTCATGGCCTCCTCGGCGCGCTCGGCGCCGAGCTCGGCCGCGCCGAGCCGGACCACCGCCGGGTCGATCCAGGTGGCGGCGTGCACGCCGTTGGTGACCGAGGTGATCGGCACCTCGGCGGGGTCGAAGCCGGGCCACAGCCCGTTGAACATCGAGCGGCTCACCTCGCCGTGCAGGGTGGAGACCCCGTTGGCGCGCTGGGCCAGCCGCAGGCCCATGGCGGCCATGTTGAACAGCTTCGGGTCCCCGTCGCGCCAGCTCTCGGCGCCGAGCGCGAGCACCTGGTCGACCGGCACGCCCGGCAGCGCGGCGTCGCCGCCGAAGTGGCGGGCGACCAGCTCGCGGTCGAAGCGGTCGATGCCGGCCGGGACGGGCGTGTGGGTGGTGAAGAGGGTGCCGGCCCGGACGGCCTCCAGGGCGGCGGCGAAGTCGAGGCCGGTCCGGTCCTCGGCGACCAGTTCGCGGATGCGTTCCACGCCGAGGAAGCCGGCGTGGCCCTCGTTGGTGTGGAAGACGTCGGGGGCGGGGTGCCCGGTGAGACGGCAGTAGGCGCGCACCGCCCGGACGCCGCCGATGCCGAGCAGCATCTCCTGGAGCAGCCGGTGTTCGCTGCCGCCGCCGTACAGCCGGTCGGTGACGTCCCGCTCGGCGGGCGAGTTGGCCTCGATGTCGGAGTCGAGCAGCAGCAGTGGGACCCGCCCGACCTGGGCCTTCCAGATGTGGGCGGCCAGGGTGCGGCCGCCGGGCAGGACGAGGTCGACCCGGCTGGGGGTGCCGTCGACCTCTCGCAGCATGCTGACCGCGAGTTCGTCCGGATCGAGCAGTGGGTAGCGCTCCTGCTGCCAGCCGTCCCGGCTGAGGGACTGGCGGAAGTAGCCGTGCCGGTAGAACAGGCCGACGCCGATGATCGGCACGCCGAGGTCGCTGGCGGCCTTGAGGTGGTCGCCGGCCAGGATGCCGAGCCCGCCGGAGTACTGGGGCAGCGCGGCGGCGATGCCGTACTCGGGCGAGAAGTAGGCGATCGCGGCGGGCAGTGGGGCGGCGTCGGACGGCGGCCTGGTCTGGTACCAGCGCGGGCCGGTGAGGTACTCGCGCAAGTCGTCGGCGAGGTCGCCGAGTCTGCGCAGGAAGCGCCGGTCGGAGGCGAGCGCGGCCAGCCGGGCGGCCGGGACGTCCCCGAGCAGCCGGACCGGGTCCTCGCCGGTCGCGGCCCAGACCTCCGGGTCCACGGACCTGAAGAGGTCCCTGGTCTCGGGGTGCCAGGACCAGCGCAGGTTGAGGGCCAGCTCGTGCAACGGCTGGAGTTGTTCGGGCAGGACGGTGCGGACGGTGAATCTGCGGATTGCCTTCACGGCGTGAAGCGTAGCCTCGGCGGTCGGCCGGACAGTGCGTCAAGCGGGCTATTGGGCATCCGTTCGGCCTATTGATGAGATCGCATTCGGCGCATTGGTCTGCACGGGGGGCGCGCGAGGCGCACATTTCGAGGGCCCGCGCTACCAATACGTGAACTCTTCGGTACGGGTCCATTTCCGATGGCTCATCCACTCGGGAGACGGCCCGAAACTACTGTCGTACCGCTGCAAAAACCTCGTCACCGGTGCGAGGATGACCGAAGGTCGTTGATGCTGTGGGGAGTCCGGCGACGGGTGGCGTCCCCCGCGAAGCAGCACGTCCGAATCCTTTTCGTGTTGGCCGTTCCCGTCCTTCTTAGCCCATTCGGCGCTCGCCGCGCACGGACGCGTGTCCTCGCGCCCGGCCCGCTCGTTCACGGGTGGACCGGGTCGCCCGGGGACGTGCCCCGCGGAGGCGTGCGCCGGGACGCACACGGGCTCAGGGGCGCCCCACCAACGGCTCGGCGGGCGCCGGGCAGGTTGCCGGGAACAGCGGCGCGGGCAGGCTCCGGTCGCACGTCCTCCCCACCCAGCAGTCCTCCGGTACTCCCCCGGCCCGACTCCGGCCCGCGGGGAGCTGCCGCCGATCTCGGGCAGGAGTTTGGCATGCACGGCGACACGCGGGACCAGTCCACACCGGTGGCCGAAAGCCTCGACGCAGCGGTCGCGGAATCCGCCGGACGGATGGATTCTGACACTCGGACAGATCCGGCGATGCCGGCGCCGAGGGCTTCCGGTGCGGTCCGTGGCGGATCCTCCGAAGCCCAGCCCTCCGCGGCACCGCCCTCCGCACCGGCCCGGCACCCCGGGACCGAGGAGGACCGGACCGCGGCGCCCCGCAGGCGCACCACCACGCGCCGCACCACCGCCACCGCGTCGGCCACCACCCCGAAGGCCGGCGCCGGGGCCGATCCGGCGCCGCGCCGGACGTCCGCCGCCAAGGCGCCCGCCGAACCGGCAGCCGCCCGCAGGACCGCGGCCGAGCCCGCCGGGAAGACCGCCCGCAAGGCCGCCGCCAAGCCCGCCGCCCGCAAGACGACAGAGAGCGACACCGTGATCGGCCGCATCCCCGTCCTGGACGTCAGTCCCCTCGTCGACGCCGGCCGCCGCCCGGCCAAGGCCGTCGTCGGCGAGACCTTCCCGGTCACCGCGACCGTCTTCCGCGAGGGCCATGACGCCGTCAACGCCAACGTGGTGCTGCGCGACCCGCGCGGCCGCAGCGGCCCGTGGACGCCGATGCGTGAGCTGGCCGAGGGCACCGACCGCTGGGGCGCGTACGTCACCCCGACCGCGCCCGGCCGCTGGTCGTACCTGGTGGAGGCGTGGAGCGACCCGATCGCCACCTGGCGCAAGACCGCCTCGGTGAAGCTGCCGGCCGGGGTCGACACCGCGCTGGTCCTGGAGGAGGGCGCCCGGCTGCTGGAACAGGCCGCGGCCGGGGTGCCCAAGAAGGAGGGCCGCGCCGACGTGCTGGCGGCCGCCGACGCGCTGCGCGACCAGGTCCTGCCGCCGCTGTCCCGGCTGGCCGCCGCGCTCGCCCCCGAGGTGCTCGACGTGCTGGCCCGCCACCCGCTGCGCGAACTGCTCAGCGCCTCCCGGCCGCTGCCGCTCCAGGTGGACCGCGAGCGCGCGCTGTTCGGCTCCTGGTACGAGTTCTTCCCCCGCTCGGAGGGCGCCGTGGTGGACCCGGCCGGCGTCGAGCCGCCGTGCCCGGGCACCCTGCGCACCGCCGCCGAGCGGCTGCCGACCGTCGCCGCGATGGGCTTCGACGTGGTCTACCTGCCGCCGGTCCACCCGATCGGCCGAGCCTTCCGCAAGGGCCCGGACAACACCCTGACGGCCGGTCCGCACGACGTCGGCTCGCCCTGGGCGATCGGCTCCCCCGAGGGCGGCCACGACGCGCTCCACCCGGACCTCGGCACCATCGAGGACTTCGACCACTTCGTCGCCGAGGCGCAGGAGCTGCACCTGGAGGTGGCACTGGACTTCGCCCTCCAGTGCTCCCCCGACCACCCCTGGGTGAACAAGCATCCGGAATGGTTCAGCCACCGCGCGGACGGCACCATCGCGTACGCCGAGAATCCGCCGAAGAAGTACCAGGACATCTATCCGATCAACTTCGACCAGGACATGGATGGAATCGTCAAGGAAAGCATCCGGATCCTCCGGTTCTGGATGTCCCACGGCGTCCGGATCTTCCGGGTCGACAACCCGCACACCAAGCCGGTGGTGTTCTGGGAGAAGGTGCTCGCCGACATCGCCCGGACCGACCCCGACGTCGTGTTCCTGGCGGAGGCCTTCACCCGCCCGACGATGATGCACACCCTGGCGAAGATCGGTTTCCACCAGTCGTACACGTACTTCACCTGGCGCACCACCAAACCGGAACTCACCGAGTACCTCACCGAACTCAGCGGTGACGCCGCGGCCTACATGCGGCCCAACTTCTTCGCCAACACCCCGGACATCCTGCACGCCTACCTCCAGAACGGCGGCCCGGCCGCCTTCGCGGTCCGTGCGGTGCTCGCCGCCACCCTCTCCCCCAGCTACGGCATCTACGCCGGCTACGAGCTGTACGAGAACGAGCCGGCCCACCCGGGCTCCGAGGAGTACCTGCACTCGGAGAAGTACGAACTGCGCCCGCGCGACTGGAGCCGCACCGACACCCTGGCCCCGCTGCTGACCGTGCTGAACCGGCTGCGCCGCCGCCACCCCGCCCTCCAGCAGCTGCGCGACCTGCGCTTCCACCCCACCGACAACGACCAGGTGCTCGCCTACTCCAAGACCGCGACCACCCCCGAGGGGCTCACCGACCAGGTCATCACCGTGGTGAACCTCGACCCGCACCACGTCCAGGAGGCCACCGTCACGCTGGACGGCGACGGCCCGTACGCGGTGCACGACGAGCTCACCGGCGCCGTCTACACCTGGGGCCGGCACAACTACGTCCGGCTCGATCCCTCAGCCGAGCCGGCTCACCTCCTCACGGTTCGGAGGAACCCAGCGTGACAGTGAACGAGCCCGTCCCCGACACCTTCCCCGAGACCTCGAAGAAGAAGCTCGACCCCGAGTGGTTCAAGCGTGCGGTCTTCTACGAGGTGCTGGTGCGGTCCTTCCAGGACAGCAACGGCGACGGGGTCGGGGACCTCAAGGGGCTCACGGCCAAGCTCGACTACCTCCAGTGGCTCGGGATCGACTGCCTCTGGCTCCCCCCGTTCTTCGCCTCGCCGCTGCGCGACGGCGGGTACGACGTGTCCGACTACACCTCGGTGCTGCCGGAGTTCGGCGACCTCGCCGACTTCATGGAGTTCGTCGACGCCGCGCACGCCCGCGGCATGCGCATCGTCATCGACTTCGTCATGAACCACACCAGCGACCAGCACCCGTGGTTCCAGGCCTCCCGGACGGACCCGGACGGGCCGTACGGCGACTTCTACATGTGGGCCGACGACGACAAGCAGTACCCGGACGCCCGGATCATCTTCATCGACACCGAGACCTCCAACTGGACCTACGACCCGGTCCGCAAGCAGTACTACTGGCACCGCTTCTTCTCCCACCAGCCGGACCTCAACTACGACAACCCCCGGGTCCAGGACGAGATGATCGCCGGGCTGCGGTTCTGGCTCGACCTCGGCATCGACGGCTTCCGGCTGGACGCGGTGCCGTACCTGTTCGCCCGGGAGGGCACCAACTGCGAGAACCTGCCGGAGACCCACGAGTTCCTCCAGCGGGTCCGCAAGGAGATCGACGCCAACTACCCGGACACCGTGCTGCTCGCCGAGGCCAACCAGTGGCCGGAGGACGTCGTCGACTACTTCGGCGACTTCGCCTCGGGCGGCGACGAGTGCCACATGGCGTTCCACTTCCCGGTGATGCCGCGGATCTTCATGGCGGTGCGCCGGGAGTCCCGCTACCCGGTGTCGGAGGTCCTCGCCAAGACCCCGCAGATCCCCGGCGGCTGCCAGTGGGGCATCTTCCTGCGCAACCACGACGAGTTGACCCTGGAGATGGTCACCGACGAGGAGCGCGACTACATGTACGCGGAGTACGCCAAGGACCCGCGGATGCGCGCCAACGTGGGCATCCGCCGCCGGCTCGCCCCGCTGCTGGAGAACGACCGCAACCAGATCGAGCTGTTCACCGCCCTGCTGCTCTCCCTGCCGGGCTCGCCGGTGCTCTACTACGGGGACGAGATCGGCATGGGCGACAACATCTGGCTCGGCGACCGGGACGGCGTGCGCACCCCGATGCAGTGGACCCCGGACCGCAACGCGGGTTTCTCCTCCGCCGACCCGGGCAGGCTCAGTCTGCCGCCCATCATGGACCCGGTGTACGGCTACCAGGTGACCAACGTCGAGGCACAGCAGAGCAGTTCGAGCTCCCTGCTGCACTGGACGCGTCGCATGATCGAGATCCGCAAGCTCAATCCCGCGTTCGGCCTCGGCAGCTACGCCGAACTGCCCTCCAGCAACCCCGCCGTGCTGGCCTTCGTGCGCGAGTACGAGGGGGACCTGGTCATGTGCGTGAACAACTTCTCGCGGTTCGCGCAGCCGACCGAGCTGGACCTGCGGCAGTACGGCGGGCGGTACCCGGTCGAGCTGATCGGCGGAGTGCGCTTCCCGTCGATCGGTGAGTGGCCCTACCTGCTCACCCTGGCCGGGCACGGCTTCTACTGGTTCCAGCTCCGGCAGCCCCCGCGCCTGAGCGGGACCAGGCGGTCGAAGTAACGATCCGCCGCACGCCGCACACCAGCGTGAACAGCACCACCAGACCCTCCGGGGGCGCGAGTTGACCCCCGCGCCCCCGGAGTTCTCTGCACCACCGCGTACGGAGAACAGCCCAACGGCCACCCACACGAAGGCGTGACACCCGAGCCGTGCTCGCGTGCCGCGACCGCCGCGCCGCCGCAATCCGGAAGACTGACGGACCCGGCCACGACCCGTCGGGCAGTCCGCGTGCTTCCGGGGAAAGGGAGCCATGTCCGAAACCTCCCGTTCTCAAGCCCACCTCCAGGACGACGCCCCCGCCGGTCCCGCCGCTGCGCCGGGCACCCGGGGCGCCGGGGTCCGGAGAACCGCCCTGGGTGTCAGCGAACTCGTCCAGGCGGCCCTGCCACTGATCGCCGCATGGCTGCCCACCCAGCGCTGGTACGCCGGCAAGGGGCGGCCCATCACCGGCCTCACCCCGGTGGTCGGCACCCCGTTGCAGGTCGGCGACCCGGCCCTGCTGCACCTGCTGCTGCGGGTCGAGCACGCCACCACGGCCGGCGCCCCGCACGGCGACATCTACCAGCTGCTGCTCGGCATCCGCTCCGGCGGGCTCGGGGACATCGGGCCCGGCGCCGTGCTCGGCCGGCTCACCCAGGGCCCGTACGACGGCGCGATGCTCTACGACGCGGTGCACGACCCGGAGCTCACCGGGCGGCTGCTGGAACACCTGGCCACCGGCGACCGCTTCGGCGCGCTGTCCTTCCGCCGCACCCCCGGCTCCGGGCTGCCCACCAACCTCCGCGGCCGCGCCTCCACCGCCGAGCAGTCCAACAGCTCGGTCATCTACGGCACCTCGTACATCCTCAAGCTGTTCCGCCGCATCCACCCCGGCACCAACCCCGACCTCGAACTCTCGCTCGCGCTCTCCCGGGCCGGCTCCACCCGCATCCCCCGGGTCGCCGCCTGGTTCGAGAGCCGGATGGAACGCGCCGAGCCCGCCACCCTCGGACTGCTGCAGCGCTACCTGCCGGACGCCGAGGACGGCTGGGAGCTCGCTCTCGACCAGGTCGGCCGGCTCAAGGGCGACCGTTCCCCCGGCAACTTCGCCATCGAGGCGCACCGGCTCGGCCGGGCCACCGCCGAGGTGCACCGGGTACTGGCCCGCTCGATGCCGGTCGCCCGGCTCGACCGCACCCAGACCGGACGGCTGGCCGGCGCGATGGCCGACCGGCTGGACAGCGCCGTCGCCGCCGTCCCCGGGCTGCTGCGCTTCCGGGCCGCGCTGCGCGCCGCCTTCCAGCAGCTCGCCGACGCCCACCCGGACGGCCTGCCGGTCCAGCGCATCCACGGCGACCTGCACCTCGGACAGGCGATGCGCACCCCGCACGGCTGGGTGCTGCTGGACTTCGAGGGCGAGCCGGCCAAGTCGGTCAACGAGCGCCGCGAGCCGCAGCCGGCCCTGCGCGACGTCGCCGCGATGCTGCGCTCCTTCGACTACGCGGCCGCCCACCTGCTGGCCGGCGGCCCGGTCGACCCGGAACTGGCCCACCTGGCCGCCGCCTGGGCCCAGCGCAACCGCACCGCCTACTGCGCCGGCTACACCGCCGGCGGCGGCGCCGACCCGGCCGCCTCGCCGGAGCTGATGCGGGCTCTGGAGATCGACAAGGCGGTGTACGAGGTGGTGTACGAGGCCCGGCACCGGCCGAGCTGGCTTCCGATCCCGCTGGCCGCGATCAACCGGCTGGCCCTGTCCGTCTGACCCCCGCTTCCTGTCCCGCCCGCAGGAGTTCGCCCACCCCCGTCGCAGGAGGACCCCGCCGTGACGCCGATCGACCCGGCCGGCCGCCCCACCCGCCCCGTACCGGCCACCTTCCTGGCCGGACCGCTCCCAGCCGAAGGACGCGCCGGCCACGAGCCCGAGGCGCGCCGGGCGACCGAGGAGGAGGGGGGCGCCGGCACCGGCCCGGAGCCCCCGGCAGCCACCCCGCCCACAGCCGGGGACCCCCGGGGAGCCGAGCGTCCGGCCCCCACCGGGGCGCTGCGGCTGCCCGAGGCGCCGCTGCCGCCCTCCGAGGTCGACCGGCTGGTCGGCGGGCAGCACCACGACCCGCACGCACTGCTCGGCGCGCACCCGGTGCACGGCGGCACCGCGATCCGGGTGCTGCGCCCGTTCGCCGAGCGCGTGGTCGTCGAGACCGCCCAGGGCCCGGCCGAACTCACCCACCAGCAGGGCGGGTTGTTCACCGGCCTGGTGGCCGGCGGCGAACCGCCGGAGTACACCCTGCTGGTGACCTACCCCGGCGGCGAACCGCTGCGCCAGCAGGACGGCTACCGCACCCCGCCCACCCTCGGTGAGCTCGACCTGCACCTGATCTCCGAGGGCCGGCACGAGCAGCTGTGGCGGGCGCTCGGCTCGCACGTGCGCACCGTCGGCGGCATTGCCGGCACCGCCTTCGCGGTCTGGGCTCCGAACGCCGTCGGGGTGCGGCTGATCGGCGACTTCAACCACTGGAACGGCACCGGGCACCCGATGCGCTCGCTCGGCTCCTCCGGGATCTGGGAGCTGTTCGTCCCCGGCCTGGCCGAGGGCGCCACCTACAAGTACGAGGTGCACACCCGGCAGGGCTGGGTGCTGGACAAGGCCGACCCACTGGCCCGGGCCGCCCAGTGCCCGCCCGGCACCGCCTCGGTGGTCACCTCCTCCGACTACGCGTGGCAGGACGGCGAGTGGATGGCCCGCCGGGCCCGCGCCGCGCACCACCGGGCGCCGATGTCGGTGTACGAGCTGCACCTGCCGTCCTGGCGCCCCGAGCTCACCACCTACCGCGCCATCGCCGAGGAACTGCCTCGCTACATCAAGGAGTTGAACTTCACCCACGTGGAGTTCATGCCGGTGATGGAGCACCCCTTCGGCGGCTCCTGGGGCTACCAGGTGTCCGGCTACTACGCTCCCACCGCCCGGCTCGGCGGCCCCGACGACTTCCGGTACCTGGTGGACGCCCTGCACCGGCACGGCATCGGCGTGATCGTCGACTGGGTGCCCGCGCACTTCCCCAAGGACGACTTCGCGCTCGCCCGCTTCGACGGCGAGCCGCTGTACGAGCCGGCCGACCCGCTGCGCGCCGAGCACCCGGACTGGGGGACGCTGGAGTTCGACTACGGCCGCAAGGAAGTGCGCAACTTCCTGGTCGCCAACGCGGTGTACTGGTGCGAGGAGTTCCACGTCGACGGCCTGCGGGTGGACGCCGTCGCCTCGATGCTCTACCTCGACTACTCCCGCGAGGACGGCGACTGGACGCCCAACCGGTTCGGCGGCCGGGAGAACCTGGACGCGGCCTCCTTCCTCCAGGAGATGAACGCCACCGTCTACCGGCGCTGCCCGGGCGTGGTGACCGTCGCCGAGGAGTCCACCGCCTGGGACGGGGTCACCCGCCCCACCCACGCAGGCGGTCTCGGCTTCGGACTCAAGTGGAACATGGGCTGGATGCACGACTCGCTGGTCTACATGTCCAAGGAGCCGGTGCACCGCAAGTACCACCACAACGAGATCACCTTCTCGATGGTGTACGCCTACTCCGAGAACTACGTCCTGCCGATCTCGCACGACGAGGTGGTGCACGGCAAGCAGTCGCTGGTCTCCAAGATGCCCGGCGACTGGTGGCAGCAGCGCGCCAACCACCGCGCCTACCTCGGCTTCATGTGGTCCCACCCGGGCAAGCAGCTGCTGTTCATGGGGCAGGAGTTCGCCCAGGGCGCGGAGTGGCACCACGAGCAGGGGCCGCAGTGGTGGGTGCTCGACGAGCAGTGGCCGGCCCACCGGGAACACCTCGGAGTGCGCCGGCTGGTCCGCGACCTCAACCGGCGCTACCTCGACACCCCGGCCCTGTGGGAGCTGGACACCGTCCCGGAGGGCTTCCGCTGGCTCGACGGCGGCGCCGCCGAGGACAACCTGCTCTCCTTCGTCCGGTACGCGGCCGACGGCTCGCCGCTGGTCGCGGTCTGCAACTTCTCGCCGGTCGTCCGGCACGGCCACCGGGTCGGCCTGCCGCGGCTGGCCGGTCGCGAGCAGCTGTGGGAGGAGGTGCTGAACACCGACGCCGCGGAGTACGGCGGCAGCGGCATCGGCAACTCCCGCCCGGTCAAGGCCGAGCCGGTGGAGTGGGACGGCCAGCCCCGCTCCGCCGAACTGGTCCTCCCCCCTCTCGCCACCGTCTGGCTCCGCCCGGCCTGACGCCCGCCCCCGTCCGCCCGCCCGCCACCACGGGCGGGCGGTCACTCGGGAGCCGTGACCGGGAATCCGAGCTCCTCGGCCGCCCTGGCGAGCTCGCGGTCGTAGGTGACGAAGTCGGTGAGCTCAGCGCGGAACGGCTCCGCACCGGCCAGGCGGAGCGCATCCAGCGATCCCAGCCGCGGTGTGCGGCAGGAGAGCGCCCGGGCGAGCACCGCGCTGCTGAGGTCGACCTGGTAGACGCCCCGAAGCGCCTGGTCGGCGTGGTAGGGGACGAGCTGGTGCGACAGCCCCGCGCGGAGCAGCGTGCGGGTGATCTCCAGCCGGGCCGGCTCGCCGGCGATCAGTTCAAATCCCGAGTCCAGGACCTTGTCCCCTGGCCTCAGGACGGCCACTCTGCTCGCCGACGACCGTTCGGGGTGCGAAGGTATGGTCGATATGACCACCTTCCGAGACGACGGGACGGAGACATCCGCGTGGCGCGCAGCGTGTACGTGACCGGGATCGACCGGGGAGACGGCCGGCAGGCGGTCGAACTCGGGGTCATGGAACTGCTCACCCGCCAGGTGGACCGGGTGGGGGTGTTCCGCCCGCTGGTGCACGCCTCCGCGCCCGGGCAGCCGGGCTCGGACCACGTGGTCGAGCTGCTGCGCGGCCGCTACCGGATCGACCTGCCGGGCACCGAGCTGTACGGCCTCACCTACGAGGAGGCCGCCGCGCTCCAGGCCGCCCAGGGGCAGGACGAGCTGGTCTCCGCCCTGGTCGACCGCTTCCACGCGCTGGAGCGGCGCTGCCAGGCGGTGCTGGTGCTCGGCACCGACTTCGCCGACACCAGCATCCCGGACGAGCTGGCCTTCAACGCCCGCCTGGCCAACGAGTTCGGCGCCGCCGTGCTGCCGGTGGTCGGCGGGCACGGCGCGGACGCCGACACGGTGATCGCCGAGGTGCTGGGCGCCCACCGGGCGTACACCGACCTCGGCTGCGAGACCCTGGCGATGGTCGCCAACCGGGTCACCCCGGGCGCCGAGCAGCGGATCCGGCGCGCCCTCACCGAGAAGCTGCCGATCCCCGCCTACGTCATCCCGGAGGAGCCGGCGCTGGCCGCACCCACCGTCGCGCAGCTGGTCGAGGCGACCGGCGCCGAGGTGCTGATCGGGGACGCCGCCGGCCTCGCCCGGGACGTGCGCGGCTACGTCTTCGGTGGCGCCATGCTGCCCACCTTCCTGGACGCGCTGACCGAGGGCGCCCTGGTGGTCACCCCCGGGGACCGGGCCGACCTGGTGATCGGCTCGCTGGCCGCGCACGCCGCCGGCGCCCCGCCGATCGCCGGCGTGCTGCTGACGCTCGGCCAGCACCCCGGCCCCAACGTGATGGCGCTGGCCGCCCGCCTCGCCCCCGGCACCCCGGTCGCGGTCGTCCCCGAGGGCAGCTGGCCGACCGCCGCCCATCTGACCCACCTGGAGGGCAAGCTCACCGCGGCCAGCCCCCGGAAGGCCGAGATCGCCCTCGGCCTGTTCGAACTGCACGTCGACACCGCCGAGTTGACCAACCGGATCGAGGTCGGCCGGTCCGAGCGGGTCACCCCGATGATGTTCGAGCACGAGCTGCTGGAGCGCGCCCGGGGCGCCCGCCGGCACGTCGTGCTGCCGGAGGGCGCCGAGGAGCGGGTGCTGCGCGCCGCCGAGATCCTGCTGCGCCGCAACATCTGCGACCTCACCCTGCTCGGCGACGTGGACGCCGTCCGCCGCAAGGCCGCGAGCCTGAGCATCGCCCTCCCCGACGCGGACCCGGCCGCCGACCGCGCCCAGGTGCGGATCGTCGACCCGGCCACCAGCCCGCTGCGCCGCCAGTTCGCCGAGCTGTACGCCAAGCTGCGCGCCCACAAGGGGATGACCGTCGAGCTGGCCCTGGACGTGGTCACCGACGTCTCGTACTTCGGCACCCTGATGGTCCAGGAGGGCATCGCCGACGGCATGGTCTCCGGCGCGGTGCACTCCACCGCCGCCACCATCCGGCCCGCCTTCGAGGTGATCAAGACCTCGCCGGGCGCCTCGATCGTCTCCTCGGTCTTCTTCATGTGCCTGGCCGACAAGGTGCTGGTGTACGGCGACTGCGCGGTCAACCCCGACCCGGACGCCCAGCAGCTGGCCGACATCGCCATCCAGTCGGCCGCCACCGCCGCCCAGTTCGGGGTGGAGCCGCGGGTCGCGATGCTCTCGTACTCGACCGGCACCTCCGGCTCCGGCGCGGACGTCGACAAGGTCCGCAAGGCCACCGAGCTGGTCCGCGAGCTGCGGCCGGACATCCTGGTCGAGGGCCCGATCCAGTACGACGCGGCGGTGGACGCCCACGTCGCGGCCACCAAGCTGCCGGGCTCCCCGGTCGCCGGGCGGGCCACCGTGCTGATCTTCCCGGACCTCAACACCGGCAACAACACCTACAAGGCGGTCCAGCGCTCGGCCGGTGCGGTCGCGGTCGGCCCGGTGCTCCAGGGGCTGCGCAAGCCCGTCAACGACCTCTCCCGGGGGGCGCTGGTGCAGGACATCGTCAACACCGTGGCGATCACCGCCATCCAGTCCCAGGACCACAAGGAGCCGCAGGCATGAGTGAAGGCACGCGCGTTCTCGTCCTGAACGCCGGCTCCTCGTCGGTGAAGTACCGGCTGGTCGACATGCTGGACGGGGCCAGGCTGGCCTCCGGGCTGGCCGAGCGGATCGGCGAGGCCGGCGGGCGGCTGGTGCACACCCCGCGCACCGGCGAGCCGCGCGAGACCGTCCAGGTCTTCCCGGACCACGCCGCCGCGCTCAAGGCCGTCGCCGAGGAGCTGTCCGCCGACGGCCTCGGGCTGGACTCCCCCGAGCTGGCCGCGATCGGCCACCGGGTGGTGCACGGCGGCCTGCGCTTCACCGAGCCCACGGTGATCACCGACGACGTGCTCAAGGAGATCCGCCGGCTGATCCCGGTCGCCCCGCTGCACAACCCGGCGAACATCACCGGCATCGAGGTGGCCCGCGCGCTGCGCCCCGACCTCCCCCAGGTGGCCGTCTTCGACACCGCCTTCCACGCCTCGATGCCCGAGTACTCGGCCCGGTACGCCATCGACAGGGCCGTCGCCGACGAGCACCGGGTGCGCCGCTACGGCTTCCACGGCACCTCGCACCAGTACGTCTCGCGGGCCACCGCCCGGCTGCTCGGCAAGGACCCGGCCGAGGTCAACGTGATCGTGCTGCACCTGGGCAACGGCGCCTCCGCCTCGGCGGTCGCCGGCGGCCGCTGCATGGACACCTCGATGGGCCTGACCCCGCTGGAGGGCCTGGTCATGGGCACCCGTTCGGGCGACATCGACGCCGGCGTGGTGTTCCACCTGCACCGGGTCGGCGGGCTGTCCGTGGACGAGATCGACGACCTGCTCAACCGCCGCAGCGGCCTGCGCGGGCTGTGCGGCGAGAACGACATGCGCGAGATCATGCGCCGGGCCGACGAGGGGGACGCGGACGCGAAGCTGGCGTTCGACTCGTACGTCCACCGGCTGCGCAAGTACATCGGCGGCTACTACGCGGTACTGGGCCGGGTGGACGCGATCGCGTTCACCGCGGGCGTCGGGGAGAACGCGGCGCCGGTGCGCGCGGCGGCCCTCGCGGGACTGGAGGAACTGGGCATCGCCGTCGACCCGGAGCTGAACTCGGTGCGGTCCGGCAAGGCCCGGATCATCTCCCCCGGGTACGCCCGGGTGGCGGTCGCCGTGGTGCCCACCGACGAGGAGCTGGAGATCGCCCGACAGGCCTTCGCACTGGTGCACCGGGAACGCCGGGAGTCCGAGGACTGACACAGAACCGTCTCACTCCTCGGAAGCATTCGTCGGCGATTCCTCCCGGTGCATACCGAATGCACCTATAACACGAACGGATAGACTGATCCATATGCGCCGAGCGAAAATTGTCTGCACCCTGGGTCCGGCGACGGACTCCTACGAACAGCTGAAGGCCATCGTCGAGGCGGGCATGAACGTCGCCCGACTGAACATGAGCCACGGCAACCACGCGGACCACGAGGAGCGGTACCGCAAGGTCCGCCAGGTCTCGGAGGACACCGGCAAGGCCATCGGCGTCCTGGCCGACCTCCAGGGTCCCAAGATC
This sequence comes from Kitasatospora sp. NPDC093102, assembly GCF_040683915.1. NCBI lineage: Bacteria > Bacillati > Actinomycetota > Actinomycetes > Kitasatosporales > Streptomycetaceae > Kitasatospora > Kitasatospora sp. NPDC093102. Next base: position 386,128 of record NZ_JBFBFA010000003.1, on the reverse strand, counting down.
CGTCTGGCGACCTTCGCCAACGGCCCGGTGACCGTCGACAACGGCGACGAGTTCACCATCACCACCGAGGACGTCCCCGGTGACCAGCACATCTGCGGCACCACCTACAAGGGCCTGCCCGGCGACGTGAAGCCCGGCGACCCGATCCTGATCAACGACGGCGTCATCGCCCTGGAGGTCGTCAGCGTCGACGGCCCGCGGGTGAGGACCGTGGTGGTCGAGGGCGGCGTGCTCTCGAACAACAAGGGCATCAACCTGCCCGGCGCGGCCGTGAACGTGCCCGCCCTGTCCGAGAAGGACAAGGACGACCTGCGCTTCGCGCTGCGCCTGGGCGTCGACATGATCGCCCTGTCCTTCGTCCGCAACGCGGACGACATCAAGGACGTCCACGAGGTCATGGACGAGGTCGGCATCCGGGTGCCGGTCATCGCCAAGATCGAGAAGCCGCAGGCCGTCGAGGCCATGGAGGAGATCGTCCTCGCCTTCGACGCCATCATGGTCGCCCGCGGCGACCTCGCCGTGGAGTACCCCCTGGAGCGGGTGCCGCTGGTCCAGAAGCAGCTGATCACGCTGGCCCGCCGCAACGCCAAGCCGGTCATCGTCGCCACCCAGATGATGGAGTCGATGATCCACGCCTCGCGCCCGACCCGCGCCGAGGTCTCCGACGTCGCCAACGCCATCCTGGACGGCGCCGACGCGGTCATGCTGTCCGCCGAGTCCAGCGTCGGCAAGTATCCGGTCGAGACCGTCCGCACCATGAGCCGGATCTGCGAGAAGGCCGAGGAGGAGCTGGTCTCCCAGGGCCTGCAGCCGCTCAACCCGGGCCGCAAGCCGCGCACCCAGGGCGGCTCGGTCGCCCGCGCCGCGTGCGAGCTGGGCGACTTCCTGGACGGCAAGGCACTGGTCGCCTTCACCAAGTCGGGTGACACCGCCCGCCGGCTGTCCCGCTACCGCTCGCCGATCCCGGTGATCGCCTTCACCCCGGACACCGCCACCCGCAACCAGCTCTCGCTGAGCTGGGGCGTCGAGGCGTACGTGACCGAGCAGGTGGCCACCACGGACGCGATGGTCGCGCAGGTCGACCGGGAGCTGCTGAAGCTGGGCCGGCTCGGCGAGGGCGACACCGTCATCGTCACCGCCGGTGTCCCGGTCGGCGTCCCCGGCACCACCAACATGGTGCAGGTGCACCACCTGGGCACCCCTGGCGAGTGAGCACCCGTCACGTCCGAACGCCCGTGGGGCGGTCCTCCTCCGGGAGGGCCGCCCCACGGGCGTGACGGCGCGGGCTGCTCGTCGCCGCTCCTATGTGTCGCTGTAGGGGGCGTTGTCGTTGAACATGTGCATCCCGGGGATGCGCAGGGTGCCGCCGAACTGACCGGCCTGCTTGGCGGTGACGCCGGTCAGCTCCAGGTCCAGCGGGATCGGGATGGCGCCGATCAGGTCGTACAGCCAGCGCGGCAGGGTGTCCGGGGTGAGGGTGATCTCGCCCAGGTCGATCAGGATCGGCAGGCCGAGCACCTTGGAGAGGTGGCCCGACAGCCGCTCCACGTACATGGTGACCGGGCCCTGGCGCATGGTCGAGGTGGAACCCGGGGCGCCCTGGACGTGGAAGGTCACGCCGTTGCCCTCCAGGGTGGACATGTCGAGGTTGTCGATGTCCACGCTGTCGACCACGAACTTCAGGACGCGCTTGCTGCCGGTCGGGGTCTTCACGTCGTAGACGCCGTGGAAGGCCGCGCCGTGCAGGGCGAGCCGGCTGGTCTTCAGGGTCCAGTTCTGCTCCGGGACGACGTGCCCGGGGGCGGGCGCGCCGGCGGTCAGGCCCCGGGCGTCCACATCGCAGTTGGGGTTCTCGGTGGGCGTCGCGGACGGGGTGCCGGAGGCGCCCGCGGTGGGCGTCGCCGAGGCGTCCGCGGAGGACTTCGCCGAGGGGGTCGGCTTCGCGCTCGCCTTGCCGTCCGGTGTGGTGGTGGGCGAGGGTTCGCCGGTGGCGGGCTGGGTCGCGGGCGGCGCGGCCTCCCGGGCGGCGGCGGCCGGGGCCTGCGGCTGGGCGGGCTGCGCCGGAGCGTCCGTGTGCGGGGCGGGGGCGGCCGGGCTGCCGGGTGCCGAGGGGGTGGTCGTCGGGGCGCCGGTCGGGCTCGGGCTCGGCGAGCCGTCCGGGTTGAACAGCCGGCTGATGCCGCCGACGAGGTCGTCGACCAGCCCGCCCGGGGCTGCCGTACCGGCACCGCTGCCGGCGGGCTGCTGGGCGGCGGGCTGGGAGGTCGTCCCGGCGGCCGACGGCTTGACCGGCGAGGTGGGCTGCTGGGCGGGCGCGGTGGGCACCTGGGTCGGCACCGAACCCGGGTCGGTCGACGGGCCGGCCGAGGGCGCCGTGGTCGGGGCCGAGCTCGGTGCGCCGGACGGGCCCGACGGCGGCTCGGGCAGCTCGCTCTTGGGCACCGGCGTCTCGATCGGCGCGACGTCCGGCACGACGGCCGGCGCGTTGCCGCAGGGCTTGCCCGCCGCGGACTCGGCGACCGCCGGGTTGGGCGTGTAGGCGGCGGCCATCAGCAGCGCGGTCGGCACCGCCGCCATCGCCAGCGCCCGGCCTCTCAGCCGGACCCGTACGGGCGTGCGCGGGGCCGCGTGCCGGCCGGAGCGCTGCGCGGGAACGGTCGTACCGTCGGCTTGCTCGGCCGGCCCGGTCACCGCGCCTCCTCCTGGTCCATGGCGCCGGCCTGCTTCGGGACGGCGGCTTCGGCGACGGGTCCGGCGGCCTGCGGCGCGCCCTGGGCGGGCAGTTCGGCGGTGACCTCGGTGGCACTCTCGGCGGCGACACTCTGCGCCACGGCGTCCCCGGCGTCCTTGCCGGCGTCGGCCCGGCGTCGGCGCCCGCCCTTGGCCGCCGGCGCGGCCTGCGGCTCCGGCAGCGGCGCCCAGGAGACCAGCAGCCCTCCGCCGATCAGGCCGGGCAGCAGGGCCAGGCCGAAACCGGCCAGGTTGGACATCGGGATCGAGACCAGCGTCAGCAGGATGGTCGCGATGCCGGCGAAGACCCTGACGGCCTGCTGGAACCACCCGGCTATGCCGAGGGCGATCAGCAGGACGCCGATGAGCAGCGAGCCGGCACCCGCCGTGGTCGACATCGCGATGGTCACGCTGCCGAGCGCCAGGTGCGCGTACGGGAAGTAGAGGATCGGGACGCCGGCGATCATGGCCAGCAGGCCGCCCCAGAAGGGCCTGGTGCGACGGAACGTGCGGAAGCCCCGCCAGAACGACCCGATCGGGTTCTGGCGGCCGGTCCGGGTTTCGACCGTTGCGCTGGACATGGTGCAGCTCCTCGGCATCGCTACGAGGGGAAAACGACTGGCGTGAGGCCGGGAACGGCGGAACCCGCCGCCCCCGGCCCGCGAAAGACCCGTCTGCCGGGCGTGCCTGTCGGCACGCCGTCAGGCAGGGATCAGTAGCACTCCTTGCCCGGGCCGTCGCCGCTCTTGAGCGACAGGTTCAGACCGTTGAGCACGAACTTTCCGGCCGAGGTGGCACGGGCCGTCTGCTCGACGTTGTCCAGCGAGGCCTTCTTGGCGGCCTGGGCGAAGCCGGTGGGACCGGTCGGCAGGCCCTTGCCACCGCCCGCGGCGGAGACACCCGGGTGGGGCGCCCAGCCCTGGGTCGCCGTGCCGGGAAGGGTGGAGGCGTCCTGGCCGATGTTGATCTGCTCGAAGGTCGCGTCGGCCTTCAGTGCCTCCATGTCGATCAGCAGGTTCTCGGCGTGCACCGGCGTGCCGTTGCCACCGGCGTTCAGCTGGAGGGTGATCTTGCCCAGGCCGAACCCGGTCAGGTCGGTCACCACGGACTGGCACATGTTGGTGATGTCGGCCGAGTCGAACGCCGAGACGGCGACCGGGTGCGGCGCGCCGCTGGCCTCGATGTCGACGGTGCCGAACTGCGAGAAGTTCTTGCCCTCCAGGTGGGAGGCCTTCACCTTGAACTGCTGGCCGGAAATGCTGAACGAAGCGGCGAGCGCGCTGTTGGCGATCGAGACGCCGACCATCGCGGTGGCGGCGACACTCGGCACCATCACCAGTGCGAAGCGCTTCCAGCGGGTCTTGCCGTAGGTCTTGGACATGCGAGTCCTCCTTCTAGGACGTACATCTCCGGCTCCCCGGCGGTGCGTCCCGCACCGGTGGGGGCCTGGGATGGGAGAGAGCTACGTCCTCGGTAGCGGAGAGCGCCTTGGGCGTCGTCGGACGCGGGAACGGCCTGCGTGCAGCGGGCCTCCCGTCCAAGCACCGGCCGTCCTTGCGGGGCGGCGGGCAGGACCGACGACATCGGCGATCACCCCCGAGCGACAACCAGCGACCGCGCAGGGCCGCGCGGCCGGTAGAAGGACAGGAACCGCCGTGGGACCGCGGATACCCCCCTGCCCTCCCTCCCGCCGGCCGGAGCCGGCGGATCGCCCGGTGGGGATCCCGCGCTCCGCGTGGCCGACCGGGGTCGGCGGGTGTGGAGCCCGGGACCGGGCGTGGCCGATCGTGCTTGAATCCCGGGCGAAGCACAAGAGGTGCCTTACTGACGGGTAATGCAACATCCGGTGACGTTGATCATGGAATCGACCCGAGCTGCACCGTGCGTGACGCCTTGAAGGAAACGTGACGGCGAAATCCGCCGGAAACACCAGCGAAACACCCGTGGGTGGTCACACGATGTGACCACCCACGGGTGAAATCAAGATTTGGTAAACCTCTGTCCGGTTGACCGGATTGTCGCCAAATCACCCGGCGACACCGCAGGTCATCCGCCGTGCCAGGCGTCGAGCCCGAGAACCGGCGCGGAGCCGGGCCGGAACCCGGCCGGGCCCGGGCTCAGAACAGCACGCGCGCCAGCGCCGTACGGGCCGCGACGACCCGCGGGTCCTCCGGGCCGATCACCTCGAACAGCTCCAGCAGGCGCAGCCGGGCGGTGTCCCGGTCCTCGCCGGCCGTCCGCCCGACGGTGGTCACCAGGCGCCCGAAGGCGTCCTCGACGTGACCGCCGACCAGGTCCAGGTCGGCCGCCCTGAGCTGGGCCTCGACGTCCTTCGGGTCGGCCGCGGCCGCCGCCCGGACGGCCTGGAGGTCCAGGCCCTCGACCCGCTTCAGCAGCTCGGCCTGCGCCAGGCCCAGCTTGGCCTCGGTGTTGCCCGGCTGCTCGGCCAGCACGTTCCTGTACGCCTGGATGGCGCCACCCAGGTCGCCGGCGTCCAGCGCGTCGTGCGCGGCGGACAGCGCCGGGTCCTCGGGGCGCTGCGGGGCGGCGGCCGCGGCCTCGCCCGGGGCGACCGCCCCGCCGACCACGCCGAAGCGCTGCTCGGCGACCAGGATCAGCTGGTCCAGGATCTTGCGGATGTTGGCGGCGCTCTCCGCCCCCTGGAACAGCGGCACCAGCTGGCCGGCCACCACGGCCATCACGGCCGGGATGCCCTGGATGCCGAACTGCTGGGAGAGCAGCGGGTTGGCGTCCACGTCGATCTTGGCGAGCACGAAGCGGCCGGCGTACTCCTCGACCAGGCCTTCCAGGACCGGGCTCAGCTGCTTGCAGGGCCCGCACCACTCGGCCCAGAAGTCGATGACGACCGGCACCTCGGTGGAGCGCTGGACGACCTCGGTCTCGAAGGTGTCCTCGGTGACGTCGACGACGAGCTGGTGGTCGGACTGGGCGGGGGCGGCTCCGGCCGACTCGGCGGCGGCCGCCTGACGGGCCCGCTCGGCCCGGGCCTGCTCGGCCTTCTGGGCGGCTTCGCCGGCCGCCTTCACTGCGGCGAGGTCGACCGCGCCGCGCAGGGCGGAGCTGTTGAGACGCGAATTCCGTGGCTGCATGGCACCATCCTCCCCCGTCCGCACTGCTCCCGGGCACCAACCTCCGGAAAGTCGCCCCGCGCGGGCCGCGCGGCGCGGGTTCCCGGGCGCCGTGCCCCTCCCCCGGTAGCCTGGACCGTTCGGCGCGGATCCCCACCCGCGCCCGCGCTGCTCCCGTCCCACGGGATGCGGCGCCTGGTTGTCACTGCTTTCGCTACGAGCCGTAGCGTAACTGGAGCCGGTGCCCCGCCCGCAAGCCCAACCGGCGGTTCGGCGACGTGACCTGCCCCACTTTCCCGGACCGCCCCGCTCCCCGAACGGGCGAACAGTCGCTACCGTTACCAGCCCCACCCAAGTTACTTACCAGTACAGCGCAAGGAGGCCCGGTGCCGGCCGCCCAGCCCCCAGCGAGCCCGGAACGCACGGACCAGGCGTGCCCCGACCCGGCCGGCACGGCCCCGGAGCTCACGGGCACGGCCCCGGAACCGGCGGGCGCCGCCCGGGCCAAGGGCCGCCCGCGCAGCGCCGCCGCCGACCTCGCGATCCTCGACGCCACCCGCGAGGCGCTGGCCGAACTCGGCTGGGGCGGACTGACCATGGGCCACGTGGCGAGCCGCGCCGGGGTCGCCAAGACCACCCTCTACCGCCGCTGGCCGTCCAAGAACGAGCTCGTGGTGGACGCCGTCGCCAGCCTCTTCGACGAGCTGGTGATGCCCGACCTCGGCAGCCTGCGGGCCGACATCGAGGCCGTGGTGACCCAGCTCGCCGACCTGCTGGCCCGCCCGGAGACCCAGGCCGCGCTGCTCGCGCTGTTCGCCGAGGGCACCCGCGACCGGCAGCTGCGGCGCCGGATCCGCGAGTCCATCGTGGACCCGCAGAAACGGCTGGTCCGCCAGGGCCGGGCGGCCGCCCAGGCGCGCGGCGAGCTGGAGGCGGACACCGACAGCGCGTCGGCCCGCGAGGAGGTCGACATCATCTTCGACACCATCGCGGGCACCGTCGAGCACCGCGTCCTGGTGAGCGGCGAGCCGATCACCCCCGAGTGGACCCGCCGCTTCACCGACCTGCTGCTCGGACCGCTCTTCGCCGGCTGACCGCCATCGGCCGGGGCCCGGTCCCCGGCCGAGGACGCGGCGAAGCCGCCCGTACGGAAATCCCGTACGGGCGGCCTGCTCGGGTCAGCGGGTCAGCGGGTCAGCGGGTCAGAACGCCGCGTTCTCCTGGTACGTCCCCCACTCCTGGCGCAGCGCGTTGCAGATCTCGCCCAGCGTCGCCTCCGCACGCACCGCGTCCAGCATCGGCGGGATCATCGACTCGCCCGAGCGCGCCGCCGCCAGCATGGCGTCCAGCCCGGCCCGGACGGCCGCCTCGTCCCGGGCCGCCTTGCGCTCCCGCAGCACCCGGACCTGCTCGCGCTCGACCTCGTGGCTGACCCGCAGGATCTCCAGCTCCGGGGTGACGCTGCGCGGGTGGCAGTTGACGCCGACCACGCGCTTGTCGCCCTTCTCCACCGACTGCTGGTACTGGAAGGCCGCCTCGGCGATCTCCCCGGTGAACCAGCCCTCCTCGATGCCGCGCAGGATGCCGGAGGTGATCGGGCCGATCTCGTGGTCCTCGCGGCCCTTGTCCAGGATCCGCTGGAAGATCGCCTCGGCCTGCTGCTCGATCCGGTCGGTCAGCGCCTCGACGTACCAGGAACCGCCCAGCGGGTCGGCCACGTTGGCGACACCGGTCTCCTCCATCAGCACCTGCTGGGTGCGCAGGGCGATCTCGGCGGCCTGCTCGGAGGGCAGCGCCAGGGTCTCGTCCAGGGCGTTGGTGTGCAGCGAGTTGGTGCCGCCGAGCACCGCGGCCAGCGCCTCGACGGCGGTCCGGACCACGTTGTTGTACGGCTGCTGCGCGGTCAGCGAGACGCCGGCGGTCTGGGTGTGGAAGCGCAGCCACTGCGCCTTGTCGGTCTTGGCGCCGAAGCGCTCGCGCATCCAGCGGGCCCAGATCCGGCGTGCGGCGCGGAACTTGGCGATCTCCTCGAAGAAGTCCACGTGCGCGTCGAAGAAGAAGGACAGGCCGGGCGCGAAGACGTCCACGTCCAGGCCGCGGGACAGGCCCAGCTCGACGTAGCCGAAGCCGTCCGCGAGGGTGTACGCCAGCTCCTGCGCGGCCGTCGCCCCGGCCTCGCGGATGTGGTAGCCGGAGACCGACAGCGGCTTGTACGCGGGGATGCCCTCGGCGCAGTAGGCCATCAGGTCGCCGATCAGGCGCAGGTGCGGCTCCGGGGCGAAGAGCCACTCCTTCTGCGCGATGTACTCCTTGAAGATGTCCGTCTGCAGGGTGCCGTTGAGCACCGCCGGGTCCACGCCCTGGCGCTCGGCGGCGACCAGGTACATGCAGAAGATCGGCACGGCCGGGCCGCTGATCGTCATCGAGGTGGTGACCTCGCCGAGCGGGATGCCCTTGAACAGCACCTCCATGTCGGCGGCCGAGTCGATGGCCACGCCGCAGTGGCCGACCTCGCCGAGCGACTTCGGGTCGTCCGAGTCGTAGCCCATCAGGGTGGGCATGTCGAAGGCGACCGAGAGGCCGCCGCCGCCCGCGTCCAGGATCATCCGGTAGCGCTCGTTGGTCTGCTGGGCGTTGCCGAAGCCGGCGAACTGGCGGATGGTCCAGGTGCGGCCCCGGTAGCCGGTCGGGTGCAGACCGCGGGTGTACGGGTACTCGCCCGGCCAGCCGATCCGCTCGAAGCCCTCCACGGCCTGCCCGGCGGGCGGGCCGTAGACCGGCTCGACCTCGTCACCGGAGAGGGTGCTGAAGTCCGCATCGCGCTTGCGGGCCTTGTCGTACCGCTGCTGCCAGCGCTGCCGTCCGCGCTCGATCTCCTCGGCGTCCATGGCCCCGAACTCCGCTCCGTACGGCCGCCACGACGACGGGCGGCACAGCTAGTAGGACGTCCTAACAATTTACTCGGACGTCCTAGTACTTGTCGACGGATGACTCGCGCGAATGCCGAGAGCGCCCCTCCCCAACCGGGGAGGGGCGCTCTCGCGAGGCTTCGGACTCAGACTCCGGCCGGCTGGCGGTCGCCGGCGCCCGCCGGGAGCTTCTCGGCGGCCTCGCGGGCCACCTTGCGCTCGAAGACGAAGGAGAGGAAGGGGATGCAGCCCGCCGCCAGGGTGAGCACCAGCCGGCCCATCGGCCACTTCAGCTTCTGCCCGAGCATGAAGGTCACCACGAAGTACCCGATGTAGAGGTAGCCGTGCAGCATCGCGACGTACGTGGTCACGTCCTCGGCGGCGCCGAAGCCGTACTTCGCGACCATGAAGCCGCAGAACACCAGCAGTGCCACACCGGTCGCAATGGCCAGGCCCCGGTACCAACCCAGCAGGGGGGTCGCCTTCATACTCTTCCTCGCCTCGCTCGGCAGTATCGGCCGGTACGCCCGGATCCGCGCACCGCTCACACGAGGGTAGCCGCCTTCACGCCCTCTCCTTCGCAGCCCCCTCGGCCCCCTCGGTGAAGTCGCCGGCCGCGATCCGCAGCGGCCTGAGCAGATCGAACACCTGGCGGCACTGCTCGGCGTCGTACTCCTCCAGCCCGAACTCCATCGCCATCAGCTCCCGGGTCGCCTCCTCGACCACCTCGCGGCCGCGCCAGGTGATCGCCGCCAGCACGCCGCGGCCGTCCAGCGGGTTGGGCCTGCGGGCGACCAGACCGGCCCGCTCCAGGCGGTCGACGGTGTTGGTGACGCTGGTCGGGTGGACCATGAGCCGCTCGCCGATCTTGGAGAGCGAGAGCTCGCCGGTCCGACTGAAGGTCAGCAGCACCAGCGCCTCGTAACGGGCGAAGGTCAGCCCGTACGGCTTGAGCACCGCGTCCACCCGGGAGAGCAGGATCTGGTGGGCGCGCATGATCGAGGTGATCGCCGCCATCGAGGGGACTCCGCCCCAACGGCGGGTCCACAGCTCGTCGGCACGGGCGATCGGGTCGAAGTCGAGAGCGAGGGGCTTGGCCACCTCCTTACCGTACCGGCGGACGGGACGTGTGCTACCAGGCGTCCTGATGGTGGACAAGCGCAACACGTGGCGGGATCCCGCCAATCGGACGGCCAGGTCCATAGCAGGACATTGCGCCGGTGTGAACGTGCGGCAACGGACGTCCGGCGCACCGGGGTTGGCCCCGAATCGGCCCGGCGCCGCGCCACCAGGCCTCGGTTCGGACCGGAACCCCCTGCAAGCGTGGGCGATTCATCCCTTTTATCCGCTCGTTCACAATCCTTCGCCCTGGCGGGACTTGGCCAATTCATGAGCAAGACCTGTCATTTGATTTGCTCGATTGTCATGCTTTCGGCCAACCCCGTTCGGCAGCCACCACCCCCACCCACCGGTGGCGAAGCCGCTTCGACCGCACGGGGCCTGCACGTCAGCGCCCGTTCCGCCCCTCAGGTGCCGGCCCCGGCCCCCGGGACGCGGCGCGACCGCGCCCACCGCGGTTTCCCGGAAGGACTCGTTCGTGAAGCGAAAGCTCGCCGCAGTCGCCGTACTCTCCGCCACCGCCCTGCTCACCGGTGTCGTCCAGGTGAGCACCGTGGCCATGGCGGACCCCGCCCCGCACTCCCGGGCCGCGCAGCGCGCCGACCTGCTGGCCCTGGCCAACGGCCAGGCCGGCAAGATGGCGCACGCCCTGGCCCTGGGCGGCCAGGAGCAGCTGGTGGCCAAGGACGCCGCGGTGGACGCCGACGGCACCCGCCACCTGCGCTACGAGCGCACCTTCGCCGGCCTCCCGGTCCTGGGCGGCGACCTGGTGGTGCACCAGAAGGCCGACGGCTCGACCACCTCCGTGGACAAGGCCACCGGCGCGGCCATCGCCCTGCCGAGCCTCACCCCGCAGATCCCCGCCGACAAGGCCGCCGCCCAGGCGACCGGCGCCGTGCAGTCCACCGTGGGCGTCGCCGCCGACGAGGACGAGTCCCCGCTGACCGCCGTGCACCAGACCGGCAAGGCCGAACTGGTCGTGTGGGCCACCGACGGCAACCCGCGCCTGGCGTACCGCACCACGGTCGAGGGCGTGCGCGCCGACGGCACCCCGAGCAGCCAGCTGCTGGTCACCGACGCGGCGAGCGGCCAGGTGCTCTCCAGCCACGAGCAGGTGCAGACCGCCTCCGGCAGCGGCAAGGGCGTCTTCGTCGGCACCGTCCCGCTGACCACCACCCAGAGCGGCAGCTCCTACCAGCTGAAGGACGCGACCCGCGGCGGGCAGTCGACCTACACCCTGAAGAACAAGACCTCCGGCTCCGGCACGCTGGTCGCCAACACCACCAACAGTTTCGGCAACGGCCTCGCCTCCAACGCCGAGTCCGCCGCGGTGGACGCCCAGTACGGCGCGGCGGCCACCTGGGACTTCTACAAGAACACCTTCGGCCGCAACGGCATCAAGAACGACGGCGTCGGCGCCACCAGCCGGGTCCACTACGGCTCCAACTACGTCAACGCCTTCTGGAGCGACAGCTGCTTCTGCATGACGTACGGCGACGGGGCCAGCAACACCCACCCGCTGACCGCGCTGGACGTGGCCGGCCACGAGATGACCCACGGCGTCACCTCCGCCACCGCCGGCCTCAACTACTCCGGCGAGTCCGGCGGCCTGAACGAGGCCACCTCGGACATCTTCGGCACCATGGTCGAGTGGTACGCCAACCTGCCCGCCGACAAGCCGGACTACCTGATCGGCGAGCAGATCAACATCAACGGCAACGGCACCCCGCTGCGCTACATGGACCAGCCGTCCAAGGACGGGCGCTCGGCCGACTACTGGTCCTCCTCGGTCGGCAACCTGGACGTCCACTACTCCTCCGGCGTGGCCAACCACTTCTTCTACCTGCTGGCCGAGGGCAGCGGCGCCAAGACCGTCAACGGCGTCAGCTACAACAGCCCGACCTACGACAACTCGACCCTGGCCGGCATCGGCCGGGACAAGGCGGCCGCGGTCTGGTACCGCGCGCTGACCACCTACTTCACCTCCACCACCAACTACGCCGCGGCCCGCACCGGCACCCTGAAGGCCGCCGCCGACCTGTACGGCGCGAGCAGCGCCGAGTACAGCGCCGTCGCCGCGACCTGGGCCGCCGTCAACGTCAACTGACGCACCGCACCGGCGCACGGGGCGCCCGGGACCTCCGGTGGGAGGTCCCGGGCGTCCGCCGTTCCGGACGGCTGTCAAGCCCGTCCGGCTGGCGGAGTCCCGCCAGGGGGACGAACCACCAAAACCGGGCAGCGGGCGGCACCCGAACCATCCGTACCGGGACTGGCGGTTCCCGGCCAATCCCCGGAGGCACCCTGTCCATCCCTGCCAACGGTTGTCATGCTTCTGACCACGTCCCGTCCGACCTCCGCCGCCCCACCCACTTCCGGCGGAACGTCAGGAACCGCACGGGACCGGCACGTCCGCGCCCTACCGCCCCAACGGCGCCAACCCCGGCGCCCCGGTACGCGGCGCACCCGCACGCACCCGCGGGTCTCGTGGAAGGAACCCCCGTACGTGAAGCGAAAGCTGACTGTCGGAGCCGTACTCTCCGCCACCGCCCTGCTGGCCGGCGTCATCCAGATCGCCGCCGCCCCCGCCCAGGCCGCCGCCCCCTCGCCGGCGCAGCAGCAGTCCGCGCTGCTCGCGCTGGCCTCCGGGCAGAGCGCCCCGGTCGCCCAGGCCCTCGCCCTCGGCGGCCAGGAGAAGCTGGTGCCCAAGGACGTGGTGGTGGACAAGGACGGCACCCGCCACCTTCGGTACGACCGGACCTACGCGGGCCTTCCGGTGATCGGCGGCGACCTGGTCGTCCACCAGAAGGCCGACGGCTCGGTGAAGTCCGTCGACCAGGCCTTCACCGGCCGGCTGTCGGTTCCCAGCCTGACGCCCGGCCTCGCCGCGCCCCAGGCCGCCGAGGCGGCCACCGCCGCGGTCCGGGCGACCGTGGGCATCGCCGCCGACGAGGACGAGGCGGCGCTCAGCCGGGTCGACGGCGCCGGCGCGCCCGAGCTGGTCGTCTGGGCTGCCGACGGCACCCCGCGGCTGGCCCACCGCACGGTGGTCGAGGGCCAGCGCACGGACGGCACCCCGAGCCGCCAGGAGGTGATCACCGACGCCGCCACCGGCCGGGTGCTCGCCACCGACGAGAAGGTGCAGACCGCGACCGGCACCGGCAAGGGCGTCAACGTCGGCACCGTCACGCTGACCACCACCCAGAGCGGCAGCTCCTACCAGCTGAAGGACGCCTCCCGGGGCAACCAGTCCACCACCGACCTCAAGGGCGGCACCTCGGGCAGCGGCACGCTGTTCAGCAACACCACCAACTCCTGGGGCAACGGCTCGCCCTCCAACCGCGAGTCCGCCGCCGTGGACGCCCAGTTCGGCGCGGCGGCCACCTGGGACTACTACAAGAACACCTTCGGCCGCAACGGCATCAAGAACAACGGCGTCGGTGCCGCGAGCCGGGTGCACTACAGCACCAACTACGTCAACGCGTTCTGGGACGACTCCTGCTTCTGCATGACGTACGGCGACGGCTCCGGCAACACCCACCCGCTGACCGCCATCGACGTCTCCGGCCACGAGATGAGCCACGGCGTCACCTCCGCCACCGCCGGCCTGATCTACTCCGGCGAGTCCGGCGGCCTGAACGAGGCCACCTCGGACATCTTCGGCACCATGGTCGAGTGGTCCGCCAACCTGCCGGCCGACCCGCCGGACTACCTGATCGGCGAGAAGCTCAACATCAACGGCAACGGCACCCCGCTGCGCTACATGGACAAGCCCTCCAAGGACGGCGCCTCGGCCGACTACTGGTCCTCCACCGTCGGCAACAAGGACGTCCACTACTCCTCGGGCGTCGCCAACCACTTCTTCTTCCTGCTCGCCGAGGGCAGCGGGTCGAAGGTCATCAACGGGGTCAGCTACAACAGCCCGACCTCCAACGGCTCGACGGTGACCGGCATCGGCCGGACCAAGGCGGCCGCGATCTGGTACCGCGCGCTGACCGTCTACATGACCTCCACCACCAACTACAAGGCCGCCCGCACCGCGACCCTGAAGGCGGCCACCGACCTGTACGGCGCGTCCAGCACCGAGTACAACACGGTCGCGGCGGCCTGGAGCGCGGTGAACGTCAACTAGCGCAGCGCCCACCGGCCGTCCCCGGCGCGAGCCGCCCCCGGGACCGGCCCGAGCCACCCCCGGTAAGAAACGGCGACAGGCTGCCGCGGCCCTTGGGAGAGGAGGCCGTGGCAGCCTGTCGACCGTCCACGATGAAGCCGGGGGTCAGGCGGTGGCGGGCTTCAGCTCGCCCCGCTCCTCGCGGGCGAGCAGCCGCTCGGCGAAGAAGCCGCCGGTGGGCACCACCGCGAGCACGAACAGCAGGATGCCGCGCTTGGCGTCCCACTTCTGCGTCTGCCAGGCCTGGATCCAGAAGACCACGTACAGGATGAACAGGATGCCGTGGACCATGCCCATCACCGGGACGGCGTCGAACGAGGTGGTCCGCTTCAGCACCGAGCAGATCAGCAGCAGGATGAAGGAGACCCCTTCGGGGCCGGAGACCAGGCGCAGGCGGTGGACGGCGCTGCTGTTCACGATGGATACCTCAATACGGGGGTCGGCGGCGCGGACGCACTTGTGAAGCGACTCACAAGCCTTCCGGCCCATTATCACCGAGCGCACGTCCGGGCCCCCGGCCGGGGGTGGCCGCCGTGCCCGCTCTCACAGCGCCCGCCCCGCCCTGTCACAGCTGTGTGCCGGAACGCCACCGAACGCGACCGACCGTCACCGGGAACCCCTATCCTGCTGCCCGCGCGCCCACCGAGCCGGGCGCCGACGCATCGCACACGGGGGGTACTCACCACATGTTCAAGCGCGACTGGGACCGCAGGACCTGCGCCAAGCGCGGGCACATCACCTACGCGCCGACGGAGCCCGAACTGTCCTCCCGGCTGCACGCCTCGACCGCCCTCGGCGACGCCTGGCGCTGCCTGCGCTGCGGCGACTTCGCCCTGGGCGCCCCGCACGGCTCCGGCCCGGCCGACGAGGCGCCGCTGGTGCCGCGCGGCAAGGCGCTGCGGGACCTGTTCATCCTGCGCTTCCTGGCCGTCGAGCGGGTGCTGCGCGGACTGCTGATCATCGTGTTCGCCTGGGCCGTGTGGAAGTTCTCCAACAGCCAGGACGCGGTGCACCGGATGTTCGACGAGAACCTCACGGTCTTCAGGCCGGTCACCGACCACTTCCACTGGGACCTCGAACACGCCCCGATCGTCGAGACGATCCGCAAGACCTTCGACTTCAAGAAGAGCACCCTGCTGATCGTCGCGGGCGCGCTGGTCGCCTACGCGGTGATCGAGATCGTCGAAGCGGTCGGGCTGTGGCTGAACAAGCGCTGGGCCGAGTACCTGACCGTGGTCGCCACCGCGGCCTTCCTGCCGCTGGAGGGCTACGAGCTGAGCCACCACGTCAGCGCGGTGAAGATCTGCACCCTGGTGCTGAACATCGCGGCGGTGCTCTGGATCATGCTCTCCAAGCGCCTGTTCGGGCTGCGCGGCGGTGTGGTGGCCTTCGAGGCGGAGCGCCACTCGGCCTCGCTGCTGGAGGTCGAACAGGCGGCCGGCACCGTTCCGCACCCCGGGCAGGGGGCGCACGCCCGGGCCTGACCGGCGCGTTTGTCCCAGGCCGGTACCAGTTGGCCCACGCACCCTCGCCGCGCCGCGGCCGCAGCCGCTAGATTGCGGCCGTGGCACAGTTCAGACTCCAGGGATCGCGCGTGCTCGCCGTCGAGTTGGGCGGGGACGCCGTCAAGGCGCGACACGGTTCGATGGTCGCCTACACCGGGCAGATGGCCTTCAAGAAGTTGACCGGCGGCGGGGACGGCCTGCGCGGCATGGTCACCCGCCGGCTGACCGGCGAGAAGATGACGGTCATGGAGGTGAAGGGGCAGGGCACCTGCTACTTCGCCGACAAGGCCACCGAGATCAGTCTGGTCCGGCTGAACGGCGAGACGCTGTACGTCGAGTCGGACAACCTGCTCTGCACCGAGTCCACCCTGCACACCGGCACCAGCTTCACCGGGCTGAACGGCATGTCCTCCGGCAACGGCCTGTTCACCACCAAGGTGGAGGGCCACGGCTGGGCGGCCGTCACCTCCAACGGTCCGGCCGTCATCCTGCGGGTCGACAAGAGCATGCCGCTGCGGGTGGACCCGGGCGCGTACGTGGCCCACACCGGCACCCTCCAGCGCAGCCTGAAGTCGGGCGCGGGCTGGACCACGGTGATCGGCGAGGGCGGCGGCGAGGCCGTCCAGATCGAGTTCACCGGCGATGGCCTGGTGTACGTCCAGCCCTCCGAGAAGGTCACCATCGGGGGTGACGTCTGATGGGCTTCACGAAGATCAACGGCAAGATGGTCGAGGCCCAGGTGGTGCCCGGGCAGCGGCTGTTCAGCCAGCGCGGCGCGATGCTCGCGTACAGCGGCGACGTGCGCTTCACGCCGAACATCACCGGCGGGCAGGGCGGCGTGATGTCGATGATCGGCCGCCGGGTGGCCAACGAGGACACCCCGCTGATGACCGTCGAGGGCCAGGGCCGGGTGATGTTCGGCCACGGCGGCCACCACGTCCACGTGATCGACCTGTTCGGCGACACCCTGTACGTCGAGGCGGACCGGCTGCTCGCCTTCGAGGGCACGCTGCGGCAGTCCACCATGTTCATGGGCTCGCAGGGCGGGGTGATGGGCATGGTCCGCGGCCAGGTCACCGGGCAGGGCCTGTTCACCACCAAGCTGGAGGGCCAGGGCTCGGTCGCGGTGATGGCCCACGGCGGCGTCTTCGAGCTGCCGATCGTCCCCGGCCAGCCGGTGCACGTCGACCCGCAGGCGTACGTGGCGCACCGCGGCGACGTCCGCAACAAGCTGTCCACGGCGCTGGGTTGGCGCGACATGATCGGCCGTGGCTCGGGCGAGGCGTTCCAGCTGGAACTGTCCGGGCAGGGCGCGGTGTACGTCCAGGCGAGCGAGGAGAAGCTCTGATGTCCTACCCGCCGCAGCCCCCGTACGGCTCGCCGCACAACCAGCCGACCCAGCCCGGCTTCGCGGTCCCGCCGCCCCCGCCGAACTACGGCCCGCAACATGGCTACCCGCAGCAGGGCGGCTACCCTCCGCCCCCGCCGGCCCACCAGCCCCCGCCGCCGCCCCCGCAGCAGCCGTACGGCCAGCAACAGCCTTACGCCCAGGAGCAGTTCGGCGGCCCGGTGGCCCCGCTTCCGACCGGTCACGGCGACACCGAGCCCGCGGTGTGGGACGTCCACAGCCTGCCGGCCGGCGACAACGTCAACCCGTACGCCTTCTCGGTCGACCTGAACGGCTCGTACTTCCTCCAGAAGGGCAAGATGGTCGCCTACTACGGCGACATCACCTTCAAGGGCGTCGGCGCCGGGGCGATCGACCGGATGCTCGGGCAGCACTTCAACTCGCCGATGCACGCGGCGGACTGGGTGGTCGCCGAGGGCCGCGGCAAGCTGCTGCTGGCCGACCGGGCGTTCGACCTCAACTCGTACGACCTGGACGAGGGCAACCTGACCGTCCGCTCCGGCAACCTGCTGGCCTTCGACCCGACGCTGCGGCTCAAGCAGTCGATCATCCCGGGCTTCCTGACCCTGATCGGCACCGGCCGCTTCGTCGCCGCCTCCAACGGGCCGGTGCACTTCGTCGAGCCGCCGATCCGGGTGGACCCGCAGGCGCTGGTCGGCTGGGCTGACTGCCCGGCGCCGTGCCACCACTACGACCACGACTACATGCACGGGCTGATCGGCGGCCTGCGCCGGCTGACCGGCTTCGGCGGCGCCTCCGGCGAGGAGCACCAGTTCGAGTTCATCGGCGCCGGCCAGGTGCTGCTGCAGTCGAGTGAAAAGCTGATGGCGGAGCGGTCGGTCGGCCAGGTCGGGGCGGAGGCGGGAGTGCCGGTCGGCGGGGTGCCGACCCAGCCGGGCGGGCACGGCGGCGGGAACCCGAACCTGCCGGGCCTCGGTAATCTGGGCGATCTCGGACGACGTTTCGGTCTGTAAACTGGTACAAGATTGAACTAAATCCGCTATGCTGGATGCCATGGATACGCACACGATCGACGCCGCGGACACCCCTCCGTCGCAGTCCGAGGAGGAGACTCCCTGGCTGACCGCCAGGGAGCAGCGGATGTGGCGCGCCCATCTGGAGGTCGCCAAGCTGCTGGAGTACCAGCTCAGCCGCGAACTCCAGCCGCACAACCTGGCGATCAACGACTACGAGATCCTGGTCGTGCTCTCCGAGGCCCCGGACCGCCGGATGCGGATGACCGACCTCGCGACCGCCACCCTCCAGTCGAAGAGCCGCCTCTCCCACCAGATCACCCGGATGGAGAACGCCGGCCTGGTCCTCCGCCAGGAGTGCCCGGGCGACCGCCGCGGCCTCTACGCCCACCTCACCGAGCACGGCTGGGAGACCATGCAGCGGGTCGCCCCGGACCACGTGCGCAGCGTCCGGGCCCACTTCATCGACCGCTTCACCCCGGAGCAGCTCGACGACATGTACCAGGCGCTCTCCCCCGTCGCCGAACACCTCCGAGGCCTCCGCGGCAAGCCGTAGGCCCCGGGTTCCGTCCCACGCCGCCCCGCCCCGATCCCGATCGCGGCGGGGCGGACCGCATTCCGGGGAGGACGGACGGGCCGCAGGAAGTCGGCCTGGCCGACTTCCTGCGCAGAGGTGCCGGTAAGGCCACCGCCACGTTGCGCTTCCCGGAAGGAGCGGGCGGGTGGGGCACCTGGTGTTCGGGCGGGCCCGTGTGCTTGCACGGGCCCGCCCACTGCCGTTGAACGTGCCGTCCTGGCTGCTGACCGGCCGAGGGGTGTCTCAGCTCGCGGTGAGGCCCGCGACGAGTTCGTCGGCCGCGCCGTAGGGGTCGAGGTCGCCGGCGGCGACGCGTTCGGCCAGTACGGCCAGGCGCCGGTCCCCGTGCAGGTCGCCGATCCGGGCGCGCAGCTCGGCCAGCGCGATCGCCTCGATCTCCTCGGCGGCCCGGCGGCGGCGCCGCGCGGCGAGCTCGCCGTGCTCCTCCAGCCAGGCGCGGTGCTTCTCCAGCGCCTCGACCACCTCGTCCACGCCCTCGCCGCGGGCCGCGACGGTCTTGACGATCGGCGGACGCCAGTCCCCCGCCTCCCGGGCCTCGCCGAGGCCCAGCATGTGGTTGAGCTCCCGCGCGGTGGCGTCGGCGCCGTCCCGGTCGGCCTTGTTGACCACGAAGACGTCGCCGATCTCCAGGATCCCGGCCTTGGCGGCCTGGATGCCGTCGCCCATCCCGGGGGCCAGCAGCACCACGGTGGTGTCGGCCTGGGCGGCGACCTCGACCTCGGACTGGCCCACCCCGACGGTCTCGACCAGGATCACCTCGCAGCCGGCCGCGTCCAGCACCCGCAGCGCCTGCGGCGCCGCCCAGGAGAGCCCGCCGAGGTGGCCGCGGGTGGCCATCGAGCGGATGAACACCTCCGGGTCGGTGGCGTGGTCCTGCATCCGGACCCGGTCGCCCAGCAGCGCGCCGCCGGAGAACGGCGAGGACGGGTCGACGGCCAGCACCCCGACCCGCTTGCCGAGCCGCCGGTAGGCGGAGACCAGCGCCGAGGTGGAGGTGGATTTGCCGACCCCGGGCGAGCCGGTCAGGCCCACCGTGTACGCCCGCCCGGTGTACGGCGCGAGCGTGGCCATCGCCTCCCGCAGCTGCGGCGCGGCGTTCTCGACCAGCGTGATCAGCCGGGCGACCGCCCGCGGCCGGCCCTCCCGGGCCTGCTCGACCAGCGTGGCGACATCGATCATCAGGAGCTCCTAGCGCAGGCGCAGATGCCAGGGCTGCGGACCGCCGGTGGCGGTCCGCAGCCCTGGAGATCAGATCAGCGGGTCAGGCCTTCGGGACACGCACGATCAGCGCGTCGCCCTGGCCGCCGCCGCCGCACAGCGCGGCCGCGCCGACCCCGCCGCCACGGCGCTGCAGCTCCAGCGCCAGGGTCAGCACCACGCGGGCGCCGGACATCCCGATCGGGTGGCCGAGCGCGATGGCGCCGCCGTTGACGTTGACGATGTCGGAGGAGACGCCCAGGTCCTTCATGGACTGGTGGGCGACGGCCGCGAACGCCTCGTTGATCTCGATCAGGTCGAGGTCGGCGACCTCCAGGCCCTCCTTGGCCAGCGCGTGCTTGATCGCGTTGGACGGCTGCGACTGGAGCGAGTTGTCCGGGCCGGCCACGTTGCCGTGCGCGCCGATCTCGGCGATCCAGCTCAGGCCCAGCTCCTCGGCCTTGGCCTTGCTCATCACGACCACGGCGGCGGCGCCGTCGGAGATCTGCGAGGAGGTGCCGGCGGTGATCGTGCCGTCCTTGGCGAAGGCGGGGCGCAGCTTGGCCAGGCCCTCGACGGTGGTGTCCGCGCGGATGCCCTCGTCCTGGCTGAACAGCACCGGCTCGCCCTTGCGCTGCGGGATGGCGACCGGGACGATCTCGGCGTCGAAGACCCCGTCGGCCTGCGCCTTGGCAGCCCGCTGGTGGGAGGCGGCGGCGATCTCGTCCTGCACCTCGCGCGGGATGCCCAGGCGGGTGTTGTGCTTCTCGGTGGACTCGCCCATCGGGATGTTCTCGTAGGCGTCGGTGAGGCCGTCGTACGCCATCGCGTCGAGCATCGCGATCGCGCCGTACTTGAAGCCCTCGCGGGACTTCGGCAGCAGGTGCGGGGCGTTGGTCATCGACTCCTGGCCGCCGGCCACCACGATGTCGAACTCGCCGGCCCGGATCAGCTGGTCGGCCAGCGCGATGGCGTCGAGGCCGGAGAGGCAGACCTTGTTGACGGTCAGCGCGGGGACGTTCATCGGGATGCCGGCCTTGACGGCGGCCTGGCGGGCGGGGATCTGGCCGGCGCCGGCCTGGAGCACCTGACCCATGATCACGTACTGGACCTGCTCGCCGGTGATCCCGGCCCGCTCCAGGGCTGCCTTGATCGCGACGCCGCCGAGGTCGGCACCGGAGAAGCCCTTGAGGGAGCCCAGCAGGCGGCCCATCGGGGTCCGCGCACCGGCAACGATCACAGAGGTGGTGTTGGTCATGGGACGGGCCCCTTCGCACGTCGTGGCCAGGTGAGGATGCGCTCAATGTACTGACCTGTTACCCGCCCGTCACCGGAGCGACGGTGTGATCGAGCGCACTGGCACCATCCAGTCAACACCGTGCCGACCCGCTCCGGGTGAACCGCCCACCGTGTGAGCAGGCTCGCACCCCCGGTACTGGCGCCCGTCGCCGGCCATGCGCTGCACTTGGTGCACTTTCTCCCCGACTACCCGGAGGTCGCCGTGCTGACCCGAATCGACCACATCGGCATCGCCTGCCGAGACCTGGACAAGACGGTCGAGTTCTACCGTGCCACCTACGGCTTCGAGGTCTTCCACTCCGAGGTCAACGAGGAGCAGGGCGTCCGCGAGGCCATGCTGCGGATCAACGGCACCGACGACGGCGGCGCCTCCTACCTCCAACTGCTGGAGCCCACCCGGCCCGACTCCACCGTGGCCAAGTGGCTGGAGAAGAACGGCGAGGGCGTGCACCACATCGCCTTCGGCACCGCGGACGTGGACGGCGACGCCGAGGCCATCCGCGGCAAGGGCGTCCGGGTCCTCTACGACGAGCCGCGGATCGGCTCGATGGGGTCGCGGATCACCTTCCTGCACCCCAAGGACTGCGGTGGCGTGCTGACCGAACTGGTCACCTCCGCGCAGCAGGGCCACGACGAGCACTGATCCCCTCCCGGCCCGCCCCGGGGCGGTCGGTGCCCCGGCGGCGGCCGACGGTCCGTCGGTCATGACCCGTCAGTAACCTGGCGGGAAGAGCCGGAAAACCCCCCTGCGGCCATTCCCCCGCAGTGTGCTCCCACTACAATGCCCAGGTGCGCGAAGGCTCCGGGGGACGGAGGCGACGGGCACGGCCGAAGACAGGCCCGTCCGCCCTCCGGCGGTCGGCCCGTCGCAAGGGGAGTCCATTACGCGGGCACGGCTGAACAGTCGCAAGACGGATCTGTCACCATTCTCCACAAGGCAAGAGTTCGCCCAGGAGTCCACTCGGACGGGGGAACGCGGTATCCCCGCGCTCCCGCGCCCCGGACTCCGACGACCGCGGCGGGCGGCCCCGGCACATCGGGGAGCCGTCCACCGGCTGCGGATGCAAGGACCAGTCGGACCGGCCCCCGGGAATCGGGAGCCCGGGACCGGCCGGGTCGAGGACGCGACCAGGAGATGGATGGGACCGCGGAGTGCGGGGCAACGACCGCTACGAGGCTGACGATCACCTCTCCCAGTTCGAGGCCGAGATGGGCCGGACTCGGAAGGAGCGGGACAAGGCAGTCGAGCATGCCGAGGACCTCGCCTACCAGGTGGAGGTGCTCCGGGCGAAGCTGCACGAGTCCCGCCGCATGCTCGCCCAGCCGCGCGCCTTCGACGCCGTCTCCGGCCAGGCCGAGCAGATGCTCCGCACCGCCGAGATGCAGGCCCAGCAGCTGCGCGCCGACGCCGAGCGCCAGCTGCGCGACTCCCAGGCCGCCACCCAGCGGATCATGGCCGAGGCCGCCGAGCGCACCGCCCGGCTGGAGGCCGAGCTCGCCGCCCGCCGCCGCCAGCTGGAGGACGAGCTCGCCGAACTGCGCCGCTCCGCCGAACAGCACGTCAACGGCTGGGCCGAGCAGACCCGGGCCGGCTCCGAGCAGGAAGCCCAGCGGCTGCTCCAGGACGCCCGCGCCGAGGCCGAGCGGATGGTCGCCGCCGCCCGCGCGGAGGCCGTCGCCCTCTCCGACCAGGCCCGCGCCCAGACCGCCGCCGACGTGGACGCCGCCCGCGGTGAGGCCCAGGCCGCCGCCGAGGCCGCCCTGCAGCGGGCCCAGAACGATGCCGAGCGCCTGCTGCGCGCCGCCTCCGAGCAGGCCCAGCAGGCCGGCGCCCAGGCCGCCGCCGACGTGGACGCGGCCCGCGGCGAAGCCCAGCAGCAGCTGGCCGCTGCGCACGCCGCCGCCGAGGGCCAGCTGGCCGCCGCCCAGGCCGAGATCGGCCGGCTCAAGGCCCAGGCCGCCGCCGAACAGGCCCGGGCCGAGCAGCAGCTCGCCGCGGCCAAGGCCGAGATAGACCGGCTGCGCGCCGAGGCGATCGCCGAGGCGGAGCGCACCCGTCACGAGGCCGCCGCACTGCGCGCCCAGGCCGAACGGGCCGCCGAGCAGCTCCAGGCCGACGCCGAGGCCGCCGCCGAGCGCAAGGTCGCCGACGGCGAGGCCGCCAACGAGCAGCGCTCGCAGACCGCCCGGGCCGAGGTGGCCCGGATGGTCGCCCAGGCCACCAAGGAGGCCTCGGCGATCCGCGCCGAGGCCGAGGCCGTCCGCGCCGAAGCCGTCACCAAGCAGGCCGAGGCCGACGCCGCCAAGGCCGCCGCGGCCGAGGAGAGCGAGCGGCTGCGGGCCACCGCCGAATCGGTGGCCGCCGAGCTGAAGGCCGAGGCCGAGGCGGCGATCGCGGAACTGCGCGCCCTGGCCGAGCGGGACGTCGCCGAGCTGCGCGCGCAGGCCGCGGCCGACGCCCAGCGGCTGCGCGGCGAGGCCCAGGAGGAGGGCCGGGCGGCCGGCGCCAAGGACGCCACCGTCCACCTCGCGAAGGCTGCCAAGACCGCCGAGGAGGTGCTCGGCCGGGCCAACAAGGACGCCGAGACCGCCCGCGGTGAGGCCGCCGCCGAGGCCGAGCGGATCCGTACCGAGGCCGCCGCCGAGGCACAGCGGCTGCGCGAGCAGGCCCAGGCCGCCGTCGAGCAGGCCCAGAACGCCGCCCTGGACGACGCCGCCGCGATCCGCGAGCAGATCGAGCGGATGCAGGACGAGGCGGCCCGGCTGCGGGCCGAGGCCGAGGAGCTGCGCGCCCAGGCCGCCGCCGAGGCCGACCGGGTGCGCGGCGAGGCCCGCCGCCAGGCCGTGGTCCAGATCGAGGAGTCGGCGAAGAACGCCGAGGAACTGCTCACCAGGGCCAAGGCCGACGCGGACGAGCTGCGTGCGGGTGCCGCCGGGGAGATCGAGCGGCTGCGCGGGCAGGCCCAGGAGCAGGCCGCCGAGACCCAGGGCCGGGCCGAGCAGACCCTGACGCGGGCCCGCGCCGAGGCCGGGAAGATCACCGAGGCCGCCGAGCAGCAGAGCCAGGACGCGCTCGCCGCCGCCAAGGCCGCGGCCGCCGAGAACCGGTCCGCGGCCGAGCGTGAGACCGCCGAACTCCGGCGCGAGGCAACCGAGTTCGACCAGCGGGTGCGCGCCGAGGCGATCGCCGAGGCGGAGGCCCTGACCACCGAGGCTCAGGCTGAGGCGAACGCCGTCCGGGACGCCGCGGTGACGGACGCCGAGCGGGTGCGCACCGAGGCCGACACCGAGGCCGCCCGCACCCGGGCCGAGTCCGAGGCGGCCGCGAACGCGCTGCGCGAGGAGAGCCGGCGCGAACGCGAGGAGGCCGCCGACGGGCTGCGGCGCGAGCGCGAGGAGACCGCCGAGCAGCTGGACGCCGCCGAGGCCGCCCGCGAGCAGGCCGAGCAGGCCGCCGCGCAGACCCGGGCGGAGGCCGAGCAGGAGGCCACCGAGCTGCGTGCCCTGGCCCAGCGCGAGACCACCCAGCAGCGCGAGACCGCCGAGGCCTACGCCGACCGCGTCCGCACCGAGGCCGAACAGCACAGCGCCGAGGTCCGCGAGGCGGCCGAACAGCACAGCGCCCAGGTCCACGAGGCCGCCGACACCTACGCCGGCGACGTCCGCGAGCAGGCCGACACCTACGCCGCCGAGCAGC
This sequence comes from Kitasatospora sp. NPDC093102, assembly GCF_040683915.1. Taxonomy (NCBI): domain Bacteria; kingdom Bacillati; phylum Actinomycetota; class Actinomycetes; order Kitasatosporales; family Streptomycetaceae; genus Kitasatospora; species Kitasatospora sp. NPDC093102. Next base: position 361,435 of record NZ_JBFBFA010000003.1, on the reverse strand, counting down.
GCACCGCCGCCGACGTCTACGCGACGGAGACCCGGGCGGAGGCCGAGCAGGAGGCCACCGAGCTGCGTGCCCTGGCCCAGCGCGAGACCACCCAGCAGCGCGAGACCGCCGAGGCCTACGCCGACCGCGTCCGCACCGAGGCCGAACAGCACGCCACCGAACTCACCAAGCGCACCGCAGCCGAGACCGCCGAGGTCCGCGAGGCGGCCGAACAGCACAGCGCCGAGGTCCGCGAGGCGGCCGAACAGCACAGCGCCGAGGTCCGCGAGGCCGCCGACAAGCACAGCGCCGAGGTCCGCGAGGCGGCCGAACAGCACAGCGCCCAGGTCCACGAGGCCGCCGACACCTACGCCGGCGACGTCCGCGAGCAGGCCGACACCTACGCCGCCGAGCAGCGCACCGCCGCCGACGAGGTGCTGGAGCGCGCCGAGGCCACCGCCGAGCAGCGCCGGGCCGAGGCCGCCAAGGACGCCAAGGCCACCCGCGAGAAGGCCGCCGCCGAACTGGCCCTGGCCAACGACCAGGCCGGGACCGTCCGGGCCGAGGCCGGCCGCGAGCTGTCCGAGGCCCGCGCCACCGCCGACGGCATCCGCGCCGGGGCCACCGCCGAGCTGGAGCAGGCCAAGGCCGACCGCGCCGAGCTGATCGCCACCGCCAAGGCCGAGGGCGCCGAGCTGGTGTCCGCCGCCGAGGAGGAGGCCGCCGAGGTCCGCCAGTCGGTGGCCGGCATGCACGAGGCCGCCGCCGAGCAGATCGCCGCGCTCAAGGCCGCCGCCGAGCAGGACGCCACCGAGGTCCGCGAGGCCGCCGAGCAGGACGCCACCGAGCTGCGCGCCCTCGCCGAGCGGGAGACCACCGAGCAGCGCGAGTCCGCCGACGCGTACGCCGCCGAGCTGCGTGCCCTGGTCGAGCGGGAGACCACCGAGCAGCGCGAGTTCGTCGACCGCGAGACCGCCGACCTGCGCGCTCGCACCGAGGCCGAGACCACCGCCCTGCGCGAGCAGACCGAGCTGGAGCTGGCCGCCGAGCGGGAGGCCGCCGGGAACGAGCTCGGCCGGCTGCGCGCCGAGGCCCTGGCGTACGACGAGCAGCTGCGTGCGGACGCCGAGAACGAGTTGCACGCCGCCCAGGAGGCCGCCGAGCAGCTGCGCGCCGACGCCGAGGCGCAGGCCGCCCGTACGGTGGCCGAGGCCGAGGCCCAGGGCGCCCGCACCGTCGCCGACGCCGAGGAACTGTCCGCCGGCCTGCACGCCGAGGCCGAGGAGTACGCCCTCGCCACCCGCACCCTGGCCGACGAGTACGACTCCGACACCCACTTCCGCGCCGACGCCTACGACGCGCAGACCCGGGAGGCCGCCGAGCAGTTCGACAAGGCCACCCGCGAGCAGGCCAAGTCCGTCCTGGAGAAGGCCTTTGCGGACGCCGAGGCGCTCGGAGAGGACGCCCAGACCACCGCGCTGGCCACCACCGCCGCCGCCGAGGAGCAGGCGGACGCGATGGTCGCTGCCGCCCGCAAGGAGGCCGACCGGCTGGTCGCCGCCGGCGAGGCGGCCGGTCAGGCCGAGGTCGAGAAGGGCCGCTCCGACGCGGACGCCCTGCTCGCCGAGGCCCGCCGGGACGCGACCGCGATCCGCGAGCGCGCCGAGGAGCTGCGCGAGCGCACCGACGCCGAGGTCGAGGCCCTGCACGAGCGCGCCCGCAAGGAGAACGCGGCGGCCATGAAGTCGGCCGGCGAGCGGGTGGACGCGCTGGTGACGGCCGCCCAGGAGCAGCTGACCGAGGCCGAGGAGCAGGCGGTGTCCGCCGTCGCCGAGGCCGAGGACCGTGCAGCGGCCCTGGTCGCCGCGGCCGAGGACCGGGCGGCCGAGCTGACCTCGGAGGCCTCCGCGGAGGCCAGCAAGGTCCGGATCTCCGCCGTCCGCAAGGCCGAGGGCCTGCTGAAGGAGGCGGAGACCAAGCTCGCCGACTCCACCAGCCGCGCCGAGGCGCTCATCGTCAAGGCCGAGGCCAAGCTGCACTCGGCCGAGACCGAGGCCGAGGAGCGGCTGGACCAGGCCTCCGCCGAGGCGGAGAAGCGACTGCGGGACGCCGACGAGGCCGCGGACGAGCAGATCGAGCTGGCCAAGGCGGAGGCCGAGCGGCTGCTCGCCGAGGCGAAGGCCGAGGCGAAGCGGGCCACCGACGAGGGCCGGCGCGAGCTGGACGAACTGGTGCGCCGCCGCAAGGACATCAACACCGAGATCTCCAGGGTCCAGGACGTGCTGTCCGCTCTGGAGGCATTCGAGGCACCGTCACCGGTCGCCCAGGCCAACGGGGGAAGCAGCAGCAAGAAGGACGGGGGTGCCAAGGCCGGTGCCGGAGTTGGCTCCCCCCGGTCGGGTGGCAATCGCTCCAAGAGCTCACCACCCGATTGAGCGGACATTGGCGGTCATTGTCCGTGAGAGAACGGCGTATAGCCGTCGACACTCCGGTACCGTGTCAGGATTCCCTCAACCACCTCAGCGGTTTGACGACAGGAAGCCCAGAACCCCATGAGCGACAGTCACTCCCCTCACGGCTTCGACCTGGTGCGCCGTGGGTACGAGCGCGCCCAGGTCGACGAGCGGATCACCAAGCTGGTGGCCGACCGTGACAGTGCCTTGACCCGGATCAGCGCGCTGGAGAAGCGCATCGAGGAGCTCCACCTGGAGACCCAGTCCGCCCAGGCTGCGGTCGTCGAGCAGGAGCCCTCCTACGCCGGTCTCGGCGCCCGGGTCGAGAAGATCCTGCGACTCGCCGAGGAGGAGGCCAAGGACCTGCGCGACGAGGCGCACCGCGCCGCCGAGCAGCACCGCGAGCTCGCCGAGGCCGCCGCCCAGCAGGTCCGCACCGAGGCCGAGAACTACGCCAAGGACCGCAAGGCCAAGGCGGAGGACGAGGGGCTGCGGATCGTCGACAAGTCCAAGAGCGACGCCGCCCAGCTGCGCGCCGAGGCCAACAAGGACGCCCAGAACAAGCGCGAGGAGGCGGACGCCCTCTTCGAGGACACCCGCACCAAGGCCGCCCAGGCCGCGCTGGAGTTCGAGACCAACCTGGCCAAGCGCCGCGAGCAGTCCGAGCGCGACCTGGCAGCCCGTCAGGCCAAGGCCGAGAAGCGCCTGGCCGAGATCGAGCACCGGGCCGAGCAGCTGCGCCTGGAGGCCGAGAAGCTGCGCACCGACGCCGAGCGCCGCGCCCGCCAGACCGTCGAGACGGCCCAGCGCCAGTCCGAGGACATCGTGGCCGACGCCAACGCCAAGGCGGACCGCATCCGCAGCGAATCCGAGCGCGAGCTGGCGGCGCTCACCAACCGCCGCGACAGCATCAACGCCCAGCTGACCAACGTCCGCGAGATGCTGGCGACGCTGACCGGCGCGGCCGTGGCCGCCGCCTCGCTGCCGAACGACGACACCATGGGCGTGCCCGCCCAACAGTCGCGCTGACGCACGCCGGACCGAGCAGCACCGCAGGCCCTCACCCGCCCCGGGTGAGGGCCTGTCGGCTTTCGCGCCGTCATCGCCTCGGCCGCCTCCAGGGCCTGCCGGGGACAGGCCCTCACCGGGGGTAGGCGCCGTCCGGCCGCTGGTACCCGCTGCTGAGCTGGTTGCCCTCGTCGTCCGAGACGGTGCCGAACCAGGAGGTGCACCAGACCGACACCGAGTCCGGCCAGTACTGCACCTCGAAGGGGTGCCCGGGCCCGTAGTCGCCGTACGAGGTGACGATGAAGGTCTCCCCCGGGCGCATCCAGTAGTCCTCGCCGAGCGGTTCCAGGGTCAGCTCGACCAGCCCCTCGCCCCGGTTGGTCACGGGCATCCGGCCGGTCACCTCCAGCGCCGAGAAGTCCCAGGCCGCCGCGTCCTGACTCTCCTGGCTCATCCGGCGGCCACCCGGGCGAGCAGGGTGCGCACGGCGGCGTCGAAGGCCTCGGGCGCCTCCAGGGCGCTCAGGTGGCCCACCCCGGGGAGGACGGTCAGCTCGGCGCCGGGCCGGGCCCGCACCATCAGCTCGGCCTCCTCCGGCGCCACCAGGGCGTCCTGGGCGCCCGCCACGATCGCGACCGGCACCCGCAGGGCGGCCAGCACGTCCAGGGCGTCCGGTCGGGCCGCCATGGCCCGCTGGGCCCAGGCGACGGCGGCCGGCGGCGCGGCGGCGACCATCGCCTGCACCCGCTCCACCAGGTGCTGCGAGTCCGGCCCGAGCTGCCCGGCCGCGACCTGCTCGTCCAGCAGCAGCTGCACGCTGTCCCGGGCGGTGACGGCGGCGGCGATCCGCTCCCGGTTGGCCCGTGCCGCGTCGGTGTCGGCGGTGGCCCGGGTGTTGGCCAGCAGCAGTCCGGACAGCCGGCCGGGGTGGCGGCGGGCGAAGGCCAGCGCCACGTAGCCGCCCATGGAGAGCCCGCCGACCACCGCGCGCTCGATCCCGGCCGCGTCCAGCAGCAGTGCGAGGTCGTCCGCGACCAGGTCCAGCGAGGGCTCGTCGGCGCCCAGCCCGGTGCCGCCGAACCCCCGCTGGTCGGGGGCGAGCACGCGCGCTTCGTCCCCGGTCAGGCCGGGCAGCGCGTCCAGTTGGGACGACCACATCGAGGCGTTCAACGGAAAGGCGTGCAACAGCACGAGGGGTGTTCCGGTACCGCTCTCGCGGACCGACACTGCGGAGGGGAGCTCGCTCATGCGCCCACCTCGCTTCGCTCGGCGGGGGCCTTCGCCCATGCGCACCTCTCGATGACTCGCTCGCTTCGCTCGCTCATGTCTCCAACCTATTCCGGTGCGTCTGGCAGGCCCACTCAGCGGGCCGCGATGCCCCCTTTGTCCTAGCCTGACAAGGAACTCAGGGAGCGCGAATGATCGAGCTGCACGAACTGACGAAACGTTACGGCAAGACGCTTGCGGTGGACCGTCTCAGCTTCCGGGTCCCCCAGGGGGTGGTGACCGGCTTCCTCGGCCCCAACGGCGCCGGCAAGTCCACCACCATGCGCATGATCCTCGACCTCGACCGCCCGACCGCCGGCCGGGTCACCATCGACGGCAGGCACTACGGGCAGCTCAGCGAGCCGCTCAAGTACATCGGCGCGCTGCTGGAGGCCAAGGCCGTCCACCCCGGCCGCACCGCCCGCGACCACCTGCTCTGGCTCGCCCAGAGCAACCGCATCCCCGAGCGCCGGGTGGACGAGGTGCTCGCCCTGGTCGGCCTCACCCCGGTGGCCCGCAAGCGGGCCCGCGGCTTCTCACTCGGCATGGGCCAGCGCCTGGGCATCGCCTCCGCCCTGCTCGGCGATCCGGAGATCGTCATGTTCGACGAGCCGGTCAACGGCCTGGACCCGGAGGGCATCCTCTGGATCCGCAACCTGATGAAGCGCCTCGCCGCCGAGGGCCGGACGATCCTCGTCTCCTCCCACCTGATGAGCGAGATGGCCGTCACCGCCGACCACCTGGTGGTCATCGGCCGGGGGCGGCTGCTCGCCGACCTGCCGATGCCGGAGTTCATCCGGCGCAACTCCCGCTCCGCCGTACGGCTGCGCAGCCCGGAACCCGAGCGGCTGCTCGACGTGCTGGCCGAGGCCGGCCTGCGCCACGAGCCGGGCCCGGACGGCTCCTACGAGGTGGTCGACGGGGACATCGCCCGGCTCGGCGAGCTGTTCGCGGGAAACGGCGTGGTGCTGCACGAGCTCAGCCCGCAGCAGGCCTCGCTGGAGGAGGCCTTCCTGCAGATGACGGCCGACTCGGTGGAGTACCACGCGGGCGACGGACCGGGCCTGGACGCGGCCGGCGCGCCCACCGCGTGGGGCGCCGACTGGAAGGCGGACGGCTCCCGGAGGACCACCACCACGGCACTGCAGGAGGAGAACTGAGATGGCGTCCTTCCCGGCGGTCCTGCGCTCCGAGTGGACGAAGATCCGCAGCGTCCGCTCGACGGTCTGGACGCTCGCGCTGACCTTCGTCGTCACGGTCGGCATCGGCGCGCTGCTGTCCCTGCTCACCAACAACAACTTCAGCGAGTTCCGGCGGAACGGGCAGGTCCCGTTCGACGCCACCGGGACGTCCTTCTCCGGCATCATGCTCGGCGAGCTGGCCATCATCGTCTTCGGCGTGCTGGCGATCGGCAACGAGTACAGCAGCGGCATGATCCGGGCCTCCCTCGCCGCCGTCCCGCAGCGCGCCACCCTGCTCACCGGCAAGACGGCGGTGCTCGGCGCGCTGGCCCTCGCGGTCTCGCTGATGACGGCCTTCGCCACCTTCTTCGTCGGCCAGGCGCTGCTCGGCCCGCACTCCACCACGATCGGCGAGCCGAACGTGCTGCGGGCCGTGTTCGGAGCCGCGCTGTACCTGACGATGCTCTGCCTGTTCTCGGCGGGCGTCACCACGATGCTGCACAACCAGACGCTCGCGCTCGGCGTGCTGGTGCCGTTCTTCTTCCTGCTCTCGCCGATCCTCTCGGCGGTGCCGAAGGTCAGGACGCTGGCCCACTACTTCCCCGACTACGCGGGCTCGCGGATGCTGCTGGTGTACGAGCAGCCCGGCCAGCCGTACGGGCCGTGGACCGGTTTCTTCATCTGCCTCGCCTGGACGGCGGCGGCGCTGGTCGGCGGTGCGCTGGTGCTCAGGAAGCGCGACGCGTAGCCGACCCCGCGGCGGGACCGTCAGTACCGCGGAGCGCCGCGGCCTCGCAGGACGTTGGAGGCCCGGCGCTCCCGCGCACCCCAGCAGGCGCGGTGCCAGTGCCGCCGGTCGTCCACCCCCGCGCCGTGCATCGGCCAGGCCACCACGTGGCCCACCCCCGGCGGGATCTCCTGGTCGCAGCCCGGGCAGCGGTAGAACCGCCCCGCGGTCCCGGCGACCGTCTGGACCACCCAGTCCTCGCCCCGGTAGCTCTCGGTGCGGCGCAGCGAACCGCCGAGCGGGGCGGCCGCCTCGGCGCTCTCTCGGGGGGCGGCGATCTTGATCCGGTTGCGGCGCGGAGACACGCGGACTCCCTCTCCTCCTGGGCTCTGGGTCGTTCCAGCCTACGGCCGGCCGGACTCCCGCACGGCCACTATCACGGCGCCGTCCGGCACTTCGGGGTTTTTGCCCAGATCCACCCGATCATCGGGGAAATTCAGGGTTCCGCGTGCCATTGGCACATGACATCGGATACCCACAAGGGGAAGAGGCGGGGCCCGCAGACCCTGCGCGCACCCGAGGAGGACCAACGATGAGCAAGACCAGCGCCCGACCCGAGACCGGTCGGCCCGTCGGGATCCGGCCGCCCGTCCCCGGCCCGACGCTGACCTCCGTCCCCCCGGTGACGGCCCTCGCCGGCGAGCCGCTGCCGGCGCCCCAGCGGGCGGGCGCGCTGCCGCCGTCCACCGGTCCGGTGCGGGTCGGCCTGTTCCTGCTGTCCGCGCAGTTCCCCGGGCAGGGCCACGGGGAAGCGCTGGAGCGCACCGTCCGCTCCGCCGTCGAGGCCGAACGTGCGGGCCTGGACAGCGTCTGGCTGGCCGAGCACCACTTCGTGCCGTACGGGGTGTGCCCGGACGCCGCCACGCTGGCCGCGATGCTGCTCGGCCGCACCCGCCGGATCGGCGTCGGCACGGCGGTCAGCGTGCTCTCCACCCACCACCCGGTGGGGCTCGGCGAGCAGGCCGCGCTGCTGCACCTCACCTCCGGCGGACGGTTCACGCTCGGGGTGGGCCGCGGCGGGCCGTGGATCGACCTGGACGTGTTCGGCGGCGGCGTGGACGCCTTCGAGAACGGCTTCCCGGAGCGGCTGGACCTGCTGCTGCGCTGGCTGCGCGGCTCCCGGGTCGGCGCGGACGGCCCGCAGTTCACCTTCCCCGAGGTCGCGGTGGTGCCGCGGGCCACCGAACCCCTGCGGCGGCCGGGCCTGAGCAGCTGGCTCGGCCTCGGCGGACGCTCCGGACCGGTGCGCTTCCCGCGCCAGCGCCGGGACGACGAGGGCCTCGGCGAGGAGCTCGCCGTCGACGGGCGGCCGGTGGCCGGCCCGCCCGTGGTGGTCGCCTGCACCTCGCCGGGCGGGGTGCGGCTGGCCGCCGAGCGCGGCCTGCCGATGCTGCTCGGCATGCACTCCGGGGACGACGACAAGCTGCGGATGCTGGAGCTGTACCGGACCGCCTGGCTCGCCGCCGGGCGCAGCGAGGAGCAGCTGCGCCGGATCGGCCGCCAGCACGTCGCGGCCGGGGTCGCCCAGGTCGACGACCGCGCCGCGGCGGCCCGGTCCACGCTGCTGAACGCGATGCCCGGCTGGTTCGAGTACGGGCTCGGCGCCCACCGCACCGTGGACGGCCGCGAGCGCAAGATGCGCGACCCGCGCCAGTACACCGAGATGCTCTGCGACCTGCACGCGGTGGGCACCCCGCGGCAGTGCGCCGACCGGCTGCTGGCCACCGCCGAGCGCACCGGCATCCGGCGCTTCGCCCTGCTCGCCGAGGGCAGCGGCGACCAGGAGGCGACCCTGCAGAACATCTCCCGGCTCGGCTCCGAGGTGCTGCCGCAGCTGGGCTGAACCCCGTGGGGGACGGGCCCGGGCCGCCGCCCCTCCCCCCGCACCGGGGGACGGGGGCGGCCGGCGCCGCAGCGGGGTACGACGAGGTCAGCAGTCCCGCAGCTCCTCGGACTGGTTGAGCAGCTGCTCCCGGACCGAGGTGAAGCGGTCGTACCGCGCCTCGTTGGCCTCCGACGGCAGGAACACCGCCACCCGGTGACAGTTCTGGAAGGCCAGCCGGACCCCGAAGTGGCGCTGGAGGGCGCCCCGGATGGCGTCGCTGGCAAGGGCGCGCAGCAGCTGGCCACGGGCCTGCTCGCTGGGCGGCGGTACCTGGTTGTCGGCGAAGTCGGTGCCGTCGACCTTCGCCTGGGCGACCAGCGAGCTGATCAGGTCCCAGGCGTACGGCAGCGAGACGCGGACGCAGTCGACGAATTCCCGCTCGTCGACCTCGCCCCGCTCGGCCTTCTCCAGCAGGGCCGGTGAGACGTCGAGCGACATGGATTCTCCTCTCGCGGTCCACCCGCGCGGCGCCCGGGTGGTCGTGCGTAGGTCAAGCTCACAGTGAGGGTGGCGGATTCGCGTGGGGTGCCCGGAACACCGAGGGACAGGGGTGTTTCCGGCACCTCCGCGACAGCGGCGGCACCACGGGACGTGACGTCCTGGACACCGAACGCGCTCAGAACAGCGTGGCAGTCAACGGCGCGACAGGCCGGTCGTTCCTGTGTATTGCTACGGAAATACGTTGCGGTGCACCAGATTGGCCGGATCCCGTCGGATCGTTCATCTGCAGTCTCCATCCCCGTTGACACCGGCCCCGCAAGCGTGCCGTCACACACCGTAGCGACCTGAGGGTGGGGGCGCCAGACCTCGACGGGCGGCAGCGGGACCGCAGGACCTCAATGTTGGCCGGGTTCGCGCTTTCTTCACCCCGTCGTCGTGGAATCGCATCAACTGGCCCTGGTGGGCTAGCGTGGTCGACCGTGCGTCTCGTAATTGCCCGCTGCTCAGTCGACTATGCCGGTCGGCTCTCCGCCCATCTGCCCTCCGCCACCAGGCTGATCCTGGTCAAGGCCGACGGCAGCGTCAGCATCCACGCCGACGACCGCGCCTACAAGCCGCTCAACTGGATGTCCCCGCCGTGCGTCCTCAAGGAGGCCGACGGGGTCTGGACGGTGGAGAACAAGGCCGGCGAGAAGCTCATCATCACGCTGGAGGAAGTGCTGCACGACACGTCCCACGAGCTCGGGGTCGACCCGGGCCTGATCAAGGACGGCGTCGAGGCGCACCTCCAGGAGCTGCTCGCGGACCGGATGGAGGTGCTCGGTACCGGCTGGTCGCTGATCCGCCGCGAATACCCCACCGCGATCGGCCCGGTCGACATCCTCTGCCGCGACGCCGACGGCGCCACGGTGGCCGTCGAGATCAAGCGCCGCGGCGAGATCGACGGTGTCGAGCAGCTCACCCGCTACCTCGAACTCCTCAACCGGGACCCGCTGCTGGCCCCGGTCAAGGGCGTCTTCGCCGCGCAGGAGATCAAGCCGCAGGCCCGCGTCCTGGCCACCGACCGCGGAATCGGCTGCGTGGTGCTGGACTACGACGAGCTGCGCGGCATCGACGACGACAAGCTCAAGCTGTTCTGACCGTCCGCTTTCCGACCGCTCAGGACGGCCCCTAGGCGGTCGGACTGGCCGTCCCGCCCGGGGCGGTCGGCGACCCGGACGCGGCCGGCGGCGAGCTCGGGGTGGACGCCGGCGACGACGGCGACGACGGGCTGTGGCTCGGCTCCGTCGCCTTCGAGGGCTGCCCGGTCGACTGAGGCGGCTGCGGCTGCCCCGGCTGCGGGGCCGGCGGCTGGCCCGGTGCGGGCGGCTGCTGCGGGGCCTGCGACTCTCCCGCCCCCGGCGAGGAACTCGGCTTCCTCGTCGGCGAGGCGCTCGGCGAGTGCGAGGCGCTGCCGCTCACGGACGGCTCCGGGCCGGCCCCCTGCCCCGCCGGACCGCCCGGCTCGGCACCGGCCGTCCCCGGGCCGGCGCTGCCGGAGGGCTGCGGGAACGGCGGGTCCTGGGTGCCGCTGCCGCCGTCCAGCCGGCCGTTGTGCGGATCCCTCCCCTTGATCTCGTCCGGTCCGCTGAAGCTCATCGCCACCGCCGTGCCGAGCACCCCCAGGGTCAGCACCGCCGTGGAGACCACGGCCGCCCGGCGCCGCCTGCTGGACTTCAGGCCGGCCGGCACCCGGGCCGCGATCTTGCGGATCACCGGCGCGCGGCCGGGCGCCGCCACGGCGGGCGCGGCGGCCGGCAGCTGCCGGCCCTCGGCGCGCAGCAGGTCGAGCATCCGGCGGGCGGCGGCCACCCCGCGCTGCTCGCCCGCCGCGGACCGCAGGGTGAGCGCGGTCTCCAGTTCGGCGATGGCCCGGGAGGGCTGCTGGACGCAGATCGCGTGCACGCCCGCCTCGTGGTGGAACCAGGCCTGGTCGACCGCGGAACCGGTCCGGCGGGCCGCCTCCAGACCGAACTGGAGCACCCGCTCCCAGGCACCCCAGCGCAGCGACAGCGCCAGCGCGGGCGCCGCCGCCCGGGCGAGCCGGACCACCGCGTCGTGCCGCCCGGCGGTGCGGTCGGCGAGCAGGACCCCGATCACCACCTCGGCCTCGGCGGCGATCTGTTCCAGCGACACCGAGCTGTGCCCGACCCACCAGGCGAAGTGCTGGGCGGCACCGTCGACGCAGCCGCGGGCCGGCCAGTGCGGGGCGAGCAGTTCGAGCGCGCCGGCGGTCAGCCGGTGGTGCCCGCCGATGGACACCGCCAGTCCGGCGTCGCCGAGTTCGGCGAGGGCGGCCTCGCCCTGCCCGACGTCGATCAGCGCCGGCAGGTGCGGCGCGGTGGGGCACTCGCCGCCGAGCGCGACGGCGAGCCGCAGCACGGCCTGCGCGGGCTCGCTCAGGCCCTCGGCGAGCCGGACCGCGGGCGAGGCGGTCTCCGCCACCGAGGGCAGCGGGACGGTGCAGCGCAGCTCGTTCTCCCGGATCGCCGGGTCCGGGTCGTGGACGAGCTCGTCGACGGCTCCGAAGACGTCCATCCGGTCGTCCTCGGCGGCGACCAGCGCGTCCACCGAGACGTCCCGCTGGCGCAGCAGTGCGGCGGCCTGGACGAAGCGCAGCGGCAGGCCCTCGGACTCGAACCAGAGGTCCACCGCCCAGGCCTTCTCGGCGACGTCCAGCGGCCGCCCGGCCAGCCGGGCGGTGAGGGCGAGGCAGGCGGAGCGGGAGAGCCCGGCCACCAGGTGGTCCTGGAGCCGGGAGCCGGCGGGCAGCGGCGGGCCGTCCGGGGCGGCGGAGATCAGGAAGGCGCAGCCGGGGGCGGCGGCGAGCAACTGCTCCAGCTCGGCGCCGGAGGGCTCGGTGGCGTCGATCACCACGATCGCGCCGACCTCGGCGAGGTGGGCGGCCAGCTGCCCGGGGTCGGGGCGGTACCCGGGGGCGTAGTGGGTGGCCGCGAAGAGGTCCTGGAGCAGGTCGGGGACGGTCCGGCGGTGGCCGCAGAGCTGCACCACACCGCCGGGGGCGAGGTCGGCGGCGGCCTCGGCGACGGCCGACAGCAGCGCGCTGCGACCCGAGCCGGCCTGGCCGACCAGGCGTATCGAGCGGCCCTCGGCGAGCAGGCCGAGCAGTTCGGCGATGTCGGTCTCGCGGTCCAGCATCGGCAGGTCGGCGGGCCCGGCGCCGAGTGCGAGCGGGCCGACCGCGCGGCCTACGCCGCCGACCGGGCCGCGGGCGGGCTCGCTGCGTTCGATCCGGCGCGGGCGCGGCCGCCACTCCTCGGGACAGGGCCTGGCCTCGGAGCCGTCCGGGGCGCCGACGCCCACCAGCAGGCCACCGAAGACCAGTTCGCCGCCACGGGTGCGGACGGCCTCCTGCCGGAACTCCCCGGATGGCTGTGCCACGTTCTGCTCCGCATCGTGCTCGGCCGACGGCGTCCCGCGCCACCCGGCGGACGTCCCCGGTCGCGGCCGCGGCCGGGCTGGAGGCAGCCCCGGCGGCCGTCTTCTGACGGGCAGACTCTTGCACATCCGGCTCCGGCCGTGCAGAGCGGTCCACGGCTGACGACCGGTCGGCCCCGCTGACCAGGGACGTTGCGCGGTGGGGGTCCGGGGGTGCGCAGGCGCGCGGTGCGGCGCGCGGTGCGTCAGGGTTACAGAGCGACTCCGTGCGCCTCGGTGACGCCGTCGACGGTCAGGATGCGGTGCAGCTTGGTGGCCACCAGCAGCCGTTGGAGCTGGGCCGGGACGGAGCGCAGCACCAGCCGGCGGCCGATCCGGCCGGCCCGCCGGTGGGTGCCCATGATGACGCCGAGCCCGGTGGCGTCCCAGAACTCCAGCCGGGCGAGGTCGAGCACGAGGTCGCCGAGGCCGCCGTCCACCGCCTGGTGCAGCCGGGCCCGCGCGTCGGCGGCGGTGCGCACGTCGAGGCGGCCTTCGATGGCCAGCGCCGTGTGGTCGCCGGTGATGCGCATGCTCTCCTCCTTCGCCTGGACGGTCTGGTGCGGGGCGGGTCCGCCCCGGCCGTGCCGGGTGCGGGAGCGGGGGGTGCATCCGGGTGGGCCACAGCCCCACGTCCGGGCCCGGGCGGAATACCGGGTTCCCTCATCTGACGGCGAACCGGCTCCACAGGTTGCTGGTTCCGGCCACATCTGAAGCAACTTCACCCGTCCGAGGGAATATACGCAGGTCGGCCCCACACCTATGCTCGATTACCGCCCAAATCACCCGTCTGCGGCACCCGGCGTGAGGAAACTCACCCGAGCCGGCGGAGCGGGCCGTGCGATGCCCGATCGAACGGCCCGCCGGTCGTTCAGCCCTGCCGGCTCACTTGCCTTCGTACGGGTAGAAGCCGCGGCCGCTCTTGCGGCCCAGGTCACCGGCGGTGACCATGCGGGCCATGATCTCCGGCGCGGCGAACTTCTCGTCCTGGGTCTCGGTGTAGATGTTGCGGGCGGCGTGCAGCAGGATGTCCACGCCGGTCAGGTCGGCGGTCTGGAGCGGGCCCATCGCGTGGCCGAAACCGAGCCGGCAGGCGGTGTCGATGTCCTCGGCGGTGGCCACGCCCGACTCGTACAGCCTGGCGGCCTCGACGACCAGCGCGGTGATCAGGCGGGTGGTGACGAAGCCGGCCACGTCGCGGTTGACCACCACGACCTCCTTGCCGACGCCCTCGGCGTAGGCACGGGCGGCGGCGAGCGTCGCGTCGCTGGTCTTGTAGCCGCGGACCAGCTCGACCAGCTTCATCATCGGGACCGGCGAGAAGAAGTGGACGCCGACGACCGACTCCGGGCGCTGGGTGGCGGCGGCGATCCGGGTGATCGGGATGGCGGAGGTGTTGGAGGCCAGCACGGCGCCGTCCTTGGCGAGCTTGTCGAGCTCGCGGAAGACGCCCTCCTTGACCTCCAGCTTCTCGAACACGGCCTCGACCACGATGTCGGCCTCGGCGACGGCGCCCAGGTCGGTCGTGGTGGTGATCCGGCCCAGCGCGGCCTCGGCGTCCTCGGCGCTCAGCCGGCCCTTGGCGACGAACTTCTCGTAGGAGGCGCGGATGCCCGCCAGACCCCGCTGGAGCGCCTCCTCGGTGACGTCCCGCAGCACCACCGGGTGGCCGGCCTGCGCGGACACCTGGGCGATGCCGGCGCCCATCAGGCCGGCTCCGATCACGGCGATCTGCTTGCTGGACGCATTGCTCATGGCTGGGTCTCCCGATGCCGTCGCCGCCCGCGGGCGGGCCCTGAAGGCGGCTCAGGGCAGGGGTCACCGCCATCGAGCCGCGCCGCTCGATCTCCTGCCTCGCTCGCGCTCGGCAGTCGCGATCGCGAAGCTCGCCCCTTCTTCGGTTCGCTCGCTCCGCTCGCTTACGGCGGGACTCTAATGCCCAAATCCCCCGTGCAATAGCAATCGGGAGTGTGATCTGCAACCGACCTGGTCGGGCGATCAGACGGTCAGCCCGAGGTCCTGGGCCAGGATCGCCGCCTGTACCCGGCTGCGCAGCCTCAACTTCGCCAGGATGCGGCTGACGTGGGTCTTGGTGGTCGCCTCCGCCATCTCCAGCCGGGCCGCGATCTCCCCGTTGGACATCCCGGCCCCGATGCAGGCCAGCACCTCCCGCTCACGGCCGGTCAGTGCCCCCACCGCTGCCCGGGCCTCCGGTCCGACCGGCCGCTCGGGGCGGGCGAACGCCCCGATCAGCCGCTTGGTCACCGAGGGCGCCAGCATCCCGTCCCCGCGCGCCACCGTGCGGATGCCCTCGATCAGGGTGTCCGCCTCCAGGTCCTTGAGCAGGAACCCGGACGCACCGGCCCGCAGCGCGCCGTAGACGTACTCGTCCAGGTCGAAGGTGGTCAGCACGAGCACCTGGCCGGCCCCGGCGGCGACCACCTCGCGGGTCGCCGAGACGCCGTCCAGCCGGGGCATCTGCACGTCCATCAGCACCACGTCCGGCCGCAGCTCCAGCGCCAGCCGGACGGCCTCCTCGCCGTCGGCGGCCTGCCCGACCACCTCGAACCCCTGCTCGGCGCGCAGGATCATCACCAGCGCCGCCCGTACCGCCGCCTGGTCCTCGGCCACCAGCACCCGGATCGTCATGCCCGCCCCTCGTTCGCCTGGGCGCGCGGCAGCGCCGCGCGCACGCTCCAGTACCCGTCCTTCGGCCCGGCCTCGAAACTGCCGCCGAGCAGCCCGGCCCGCTCCGCCATGCCCACCAGTCCGGCCCGGGCGCCGGGCAGTTCGCGGCCGGGCCCGCCCCGGTACGGACTGTCGACGGCGATCCGGAGTTCCTCGGGCGCGAACTCCAGCCGCAGGCTCACCAGTCCGGGCCCGGCGTGCTTGAGCGCGTTGGTCAGCGACTCCTGGACGATCCGGTACGCGGCCAGCCCTACTGGCACCGGCACCTCGCCGCGCTCGCCGCGCTCCTCCAGTTCGAAGTCCAGGCCGACGTCCCGGCCGGCCGCCCGGGCCTTGGCCAGCAGGGCGTCCACCGCGGCCAGGTCGGGCGCCGCGTACGACTCGTCCACCTCTCCCCCGCCGCTGTCCCGGAGCAGTCCGATCATGCGACGCATTTCGGCCAATCCCTGGACGCTGTTCTCCCGGATCACCACCAGCACCTCCACCAGAGGATCGTCCTCGGGCAGGTTCCGGCGCCTGGCCACCGACTGCGCGCCGGTGGCGTGGATCGCGATCGCCGACAGGTGGTTGGCCACCACGTCGTGCAACTCCCGTGCCATCCGCGCCCGTTCGGCGACGACCGCCTCGCGCCGGTCCATCTCCGAGAGCAGCGCGGTCTGTTCCGCCCGCAGCCGCTCGGCCTCCGCCTCCTGCCGGTGCTTGCGCACCACGTCACCGGTCCACACCGGGCCCAGGAAGACCAGCGAACTGACCACCACCACCAGCAACGCGGCGGAGGTGCCGCTGTAGATCGCCGACAGGGTGGAGAGCGTCAGCACCGTGGCACCGCCGGTCAGGTGCAGCACCCGGGACATCCGCGGGCTGCCGTAGATCACCGCCGCGTACAGCAGGTCGGTGTACATGATCAGCGTCGCCACCAGGCTGCCGGCGACCAGGCTCCCCGCGAAGGCCAGCCCGCCGACCGACACCGCCAGCACCGGCCGCGTGCGCCGGACCAGTTCCAGCCCCGCCATCACCAGCATCGGCGCCAGCACCGCCCACGGCGGCACCCGGTCGGCCTGGTCGTACACCTTGAAGACGATCAGCACCGTGCCGCCGAGCAGCCCGAAGAGGGCGATCAGCTGGTCCTGCCGGCGCGGGGGGAGGACGGGGAACGGGAGGGGCACGTGCCCCATCCCACCATCCCGGACGGCCCGCCCGGCTCCGGTCCGCGGAGGAGCCCGCTACATCGAAAGATGCAGTCCCTGACGGCACTGCGCGACGACGACAGCGGCGCGCCCGCGCACCAGCCTGGAAGCACCACCGAACCGTCCGGGAGCAGAACGTGATCGTCACCCTCATCGTCGCGGCCGAGGTCTCCTTCTGGATCCTGCTCGGCCTCGGGCTCACCGCCCGCTACCTGCTCCGGTGGCGCCGCACCAGCACC
This sequence comes from Kitasatospora sp. NPDC093102, assembly GCF_040683915.1. Classification (NCBI taxonomy): domain Bacteria; kingdom Bacillati; phylum Actinomycetota; class Actinomycetes; order Kitasatosporales; family Streptomycetaceae; genus Kitasatospora; species Kitasatospora sp. NPDC093102. Next base: position 344,844 of record NZ_JBFBFA010000003.1, on the reverse strand, counting down.
GCGCTGCTGGTCGGCCTGCCGGTGGTGGACCTCACCCTGTACGCGCTCACCGTCCTCGACCTGCGCGGCGGCGCCACCGCGAGCTGGACGCACGCCCTGGCCGCGAGCTACGCGGGCTTCTCGATCGGCTACGGCCCCTCGCTGGTCCGCTGGGCCGACCGGCACTTCCAGTACCGCTTCGCCGGCGGCCCCAAGCCGCTGCCCTCGCCGAAGTACGGGCCGGAGCGGACCAGGTACGAGTGGCAGGTCGCCGGCCGGACCGTCGTGTCGGCGTCGATCACCCTGGGCCTGATCACCCTGCTCGTCCCGCTCTCCGCGGGGTCCGCCCACTTCGGCACCTTCGCCCAGTGGTACCTCAAGCTGGGCATCGCGGCCGTGGTCAACGTGATCGTGGCCGGCTGCTACTCGCTCTGGCCCAAGGAGGCGCCGGCCGGGGTGGCGGTCGAGAACGGCCGGGTGGTCACCGAGCAGACCCCCGCCGGCACCGCCTCCACCCGCACCCCGGCCGACCGGCCCTGAGACGGCGCGGGCCCGTCCCCGGACCTCCACGGGGGAGAAGTCCGGGGACGGGCCCGCGGCCTGCCCGACGGCAGGCTCCAGGACACGCCCTAGCGGTTCTCGCCCGGGACCCAGAGCACGTCGCCGCGCTCCTTGTTGGCCACCCGGGCCAGGATGAACAGCAGGTCGGACAGCCGGTTGAGGTACTTCGCGGTCAGCGGGTTGACGCTGTCGCCGTGCTCCGCGATCGCCGACCAGGTCGAGCGCTCGGCCCGCCGCACCACCGTGCAGGCCAGGTGCAGGTGGGCCGCACCGGGCGTGCCGCCGGGCAGGATGAAGCTGCGCAGCTTCTCCACCCGCGCCAGGTACTCGTCGCAGTCCGCCTCCAGCCGGTCGATGTAGGACTGCAGCACCCGCAGCGGCGGGTACTTCGGGTCCTCCACCACCGGGGTGGACAGGTCGGCGCCGACGTCGAACAGGTCGTTCTGGACCCGGACGAGCACCGCCGTCATGTCCTGCGGCAGCTCCCCGACAGCCAGGGCCACGCCGATCGCGGCGTTGGCCTCGTTGGCGTCCGCGTACGCGACCAGTCTCGGATCGGTCTTGCTGGTCCGGCTCATGTCGCCGAGCGCGGTGGTGCCGTCATCGCCGGTACGGGTGTAGATGCGCGTCAGATTGACCATGCGGCCAGAGTAGCCGCCGGGTTAGGCCCCGTTAACCCCGCCTCGGAACGTCCCGGGGCATCTCGGACGTCTCCGAACGACTCGGAGCGTCTCGGACCGTCGCCACGCGACGTACCCCCATCCCGGGAGTCCCGTCGCCACGCGACGTACCCCCATCCCGGGAGTCCCGTCGCTACGCGACGTTGACCCTCCCCCAGCCTCCGGCCGGGGGTGCCCCCATCCCGAGAGTCTCGTCGCTACGCGACATTGACTCTCTGCCCGGGCGGGGCCGCCTCCAGCCAGGCCAGGAAGCCGGTCAGCGCGTCCTCGCTCATCGCCAGCTCCAGCGGGGCCCCGTTGTGCAGGCAGCGCAGCACCACCGAGCCGGACAGCAGCGCCAGCTCCTCCTGGCCCTCCGGGTAGCGCCGGCCGAGCACCTCGATCTCCCGGCGCGGCAGCACCTTGCGCGGTCGCGGGGCGTACGAGAAGACCCGGAACCACTCGATCGAGTCACCGCTGTAGCGGCCGATACCAAAAACCCACCCCTTGCCGTCGGTCGGGGGAACCGGGGCGGAGGTGGGTTTGCCGTTCTCGTCGAGGTCGGGCTGCGTCGAGGCGTCGGCCGGCATTTTGAGCCGGTAACTGCAGTCGAAGGTGCCGCCGACCCGCTGGATCAGGCGGCGCCGGACGGCGAAGGCCATCAGCCCGATCACACCCAGGGCCACGACCGCCGCACACACCACAAGCGCGAGGACCATGCTCACCTACCTCCTCGCTACCCGCGTTCCCCGTAACGGTCGTATCAAGCGACCGCGCTGACCTACCAACTACGACGACAGTCCCGGGGTCACGCTCGCGCGTCCCCGGGACCGTCGGTCGACCCCGCTAAGCCGGGGTCCGGCGCACTCAGGCGTGGGCCTTGAGGCCGCGCGCCGCGAACAGACGGACCTCGGCACGCCGCTCGGCGTGCGCGTCCAGGTCCGCCTTGGCCTTGTCCAGTGCGCGCTCGGCACGCGCGACATCGATCTCGTCCGCCAGCTCGGCGATCTCCGCGAGCAGAGACAGCTTGTTGTCGGCGAAGGAGATGAAGCCGCCGTGCACCGCGGCGATCACGGTGCCGCCGTCCGCCGTGCGGATGGTGACGGGACCGGTCTCCAGCACGCTCAGCACCGGGGTGTGGCCCGGCATGATGCCGGTGTCACCGGAGGCCGTACGGGCGACGACGATGGTGGCCGCACCGGACCACACCTTGCGGTCGGCTGCGACCAGCTCGACGTGCAGCTCAGCCAACGTGGGCTCCTAGGCTCATGCAACGCCCGATTACTCGGGAGTTTCGGTAAGAATAACGGCCCCGCGCCTCCGGCATGAAACCGGCGGCACGGATTTGACCGGAATCACAGCCGATGCGCCGTGAGGGGTGGTCCCCAGGCTCGGGGGCCACCCCTCACGGTCACGCACAGCTGCTACCGGCCGCGATTACTTCTTCGCCAGCTCGGCGGCGTTCTTCTCGAGGTCCTCGATGCCACCGCACATGAAGAAGGCCTGCTCCGGGACGGAGTCGTACTTGCCGTCCGCGATCGCGTTGAAGGCCTCGATGGTCTCCGACAGCGGCACGGTCGAACCCTCGACACCGGTGAACTGCTTCGCCACGTAGGTGTTCTGCGAGAGGAAGCGCTCGATGCGACGGGCACGGTGCACCGTGATCTTGTCCTCTTCGGACAGCTCGTCGATACCGAGGATCGCGATGATGTCCTGGAGGTCCTTGTACTTCTGCAGGATCCCCTTGATACGGATGGCCGTGTCGTAGTGGGTCTGCGCGATGTACCGCGGGTCGAGGATGCGGGACGTGGAGTCCAGCGGGTCGACGGCCGGGTAGATGCCCTTCTCCGAGATCGGACGCGACAGAACGGTGGTCGCGTCCAGGTGGGCGAAGGTGGTGGCCGGCGCCGGGTCGGTCAGGTCGTCCGCGGGGACGTAGATCGCCTGCATCGAGGTGATCGAGTGACCGCGGGTCGAGGTGATGCGCTCCTGGAGGAGGCCCATCTCGTCGGCCAGGTTCGGCTGGTAACCCACCGCGGAGGGCATGCGGCCGAGCAGGGTCGACACCTCGGAACCGGCCTGGGTGAACCGGAAGATGTTGTCGATGAAGAGGAGCACGTCCTGCTTCTCGACGTCACGGAAGTACTCCGCCATGGTCAGCGCGGACAGCGCGACGCGCAGACGGGTGCCCGGCGGCTCGTCCATCTGGCCGAAGACCAGCGCGGTCTTGTCCAGAACGCCCGAGTCGACCATCTCGTCGATGAGGTCGTTGCCCTCACGGGTGCGCTCGCCGACACCGGCGAACACCGACACACCACCGAAGTTCTCGGCGACGCGGTAGATCATCTCCTGGATCAGAACGGTCTTGCCGACACCGGCACCACCGAACAGACCGATCTTGCCACCCGTGACGTACGGGGTGAGCAGGTCGATGACCTTGATGCCGGTCTCGAACATCTCGGTCTTGGACTCGAGGTCCTTGAACTCGGGGGCCTTGCGGTGGATCGGCCAGCGGACCTCGACCTGCTTGTCGAACTCCGCCTTGTCGACGTTCAGCACGTCACCGAGGGCGTTGAAGACCTTGCCCTTGGTGATCTGGCCGACCGGGACGGAGATCGCGGCACCGGTGTCGGTGACCTGCGAACCACGGACCAGGCCGTCGGTCGGCTGCATCGAGATGCCGCGGACCATGCCGTCGCCGAGGTGCTGGGCGACCTCGAGGGTCAGGGTCTTCTTGCCCGTGCCGTCGGGGTTGTCCACCTCGACGTGCAGGGCGTTGTACATGTCCGGGATCGCGTCGACGGGGAACTCCACGTCGACGACCGGGCCGATGACCCGCGCGACGCGGCCCGTCGCCGTGGTCGGCTCAACAGTGGTGGTCATACTCATTCGCTCCCGCGGCTCGCGTCAGCGAGCGCGTTGGCGCCACCGACGATCTCGCTGATTTCCTGGGTGATCTCGGCCTGGCGGGCCGAGTTGGCAAGCCGCGTGAGCGACTTGATGAGCTCGCCGGCGTTGTCCGTCGCGCTCTTCATCGCGCGGCGGCGGGCGGCGTGCTCGGAAGCGGCCGACTGTAGCAGCGCGTTGTAGATCCGGCTCTCGACGTACCGCGGCAGGAGCGCGTCCAGGACGCCCTCCGCCGACGGCTCGAAGTCGTACAGCGGGAAGATCTCCGACTTGGCCGGCGTCTGGTCGCTGAGCTGAACCTCGTCCAGCTTCAGCGGCAGCAGCCGCGCCTCCACCGCGTTCTGCGTCAGCATGGACACGAACTCGGTCGAGATCAGGTGGAGCTCGTCCACGCCGCCGGTCTCGGCCGTGAAGGCCTCGATCAGGTCGGCCGCCACGGTCTTCGCGTCACCGTAGGTCGGCTTGTCCGAGAATCCCGTCCACGAGTCCGCGATCGCCAGACCGCGGAACGTGTAGTACGAGACGCCCTTGCGGCCGATGATGTACGTCACCACGTCCTTGCCCTCGGACCGCAGGCGCTCGGTGAGCGTCTGGGCGGCCTTGATGGCGTTGGTCGAGTAGCCGCCCGCCAGGCCGCGGTCCGCCGTGATCAGCAGGACGGCGGCGCGCTTGGCGTCCGGGTTCTCGGTGGTGAGCGGGTGCTTGGCGTTGGACCGGGTGGCCACCGCCGTCACCGCCCGGGTGAGCTCATCGGCGTACGGAGTGGAGGCGGCCACCGCGCGCTGCGCCTTGACGATGCGCGACGCGGAGATCATCTCCATCGCCTTGGTGATCTTCTTCGTCGCGGTGACAGAGCGGATCCGGCGCTTGTAGACCCGAAGCTGTGCTCCCATGGGTCGTTACGTCCTTTCCCTCGCTACCGGACTCAGGCCTGCTCGGAGAGCAGCTTGCCGTCAGCGGTCTGGTAACCCTGCTTGAAGGCCTCGATCGCGCTGGTCAGCGCGTCGACGGTGCCGTCGGCCAGCAGACCGGTCTCGACGATGCCGGCCAGCAGGTCCTTGTGCTGCAGGCGGACGTGGTCCAGGAACTCGCGCTCGAAGCGGCGGACCTCGGCGACCGGGACGTCGTCCATCTTGCCGGTGGTGCCGGCCCAGATGGAGACGACCTGCTCCTCGACCGGGAACGGCTGGTACTGGCCCTGCTTCAGCAGCTCGACCATGCGCGCACCGCGCTCCAGCTGGGCCTTGGAGGCCGCGTCCAGGTCGGAACCGAAGGCGGCGAAGGCCTCCAGCTCACGGTACTGGGCGAGGTCCAGGCGCAGACGGCCGGCGACCGAGCGCATGGCCTTGATCTGGGCGGAGCCACCGACGCGGGAGACCGAGATACCGACGTTCACGGCCGGGCGGATGCCGGCGTTGAACAGGTCGGACTCCAGGAAGCACTGGCCGTCGGTGATGGAGATGACGTTGGTCGGGATGTACGCCGAGACGTCGTTGGCCTTGGTCTCGATGATCGGCAGACCGGTCATCGAGCCGCCGCCCAGGGCGTCGTTCAGCTTGGCGCAGCGCTCCAGCAGGCGGGAGTGCAGGTAGAAGACGTCACCCGGGTAGGCCTCGCGGCCCGGCGGGCGGCGCAGCAGCAGGGAGACGGAGCGGTAGGCCTCGGCCTGCTTCGACAGGTCGTCGAAGATGATCAGGACGTGCTTGCCGTCGTACATCCACTCCTGGCCGATGGCCGAACCGGTGTACGGGGCGAGGTACTTGAAGCCGGCCGGGTCGGAGGCGGGAGCGGCCACGATGGTGGTGTACTCCAGCGCGCCGGCCTCCTCCAGGGCGCCGCGGACGGACGCGATGGTGGAGCCCTTCTGGCCCACGGCGACGTAGATGCAGCGGACCTGCTTCTCCGGGTCGCCCGAGCGCCAGTTGTCACGCTGGTTGATGATCGTGTCGACGGCCACCGCGGTCTTGCCGGTCTGGCGGTCACCGATGATCAGCTGGCGCTGGCCGCGGCCGATCGGGGTCATCGCGTCGATGGCCTTGATGCCGGTCTGCAGCGGCTGCTTGACCGACTTGCGGGCCATGACGCCGGGGGCCTGCAGCTCCAGGGCGCGGCGACCGGTGGCGGCGATGTCGCCCAGGCCGTCGATCGGGTTGCCCAGCGGGTCCACGACACGGCCGAGGTAGCCGTCGCCGACCGGAACCGAGAGGACCTCGCCGGTGCGGCGCACGGTCTGGCCCTCTTCGATGCCGCCGAACTCACCGAGGACGACGACACCGATCTCGCGGGTGTCGAGGTTCAGCGCGAGGCCGAGCGTGCCGTCCTCGAACCGCAGCAGCTCGTTCGCCATGACCGAGGGCAGGCCCTCGACATGCGCGATGCCGTCCGCCGCGTCAGTGACCGTGCCGACCTCTTCCACAGAAGCGGCGTCCGGCTGGTACGACTGGACAAAGTCGGCCAGCGCGTCCCGGATCTCCTCCGGACGGATCGTAAGCTCCGCCATCAGGCTTCCCTGCTCTCCTAGTTTGCGATCCTCGGCCCGCCATTGAGGGCCGCAAGTATTCGACTCTCGGCCGGGTCTTCCGAACCGGCCGTACGATGTGCCGGCTCCTTGGGGAGCCGGTTTCCCGACCGAGGGTCGGATGTGCTGCTTCGGTGCTCAGCCTTCGAGCGACTGGCGAGCGCCCTCAAGGCGGCTCGACACCGTGCCGTTGATGATCTCGTCGCCGATCTGCACCCGGACGCCGCCGACGACCTCGGGGTCGACGTCGATGTTCAGGTGGACCTGGCGGCCGTACATCCGGCCCAGAGCACCGGACAGGCGCTCCTTCTGGGTGTCCGACAGCGGCACCGCGCTGGTGACCAGGGCCACCACGCGGCCGCGGCGCGCGGCGGCGAGCTTCGAGTAGGACTCGAGGCCCTGCTCCAGGCTACGGCCACGCGGCACGTTGACGAGGGCGGTGACCAGCCGGACGGTGCCGGCGTTGGCGCGGCCGCCGAGCAGCTTCTTGATCAGCTCGGCCTTCGCGACGGCACCGGCCTTCGGCTCGGTCAGCGCGGCCCGCAGCTCGTGCGCACCGCTCACCACCCGACCGAAGCGGAAGAGCTCGTCCTCGACGTCGTCCAGGGAGCCGGCCTTGTCCGCGGCGATGATCTCGGCGTACGCGGCGAGCTCCTCGGTCGCGTCCACCAGGTCGCGCGAGCCCGACCAGCGGGACCGGACCAGACCGGAGACCAGGTCGACGGCCTCGCCGGAGACCTGACCGGTCAGCAGCGAGGTGACCAGCTGGGCCTTGTCCTGGCCCGACCGGGACGGGTCGGTCAGGACGCGGCGCAGCGACACCTCACGGTCCAGGACGGCCGTGACGGCGGTGAGCTCCTCGGCGAGCTTGGCCGCGTCCACCGAGGTGGAGTCGGTCAGGCTCTCCAGGTTCTGCCGACCGGCGGCGAGGGCCTCGCGGCTGGCGCCGATCACTTGGCCGCACCCTGAGCAACGGCGGCCTTGGCCTCCAGCTCATCCAGGAAACGGTCGATCACACCGCTCTGCCGGGCGTGGTCCTCAAGGGACTCACCCACGATGCGGGACGCCAGCTGGGTGGCCAGCGAGCCCACGTCCTGGCGCAGGGCGGCAGTCGCCTGCTTCTTGTCAGCCTCGATCTGGGCGTGACCGGCGGCGACGATGGCCTCGCGCTGGCGCTGGCCCTCCTCGCGCATCTCGGCGAGCTGGGCGGCACCCTGCTCGCGAGCCTGCTCGACGATGCGGGCAGCCTCGTGGCGCGCCTCGGCGAGCTCGGCGCGGTACTGCTCAAGCAGGGCCTGGGCCTCCGCCTGGGCGGCCTCGGCGCGCTCCATCCCGCCCTCGATCGCGTCCCGGCGCTCCGACAGCACCTTCTCGATGCTGGGGAGGAGCTTCTTGCCGAGGATCCCGAAGACGATGAAGAAGCAGAGCAGGCCGATGATGATCTCGGGCCATGCGGGCAGAAGGGGGTTCATGATCTCCCCCTCCTCCGCGAGGTGAGCCGCGATGCTCATATCTGGACCTTCCTCGAAGGGTCTACGGCGGGAATTACTTGGGGCCCTGGCCGAAGACGAACGGCATGACGATGCCGATGAGGGCGAGCGCCTCGGTCAGCGCGAAGCCGATGAACATGTTGGAACGGATCAGGCCGGCGGCCTCGGGCTGACGGGCCATGGCCTGGACACCGTTACCGAAGATGAGACCGACACCGATGCCGGGGCCGATCGCGGCGAGGCCGTAGCCGATGGAAGCGACGGAACCGTAGACGCCGACCTCAGCGAGCATGCTCATTGCAATGTGTCCTTTGCGGGGATGGTGATCCGGTGGTGATTGGCCACCGGGCGTTCCGGGGTGGTTCAGGAGGGCCGCGGCCCCTGGCTCAGTGCGCCTCTTCCAGGGCACCGGCGATGTAGCTGCTGGCCAGCATCACGAAGATGTAGGCCTGCAGGAACTGGACCAGCAGCTCGAAGGCGGTCAGGCCGACGGCGACGATGAACGAGGCCGAGCCGTACAGCGCACCCAGGGTCGGGCTGAGCAGGTACCAGGAGGCGATGGAGAACATCACGATCAGCAGGTGGCCGGCGAACATGTTCGCGAAGGCTCGGACCGCGAGCGTGAACGGGCGCACGAAGATGTTCGAGAAGAACTCGATCGGCACCAGGATGAACATGACCCAGCCGGGGATGCCCGACGGCCAGCAGAGGTTCTTGAGACCGCCGACGAAACCGTGCTTCTTGAAGGTCAGCGTCATGTAGGTGATCCACACGACCGCGGCCAGACCGGCCGGGAACGCGATCGCCGCCGTCACCGGGAACTGGGCGAACGGGATGACCGACATGATGTTCAGCAGCCACACGAAGAAGAACATCGAGACCAGCATCGGGACGTACTTCTCGCCCTTTTTGCCGATCGTCTCCAGCACGATGGAGCGCTTGACGAAGTCGTAGCCGATCTCACCGACCAGCTGCAGCTTGCCCGGGACCAGCTTCGGCTTGGCGAACGCGGCCCAGAAGAACACGACGACCAGCGCGGCCACGATGATCGAGAGCAGCATCGGCTTGTTGAACTCGAAGCTGCCGATCGAGAAAATCGGCTCGAACTGGAACTCGTTCAGGCCCGGGGCCGGGAAGCCGCAGCCAGCGTCCCCGAAGTGGCAACTGCCTGAGGCGAGGGACGTGAGTTCAGCACTCACCACGGACTCCTTCGTCGTGACGCATGGTTACGGCAACCTCGCTGTGTCGGCGTGGCCTGCGACCACGGAGCGGCACTGGAACTTGATGGGTTTCTCGCCGACCCCGCACGTCAGTGCGCTGCACCGAAGCGGGATCATCGAAGACTGCGCGGATCCGGGGGGCGATCGGTCCGCCGTGCGGACAGACCAGGCCTCTTCCCGTACTCCGTTGTTGCGACGGACGATAGCAGCCCGTCAGTGCGGCATAAACACCGCCCCCCTCGTTGGGGGGACAGCTGGGCCTCGTCACTGTTGACGCCCCTTGTCGGAGGGCTTGTCGCCCTTCTTTTCGGAGGCGTCGGGGTCGACGTAGAAGGTCTTGGCCTTGAGCGCGCCGCGCACCTGGAAGCCCGTCCAGATCAGGGCACAGCCGAGCAGGGTGAACGCGAAGGCCTGCCGGTTGAAGAGCTCGGTGTTCTTGAAGACCGCCAGCACGATGCCGACCAGCAGGATCTGCGTGGTGTACACCAGGAGCGCCGCGGCCATCATGATCTGCGGGTTCGACCTGGTCAGCCGGTCGAGTGCGACCTGGCCGGAGCTGAAGAAGGCGATCACCAGCAGCACGCCGAACAGGGCGCCGAGCAGTCCCTTCCCACCGGCGACGGCGAAAGAGATCGCCATGGCGATGATCCCGGCGGCCGCAGTGGGAATCGCGGCGCCTCGGAGGATCCGGGCGTCGGTGGACGGCATGTCGGCAGCTCCGGCGGCATGTCGATGTGGCGGGGGACGGGCACAGCGGTGGCGGGGTGACACCGACCGAGGCATCGCCGCGGGCCGCCCGCTGGAGCGGCGGGCCCGGGGAGGGAGACCGACAGGGACGGAAGTCATCCACCTGTCAGGTCTTTCGGCGTGTTCTCGGTACTCGTGAACGGTATCACAAACTATTTGATGCGAGCTTTACCATGAATGTGTGGCACCTGTCACACCAATGGCGCAACGGATCCGCCGTTCGGGTAAGCCCCACTTGATGGGACATCAACTCCCTTGCCAGTGGCGGCCAGTGGCCTTGTGGTGATGGCCGGCCGCGGTGGAGCCCACCCCGGAGTCCCGGCCGGCTTCACCGAGGAGTTGCTTGTCCTTCGCCGACAGTTCGGCCATCGGACCGGTCTGCCGCCGGCGGTAGCGCGGGGGGACGAAGGACTGCACCGCCCGCGGGGCGCGCGGCCGGAACCGGGGGGTGAGCAGCACCACCAGGCCGACCAGGCAGAGCCCGGCGAGCGTCAGGACGACGGTGCGGCCGGTGTTGGTCACCGAGAAGGCCACCGAACCGAAGGCGATCAGCGCGGCCCAGAAGTACATGATCAGTACGGCGCGGCTGTGCGAGTGGCCGACCTGGAGCAGCCGGTGGTGCAGGTGGCGCTTGTCCGCGGCGAACGGGGACTGGCCGGCCCAGGTCCGGCGCACCACCGCGAGCAGCAGGTCGGCCAGCGGCAGTGCGATGACCGTCAGCGGCAGCAGCAGCGGGATGTAGATCGGCACCAGGGCGTGCACGGTGGCGGTCTGCGAACCGGTCTCGCTGTTGATGAGGTCCGGGTCGACCCGGCCGGTGATCGAGATCGCGGCGACGGCCAGCATCAGGCCCAGCATCATCGAGCCGGAGTCGCCCATGAAGATCCGCGCGGGGTGCATGTTGTGCACCAGGAAGCCCAGGCACATGCCGATCAGCAGCACGCTGAACAGCACGGCGGGGGCCGCGTCGGAGATCGTGTAGCCGTACCAGAGCCGGTAGCTGTACAGGAAGAAGGCCATCGCGGCGATGCAGACCATGCCGCCGGCCAGGCCGTCCAGACCGTCGATGAAGTTCACCGCGTTGACCATGACGACGACCAGGGTGACCGAGATGACCATGCCCTGGGTCGGGCTCACCGCGACCGGGCCGACGCCGGGCACCGGGAGGGTGATCACCGTCACGCCCTGCCAGACCATCACGCCGGCGGCGATCATCTGGCCGCCGAGCTTCACCAGCGCGTCCACGCCCCACTTGTCGTCGAGCACCCCGAGCAGGAACATGATCCCGGCGCCGGACAGCAGCGCGCGGATGTCGGTGCCCTGCGAGAACACCTTGCTCAGGTTGTCGAGCTGCGAGGCGACCAGGATGCCCGCGCACAGCCCGCCGAACATCGCGATGCCGCCGAGCCGCGGCGTGGGCTCGCGGTGCACGTCGCGGGCACGCACCGGCGGCATGGCGCCGGCCGCGATGGCGAACTTCCGGACCGGGCCGGTCAGCAGGTAGGTGACCGCGGCCGTGCAGAACAGCACCAGCAGATACTCACGCACCACTGGCCTCCTGCATCACTGTCGAACGGGGAGGTACCGAAGGTACTCCCCTGCCTTCCCGGGGTTCGAGGTGCGTCGCCACGGCACACACCTTATTGAGTCGGACGCCGGGACCGTGCATCGCGGTTCGCCCTCCCGGGTAGGAGATTCCGATACCCGCGAAGGATCTCCGTCAGGCCCGGTCGGCGAAGGACAGCGCCAGCTCCCGCACCCGTGCCGCGGCCGGGGCGACCGCGCCTCCGGCGAGCACCCGCACGATCAGCCCGGCGATCTCGGCCAGCTCCGGCTCCCCCATCCCCTGGCTGGTCACCGTGCCCGTGCCCAGCCGGATGCCGGAGGCCTCGGCGGCCGGCGCCGGGTCGTACGGCAGCGCGCACTTGCCGAGCAGCAGCCCGGCCGCCGCGCAGCGCCGCTCGGCCTCCGCACCGGTCACGCCGAGCGGGCTCACGTCGGCGGTCACCAGGTGGGTGTCGGTGCCGCCCGTCAGCGGGTGCATACCGGCCTCTGCGAGCCCCTCGGCGAGCACCCGGGCCCCGGACACCGTCCGCTGCGCGTACGCCCGGTACTCGGGCCTGGAGGCCTCCGCGAGGGCCACCGCCTTGCCGGCCACCTCGTTCATCGCCGCGCCGCCCTGACTGAACGGGAACACCGCCCGGTCGATCCGCTCGGCCAGCTCCGCGGTGCACAGCAGCAGCCCGCCGCGCGGACCGCGCAGCAGCTTGTGGGTGGCCGCCACGGTGACGTCCGCGTACGGCACCGGGGAGGGCGCCACCCCGGCCGCGATCAGCCCGGTGGTCTGCGCGGCGGAGGCAATCAGGTAGGCGTCCACCTCGTCGGCGATCTCCCGGAACGCCGCCCAGTCCGGGTGCCGGGGGTGCGAGATCGAGCCCGCCACGATGGCCTTGGGGCGGTGCTGCCGGGCCAGGTCACGGACCTGGTCGAGGTCGATCAGCCCGTCGTCCTCGCGCACGCCGTAGCCGGTGAAGGCGAACCAGCGCCCGGAGAAGTTGGCGCGCGAGCCGCAGCTGAGGTGGCCGCCGTGCTCCAGCGACATCGCCAGCACCCCGTCGCCGGGCCGCAGCAGCGCCGCGTACGCCGCCAGCATCGCCGAAGTCGCCGACCGGGGCTGGACGTTGGCGTGCGGGGCGGTGAACAGCTCGCGGGCCCGGTCGATCGCCAGCAGCTCGGCGGCGTCCGCCAGCGCGCAGCCGGTGTGGTGCCGGCGGCCCGGGTAGCCCTCGGCGTACTTGTCGATCAGCGGGCCGGTGAGCGCCGCCAGGACCGCGGGGGTGGTCAGGTTCTCCCCCGCCAGCAGCTGGATCGTTTCGGCGCGCCGCTCGGCCTCCGCGGCCAGCAGGTCGGCCAGCTGCGGATCCGCCCGGTGCAGCGCCTCGGACGCCCACGGGCGCCCGGTCGTCGTGGTCGGGCCGGTCTTGGCATCGGTGACGGTCATGGCGGGGCTCCCGGGCGCTGCGGGGACTGTGTCACCCAGCGTAGGGCCGCTGCCGCCGCCCGGCCCGCCGAGCCGCGGCCGGACGGCCCCATTCGGCGCCAGGACGCGTCCGGTCCGTCAGCGCGGCGCGGGAACCCCGGTGAGCGCGGTGACCACCGGGTCGACCGCGTGGAATATCTCCTCGCCGCAGTTGCGGAACATGCCGATCGGCGCCCCGTACGGGTCCTCCAGCTCGTCCGACTCCGGAGTGGCGGCCAGCAGCCAGCCGCGCAGCGCGGCGGCCGCCCGGACCAGCGCACGGGCCCGCTCGGTGACGTCGGCACCGCGCCGCGGGTCCGGCAGGGTGCCCGGGTCTATCGTCCGCACCAGGCGGGTGAACTCCTTCAGCGTGAAGGTGCGCAGCCCCGCCTCGTGGCCCATCGAGATCACCTGGGCGCGGTGGTCCAGCGTCGCGGTGAGCACCAGGTCGGCCTCGACCACGTGCTCGTCCAGCAGCTCGCGGCCGGTGAAGCCACCGCTGTCGGCGCCGTACTCGTCGAGCACGGTCGCGGCGTGGTCCTCCATCGGCGCGCCCTCGTGGCCCCAGGTGCCGGCGCTCTCGACCAGGATCCGCCCGGCCACCCGGGGGCTCAGCCGGGTGTCCAGCTCACGCCGGGTCAGCCGCTCGGCGATCGGCGATCGGCAGATGTTCCCGGTACAGACGAACAGGATCCGGAAGTGGTCCAGCGGCCTGGGGCCCACGCTCAGGTACGGCGCTATGCCCGGCCCGGCGTGGAGCGAGGCGGTGGGCGTCAACTGCCGGCCTCCAGGTCGGGGACGACCTCCCTCAGCTGCTCGACGCTGATCGCACCGGCCCTCAGCAGGACCGGGATCTTGCCGGTGACGTCGACGATCGACGAGGTGGCGCAGTCCTCGGCCGCCCCGCCGTCCAGGTAGACCGAGATCGCGTCGCCGAGCTGGGACTGCGCCTCGTCGCAGGTCAGCGGGGCGGCCCCGCCGATCCGGTTGGCGCTGGAGACGGCCAGCGGGCCGGTGGCGTTCAGCAGTTCGATGGCGACCGGGTGCAGCGGCATCCGGACCGCGACGGTGCCGCGGGTGTCACCGAGGTCCCAGCGCAGCGAGGGCTGGTGCCGGGCGACCAGGGTGAGCCCGCCGGGCCAGAAGGCGTCGACCAGCTCCCAGGCCTGCTCGGAGAAGTCGGTGACCAGGCCGTGCAGGGTGGTCGGCGAGCCGACCAGCACCGGCGAGGGCGTGTTGCGGCCGCGGCCACGGGCGGCCATCAGCTCGGCGACGGCCTCCGGGGAGAAGGCGTCCGCACCGACCCCGTACAGGGTGTCGGTGGGCAGCACGACGAGTTCGCCGCGTCGGATGGCCGAGGCGGCCTCGCGCAGACCGGTGGCGCGGTCCCCGGCATCGGCACAGTCGTAGCGGCGGCTCATCGGTGCGGTCCCCTTCCGGAGTGGCTCATGGCGTTACAGCGCAGCCTTACGCGCCGTCGTACGGTGCTCGATGTTCACGACCCGACCCTCCGGGCCGTCGTACTGTGCTCGACGGTTCACGACCCGACCCTCCGGGCGGTCGTACTGTGCTCGACGGTTCACGACCCGACCCTCCGGGCGGTCGTACTGTGCTCGACGGTTCACGACCCGACCCTCCGGGCGGTCGTGAAGCGGGGGCGGTTGTTCAGGTCGCGGTGGTCGGCGGTGTCCGTCCAGCCGTGTTCCTCGTTGAAGATCCACGGCACCTGGCCGCCCTGCTGGTCGGCGTGCTCGATCACCACCGCGCCGCCCGGGCGCAGCAGTCGGGCCGCGACCCGCTCGATGCCGCGGATGGTGTCCAGGCCGTCCTCGCCGGAGAACAGCGACATCTGCGGGTCGTGGTCGCGGGCCTCCGGCGCGACGTACTCCCACTCGGTGAGCGGGATGTACGGCGGGTTGGAGATGACCAGGTCGAAGCGGCCGTTCCAGGAGCGGTCGTCCTCGAAGGCCTTGGTGGCGTCACCGGCGTGCAGGGTGACCCGGGCGCGGTCGGGGCTGGCCTCGATGTTGCGCCGGGTGTACTCCAGCGCGCCCTCGTCCAGTTCGAAGGCGTGCACGGTCGAGCGCGGCAGCTCCTGGGCGAGGGCAAGGGCGATCGCGCCGGAGCCGGAGCACAGGTCCACCACCAGCGGCTCGGCCACGTCCATGTCGCGCACCGCGTCTATCGCCCACTCGACGACCGTCTCGGTCTCCGGCCGGGGCACGAACACCCCCGGGCCGACCTCCAGTTCGAGGTAGCGGAAGAACGCCCGCCCGGTGATGTGCTGGAGCGGTTCGCGCGCCTCCCGGCGGGAGACCGCCTCCCAGTAGCGGGCGTCGAAGTCGGCGTCCTTCACCGTGTGCAGCTGGCTACGCTTGACGTTGTGGACGTAGGCGGCGAGCTCCTCCGCGTCGAAGCGCGGCGACGGCACGCCGGCCGCGGCCAACCGCTGGGTGGCCTGGGCCACCTCGGCGAGCAGCAGGTTCATCCGTACGACCTCTTGTTTCTGCGCTCCGGCTTCGGGCGAAACGCGGGCTGGGGCGCGCCGGTCTCAGTTCTCTTGGGCTGCGGCGAGCTTGGCCGCCGCGTCCTTGTCGACGCAGGACTGGATCACCGCGTTCAGGTCGCCGTCCAGGACCTGGTCCAGGTTGTACGCCTTGAATCCGGTGCGGTGGTCCGAGATGCGGTTCTCGGGGTAGTTGTACGTCCGGATCCGCTCGGAGCGGTCCACCGTACGGACCTGGCTGCGGCGCGCGTCCGAGGCCTCCCGCTCGGCCTCCTCCTGCGCGGCGGCCAGCAGCCGCGAACGCAGGATGCGCATCGCCTGCTCCTTGTTCTGGAGCTGGCTCTTCTCGTTCTGGCAGGACGCCACGATACCGGTCGGCAGGTGGGTGATCCGGACCGCGGAGTCGGTGGTGTTGACCGACTGGCCGCCGGGGCCGGAGGAGCGGTAGACGTCGATCCGCAGGTCGTTGGCGAGGATCTCGACCTCGACCTCCTCCGCCTCGGGGGTGACCAGCACGCCCGCCGCGGAGGTGTGGATGCGGCCCTGCGACTCGGTGGCGGGGACGCGCTGCACGCGGTGCACGCCGCCCTCGTACTTCAGCCGGGCCCAGACGCCCTGGCCGGGCGAGCCATCGGGGTTCGTCCGGGCGCCCTTGGTCTTCACGGCCACCGAGACGTCCTTGTAGCCGCCGAGGTCGGACTCGTTGGAGTCGATGACCTCGGTCTTCCAGCCGATCCGCTCCGCGTAGCGCAGGTACATCCGGAGCAGGTCGCCGGCGAACAGCGCGGACTCCTCGCCGCCCTCGCCCGCCTTGATCTCCAGGATGACGTCCTTGTCGTCGCTCGGGTCGCGCGGCACCAGCAGCACCCGCAGTTCCTCGGTGAGCTCGTCCCGGCGCGCCTCGGAGTCCTTCACCTCGGCGATGAACTCCGGTTCTTCGGCGGCGAGTTCGCGCGCGGCCTCGATGTCATCGCCGGCCTGTCGCCACTGCCGGTAGACCCGGGTGATCGGGGTCAGCTCGGCATACCGCTTGGCCAGCTTGCGGGCGTTGGCCTGGTCGGCGTGGACGGACGGGTCGGCCAGCCTCTTCTCGAGGTCGGCGTGCTCGACGAGGAGCTCTTCGACTGCCTCGAACATGGGGGGTGGCCTTCTTCCCGGGGACTCGGAAACGTGTTTGGGGTGGGGAACGCGCGGGAGGACGCGAACGGCGCCGGTTCCCAGCGCCCCCGACAACGAGTACGGGGGCACCGGGAACCGGCGCCGAGGGAGCGCTAGGCCTTCGCGCTGTGCTGCTTGCCGAAGCGGGCCTCGAAGCGGGCCACGCGGCCACCGGTGTCGAGGATCTTCTGCTTGCCGGTGTAGAACGGGTGGCACTGCGAGCAGACCTCGGCGCGGATCTCGCCACTGGTCTCGGTCGAGCGGGTCACGAACTCGGCGCCACAGGTGCAGGTCACGCGGGTGACCACGTACTCGGGGTGAACGTTGGGCTTCAAGGGGATCTCCTAGGTTTCGGGAGGGCACCGGGTCGGCGGCTGGAGTGCCGCACGTGAACCGGGACCGACGGACCAGTCTGCCAGGACCGGCCGCATCTTCCCAAACCGGGGGCCACCCAGGGATATTCCGGGGGACGTTCCGGACGGCGCTCAGCGCACCGCGCCGGCCTTCGGGGCGGCCTTCCCGGTGCTCCGCGCGGCCGCCGGGGGAGCTGCTCCGGGGGCGGCCTGGGCGGGGTTCTCCGGCTGCGCGGAGACGACCGCCGACGGGAACGGCCGGTCGGCCTTGAGCGCCGCCCAGACCTGGCCGCCCTGCGGCTGCTGCTGGACCACCCGGTTCGGGTCGCCGGGGGCGGTCTCCACCGGCAGGGTGACCATGCTCAGCTGGTCCGGGCCTATCCCCTTGAGCTCCTGGGCGAGCCCCACCAGCGAGTTCACCGAGCCGAGCGCGGAGTCGGTGGTGATGCTCCTGGTCACGGTGTCGCCGATCGACCACAGCTTGACCGGGTTGGTGAACAGCCCGGTCCCCCCGACCTGCTGGAGCAGCGACCTCACCATCTGCTTCTGGAGCTCGATCCGGCCGAGGTCGCTGCCGTCGCCGACGCCGTGCCGGGTGCGCACGAAGGCCAACGCCTGCTGCCCGTCCAGGTGGTGCTCGCCGGGCGGCAGGTCGAGCCCGCTGTCCTTGTCGTGGATGGCCACCGTGGTGGTCACGGTGGCCCCGCCTATCGCGTCCACGACCCGGGCGAAGCCGGCGAAGTCGACCTGTAGGTAGTGGTCCATCCGCAGCCCGGTGAGCTGCTCGGTGGTCTTGACCGCGCAGGCCGCGCCGCCGCTCTCGAAGGCGCTGTTGTACATCGCGCGCTTGGCGCCGGCCACCGGCTTGCCGCTCGCGTCGGTGCAGTCGGGGCGGGTGACCAGGGTGTCGCGCGGGACCGAGACGACCTGGGCGCGGGAGTGGTCCTGGTTGATGTGCACCACCATCGCGGTGTCCGAGCGGGCGGTGTCGCCGGTGTCCCCGCCGGCCATCGAAGCGTTGTCGCCGGCCCGCGAGTCGGAGCCGAGCACCAGGATGTTGAAGGAGCCGTCGGTGGCGGCCGGCGGCCGGGCGTCGCCGAGCCGGCCGTCGATGTCGACACTCCTGATGTTGCCGTTGAACCTGAAGTACCCGAAGAGGGCCGCACCGGCGCCGAGGACGACGAGCGCGGCGAACGCGCAGGCAGCCGTCCGCAGGACTTTGCGGCGGCGGCTCGGGATCCTCTTGTGCTCGGCCATACGGTCCAGAGTAAATCGGACAAGATGATCCAAACGCCCCCAAGTTGTCCCGACTCTGGAACAAAACGGTCCGGACGCACGGAACCCCGGACCGCTCGCGCGATCCGGGGTTCCGTGCTTCGACAGCCGTCCGGCTACGGTCAGTCGCCGGAGCCGGGGGTGGTCTTGGCGATCTGCATCAGGAACTCGGCGTTGCTCTTGGTCTGCTTCATCTTGTCCAGGAGCAGCTCGATCGCCTGCTGCGAGTCGAGCGCGTGCAGCACCCGGCGCAGCTTCCAGACGATGGCCAACTCCTCGTTGCCGAGCAGGATCTCCTCCTTGCGGGTGCTGGAGGCGTCCACGTCGACGGCCGGGAAGATGCGCTTGTCCGAGAGCTTCCGGTCGAGCTTGAGCTCCATGTTGCCGGTGCCCTTGAACTCCTCGAAGATCACCTCGTCCATGCGCGAGCCGGTCTCGACCAGCGCGGTGGCCAGGATGGTCAGCGAGCCGCCGTTCTCGATGTTGCGCGCGGCACCGAAGAACTTCTTCGGCGGGTACAGCGCGGTCGAGTCGACACCACCGGACAGGATGCGGCCGGAGGCCGGCGCCGCCAGGTTGTAGGCGCGGCCGAGGCGGGTGATCGAGTCCAGCAGGATGACCACGTCGTGGCCCAGCTCCACCAGGCGCTTGGCACGCTCGATGGCCAGCTCGGCGACGGTGGTGTGGTCCTCGGCCGGGCGGTCGAAGGTCGAGGAGATGACCTCGCCCTTCACCGACCGCTGCATGTCGGTGACCTCTTCCGGACGCTCGTCGACCAGGACGACCATCAGGTGGCACTCGGGGTTGTTGTGGGTGATCGCGTTGGCGACCGCCTGGAGCACCATGGTCTTGCCGGTCTTCGGCGGCGCGACGATCAGACCGCGCTGGCCCTTGCCGATCGGCGACACCAGGTCGATGATCCGGGTGGTCAGCACGCCCGGGTCGGTCTCCAGGCGCAGCCGCTCCTGCGGGTACAGCGGGGTGAGCTTGTTGAACTCCGGACGGCCGCGGCCGCTCTCCGGGTCCATGCCGTTGACGGAGTCCAGCCGCACCATGGCGTTGAACTTCTCGCGGCGCTCGCCCTCGCGCGGCTGGCGCACCGCACCGGTGATGGCGTCACCCTTGCGCAGGCCGTTCTTGCGGACCTGGGCGAGCGAGACGTAGACGTCGTTCTGGCCCGGCAGGTAGCCGGAGGTGCGCACGAACGCGTAGTTGTCGAGGATGTCGAGGATGCCCGCGACCGGGATCAGGACGTCGTCCTCGCCGATCTGCGGCTCGACGGTGCCGGCCTCGAAGCCGTCGCGGCCACGGCGGCCACGGCGGTCGCGGTAGCGCCCGCGCCGGCCCCGGCGGCCCTCGCCGAACTCGTCGTCCTCGTAGCCGCCCTGCTGGGCCTGCGGCTGCTGGGTCTGCTGGCCCTGGCGGCCCTGCGGCTCGGCCTGGCCGCCCTGCTGCTGGCCGCCGCCCTGCTGGGACTGGCGGTCGGCGCGCTCGCGGCGGTTGCGGCGGTCGCGGCGCGACTCACGGCCCTCGCCGTCCTGGGCCTCGCCGCCCTCCTGACGCTCGGTGCGCTCGGTGCGCTCGGTGCGCTCGCCGCCCTCACGGCGCTCGCGCCGCTCACGGCGGTCGCGACGGCTCTCGCGGCTGTCCTCACGGCCCTCGAAGCCGCGGGTCTCGGCCGGGCGGGCCTCGGCCTGCTTCGGCTCGGCGACCGCGACGGTGGCGGCCTCGGCCGCGGCCTCGCCGGCCGGGGCGGTGGGGGCGCCGGCGGCCGCGGTGGCGCGGCGGCGGGTGCGCTCGGTACGGGCGGGCGCGGCGGTCTCCGCAGCGG
Organism: Kitasatospora sp. NPDC093102; assembly: GCF_040683915.1. Lineage (NCBI taxonomy): Bacteria > Bacillati > Actinomycetota > Actinomycetes > Kitasatosporales > Streptomycetaceae > Kitasatospora > Kitasatospora sp. NPDC093102. Next base: position 324,621 of record NZ_JBFBFA010000003.1, on the reverse strand, counting down.
CCTGGACCGGGATCTCGATCTGGGCCTGCGACTCGGCGGCGGCCTCGGCCTCGGCGGCCTTGGCGGCGGCCTTGGTGCGACGGGCCGGCTTCTCGGCCGGGGCGGCCTCGGCGTCCGCCTTGGCGGTGGTGCGCTTGGCGGCCGGGGCGGCGCCACCGGCGGCGAGCAGCGGGTCCCCGCCGCTCTTCTCCTTGATGGTCTCGATCAGCTGGCTCTTGCGCATGCGTCCGGTACCGGTGATGCCAAGGTCCGCGGCGAGCTTCTGGAGCTCGGCCAGGACCATGCCGTCCAGGCCCGCGGCGGCACTGCGGCGGCGCCGCGCCGGGGCAGCGGGGGCGGCGGCTGCGTCCGACGCGTCGGCGTCCGGGCGCGCGCCCATCAGATCGGTGGAGTCGCTCACTAAGGGTCCTTCCCTGGAGCGGACGTCGGCCTGTCTGGCTCGGCGACCGGTTGTGCTGTCCTGACCAACGCTCGACTGCGTCGGTCCGAGGCGGTGATCCCTCGAATGGCGGGAGCCCGTCGAGGGAGAGCTACGTACGAGGTGCGGTGCATGAAGCACGGTGGTGCTGAGTGGCGCGTGGGCCGGTCGTGTGTCGACCTCCCCTGAGGGCGTAACCCCCACGCTCCCTGCGAATCCCGGGCCCCCGTCGCGTGACGGTGGCCCGCGCTCCGCCCGTCCTGGCCTCTAGGTGGGAGGCCGCGGGTGGGAGTCAGGTGCCGTCACGGCTTCGGGATGCGGCCGCATGTCGCGCAGGCAGGCTGCGTACGCGCTGCGGTGGGCTCCCGGAGAATCGTCGCCCCGTGCATCGCCGGGACTCCACTGCCGTGGAGTGCTGGGATCGGGACGCGCGCACCTAGCCCCGGAGGGCACCTGGTGCAGCAATGAGGTTAACACTACCGACCCCCTCAGACATTCCCCAGCCTTGCGCTTGCCAATCGTGTCCGTCGGACCCGGCTCGGCAGGGTGCCGTCGCCGGGCCCCGAGCGGCCCGTTCGGGCTGCTCAGACGTCCAGCGGGAGCACGACGGCCCCGGTGCGGTCGACGTCCAGCCGGTGCGCGGCGAACGCCGGGTCGCCGCCGTGGCCGTGGTGCCCGGCGAAGGAGAGCACCTTGTCGGCGCCCGCCTCGTCGGTGAGCGCCAGGACGGTCGGGCCGGCCCCGGAGACGACCGCGGGGACGCCCTCGGCGCGCAGCGCGCCGACCAGGGCGGCGCTGTCCGGCATGGCGGAGGCCCGGTAGTCCTGGTGCAGCCGGTCCTCGGTGGCGGCGAGGAGCAGCTCGGGACGCCGGGTCAGCGCCTCCACCAGCAGCGCGGAGCGGCCGGCGTTGACGGCCGCGTCGGCCAGCGGGACGGTCTTCGGCAGCAGTCCGCGCGCGGTCTCGGTGAGCACCTCGCCGGCCGGCACGAACACCACCGGGACGACCTGCTCGGACGGCTCCAGCGTGATCGCCCTGGCCGACTCCTCGTCGGTCCAGGCGATGGTGAAGTTGCCGCGCAGGCAGGCCGCGACGTTGTCCGGGTGGCCCTCCAGCTCGGAGGCGAGGGCCAGCAGCGCGTCGTCGTCCAGCGCGGACGGGCCGCCGATGGTCACCGCACGGGCGGCCACGATGCCGGCGCAGATGGCGGCCGAGGAGGAGCCGAGGCCGCGGCCGTGCGGTATCCGGTTGGCGCAGACCACTTCGAGGCCCCGCGGCTGGCCGCCGAGCCGGTCGAAGGCGGCACGCATCGAGCGCACCAGCAGGTGGCGCTCGTCGCGCGGCAGTGTGTCGGCCCCCTCACCGGCGATGTCGACGGAGAGGCCTGAGTCGGCGACCCGGACGACCACGTCGTCGTACAGACCCAGCGCGAGCCCGAAGGCGTCGAAGCCCGGGCCGAGGTTGGCGCTGGTCGCGGGAACCCTGACCCGGACGGCGGCGGCACGGAACGCAGGACCGGCCATGCGGTGGACTCTCCTGGGGAAATCGGGCGGCGCGGAGCGCGTCGTCGGTGCGAGGGTGGGGAACGGACCGCGGCCCCTCGGGGGCGGGCGGTCCCGGCGGTCGGCGCGGCCCGGACCCGCCGGGCCCGGGGCATGTGCCACACGGCCGAAGCCAGAGTATCGAAGAGAGGTTCCCAAGCGGTACACCCCGTGGGCCTTCGATCTGGTGTGTTGCCGGTTCTGGCCGGAATGCACACCCCCCTCTGTCAAGGAGAGGCATGGAAACGGATCGCAATGCGAAGCTCAATTGACACAAAAGTGTCAGTGGAGAACTCCGACGGGCCGACCCCCGAAAGGGTCGGCCCGTCGACGCGTCAGACCCCGTTACCGGTCGAGCAGTCCGAGACTGCGGGCGGCCGCCTCCGGGTCGACCGGGACGATCTGCGGCTGCGGCGCGCCGGCCACCGCCCAGTCCGGGTCCTTCAGGCCGTTGCCGGTGACGGTGCAGACGATCCGCTGGCCCGGGTCGACCAGGCCTGCCTCCGCCTTGGCCAGCAGACCGGCCACCGAGGCGGCCGAGGCGGGCTCCACGAAGACGCCCTCCTGCGAGGCCAACAGCCGGTAGGCGGAAAGGATCTGACGGTCCGTCACCTTGTCGATGAGGCCGCCGGACTCGTCCCGCGCGGCAAGCGCGAAGTCCCAGGAGGCCGGGTTGCCGATCCGGATCGCGGTGGCGATGGTCTGCGGCTTGAGCACCGGCGCGCCGTCCACGATCGGGGCCGAGCCGGCGGCCTGGAAGCCCCACATCCGCGGGGTGCGGGTGGCGAGGCCGTCCGCAGAGTACTCCCGGTAGCCCTTCCAGTACGCGGTGATGTTGCCCGCGTTGCCGACCGGCAGGACGTGGACGTCCGGGGCGTCGCCGAGCATGTCGACGATCTCGAAGGCCGCGGTCTTCTGGCCCTCGATCCGCGCCGGGTTCACCGAGTTGACCAGCGCCACCGGGTACTTCTCGGACAGTTCACGCGCAAGGGTGAGGCAGTCGTCGAAGTTCCCGTCGACCTGGAGGATCCTGGCGCCGTGCACCAGCGCCTGGCCCATCTTGCCGAGGGCGATCTTGCCCTGCGGGACGAGCACCGCGGAGACCATCCCGGCCCGCACCGCGTACGCGGCGGCGGAGGCCGAGGTGTTGCCGGTGGACGCGCAGATGACCGCCTGCGCGCCCTCCTCCTTGGCCTTGGAGATGGCCATCGTCATCCCGCGGTCCTTGAAGGAGCCGGTCGGGTTGGCGCCCTCGACCTTGAGGTAGACCTCGCAGCCCGTGCGCTCGGAGAGCACCTGGGCGGGGACCAGGGGCGTGCCGCCCTCCAACAGGGTGACCACCGGGGTGGCCGCGGTGACCGGCAGGCGGTCCCGGTACTCCTCGATCAGGCCGCGCCACTGGTGGGTGTGCGCGCCTCGGACGACGTTCTCGGCAACGGCGTTCATGGCTGGTTCCTTATTCCCCTTCGACCCGCATGATGCTGGCCACGTCCCGCACGCTGTCCAGCGCGCGGAGCTTGTCGACCGTCGCCGACAGTGCGGCGTCGGTGGCACGGTGGGTGACCACGACGAGCGAGGCGTCGCCGTCGCGGCCCTGCTGGCGCACGGTGTCGATGGACACGCCGTGCTCGGCGAAGACGGACGCCACCTGGGCGAGCACGCCCGCGCGGTCGTCCACGTCCAGGCTGACGTGGTAGCGGGTGACCACCTCGTCCATCGGCTTGGCCGGCAGCCGGGTGTACACCGAGTCACCGGGACCGGTCGCGCCGGCCAGCTTGTTGCGGCAGACCGCGACCAGGTCGCCGAGCACCGCGGAGGCGGTCGGCGAGCCGCCCGCGCCCGGGCCGTAGAACATCAGCCGGCCGGCCGCCTCGGCCTCGACGAACACCGCGTTGTACGCCTCGCGGACGGAGGCCAGCGGGTGCGACAGCGGGATCATCGCCGGGTGGACGCGCGCGGTGACGGACTCGCCGTCCGCGGCCCGCTCGCAGATCGCGAGCAGCTTGACCACGCAGCCCATCTCCTTGGCGGAGGCGATGTCGGCCGCCGTCACCTCGGTGATGCCCTCGCGGTAGACGTCCGCCGCGGTGACCTTGGTGTGGAAGGCGATGCCGGCCAGGATCGCGGCCTTGGCGGCGGCGTCGAAGCCCTCGACGTCGGCCGTCGGGTCGGCCTCGGCGTAGCCCAGCGCGGTGGCCTCCTCCAGCGCCTCCGAGTAGCCGGCGCCGGTGGTGTCCATCTTGTCGAGGATGAAGTTGGTGGTGCCGTTGACGATGCCCAGCACCCGGTTGACCTTGTCGCCCGCGAGGGACTCGCGCAGCGGGCGCAGCAGCGGGATCGCGCCCGCCACCGCGGCCTCGTAGTACAGGTCCACCCCGGCCTCGGCGGCCGCGGCGTGCAGCTCGGTGCCGTCCCTGGCGAGCAGCGCCTTGTTGGCGCTGACCACCGAGGCGCCCCGCTCGAAGGCGGACAGGATCAGCGATTTGGACGGCTCGATGCCGCCCACCACCTCGACCACCACGTCGATGTCGCCCCGGTTGACCAGGGCCTCGGCATCGGTGGTGATCAGGTGCTCGGGGACGCCCGGGCGGGTCCGCCCGGCGCGGCGGACCGCGATCCCGGCCAGCTCGACCGGAGCACCGATGCGAGCGGCGAGGTCGTCGGCCGTCGTCGTCATGATGCGCGCCACCTCGGAGCCCACCACACCACAACCCAGCAACGCCACCTTCAGCGGGCGCGTACGCATCATCCGACTCCGCTCTGCATTCATCGTGCTTCGGTATTTCCGGCGGGTTTTCCGGGACCGCCGGGAACTTCGGTCTCTACCAGTCTCCGGGACTTTCCGTACGGATCTACGGTCGTTCCATGATCTGAGACGAGGATTTCGTCATCCGATATCCAGACGCAGGAGATCCTCCTCCGTCTCGCGCCGGACGATCACCCGTGCCGCACCGTCCCTGACGGCGAGCACGGGGGGCTTGAGGGCGTGGTTGTAATTGCTCGCCATGGAGCGGCAGTAGGCCCCGGTGGCGGGCACCGCGATCAGGTCGCCCGGGGCCAGGTCGGCCGGCAGGAAGGCGTCCCGGACGACGATGTCGCCGGACTCGCAGTGCTTGCCGACCACCCGCACCAGCATCGGTTCCGCGTCACTGGTGCGCGACACCAGGGCCACCGAGTACTCGGCGTCGTACAGCGCGGTGCGGATGTTGTCCGACATCCCGCCGTCCACGCTGACGTAGGTGCGCAGGCCCTCCAGCGGCTTGACGGTGCCGACCTCGTACAGCGTGAACGCCGTCGGGCCGACGATCGCCCGGCCCGGCTCCACGCTCAGCCGGGGGGCGTTCAGGTTCGCGGCGGCGCACTCGCGCCGGACGATGTCGGCCAGCGCGGCCGCGATCTCGGCCGGCTCGCGCGGGTCGTCCTCGCTGGTGTACGCGATGCCGAGGCCGCCGCCGAGGTCGATCTCGGGCAGCTCGACGCCGTGCTCGTCGCGGATCTGACCCAGCAGGCCGACCACCCGGCGGGCGGCCACCTCGAACCCGGCCATGTCGAAGATCTGCGATCCGATGTGCGAGTGGATGCCGCGCAGCTCCAGGCTGTCGTGGCCGAGGACCCGGCGCACCGCCTCGGCGGCCGCTCCCCCGCCCTCCCGTCGCCCGCCATCACCCTCAACCGAGCCGCTTCGCGGCGCAGCCAGGCTCAGTGACAGCCCGAACTTCTGGTCCTCGTGCGCGGTGGCGATGAACTCGTGGGTGTGCGCCTCGACGCCGACGGTGATCCGGATCAGCACCTGCTGGCGCACGCCCTGGCGGGCGGCGATCGCGGCCAGGCGCTCGATCTCCGCGTAGGAGTCGACCACGATGTGCCCGACGCCGGTCTTCACCGCGTGTTCGAGTTCGTCCACCGACTTGTTGTTGCCGTGCAGCGCGATCCGCTGCGGCGGCATTCCGGCGGCCAGCGCGACCGCCAGCTCGCCCGCGCTGCACACGTCGAGGTTGAGGCCCTCCTCGTGCAGCCAGCGCACGACGGCCTTGGAGAGGAACGCCTTGCCGGCGTAGTAGACGTCCGCGTCGGTGCCGAAGGCGTCCCGCCAGGCGCGCGCCCGGGCCCGGAAGTCCTCCTCGTCCAGCACGTAGGCGGGGGTGCCGAACTCGGCGGCCAGCCGCTTGACGTCGACGCCGCCGACGGTGGCCACGCCCTCGGTGTTCCGGGCGACGGTGCGCGACCAGACCTTGGGGTCGAGCGCGTTCAGGTCGGCGGGCGGGGCCTGGTAGTGGCCCTCGGGCAGGACGTCGCCGTGACGGGGGCCTGCCGGGTGTGCGCTTCGACTCATGCTCGTGATCCTTCGAGACCTATGGCGAGGGGCGGCGACGGTCCCCGTTGACCGTCAGCCGCCCCCGCTGTGCGCTTGGGGGTGGTGCCTACATCCGCTCGGGCGCCGTCACGCCCAGGAGCGTGAGCCCGTTGGCGAGCACGGTGCGCGTCGCCTCGACCAGCCAGAGCCGGGCGCGGTGCGTGTCGTTGAGCTCCTCGTCGCCCTTGGGCAGGAACATGCAGTTCTCGTACAGGCGGTGGTACTTGCCCGCGAGCTCCTCCAGGTAGCGCGCGACCCGGTGCGGCTCGCGCAGCTCACCGGCGGTGGCCAGCACGCGCGGGAACTCGCCGAGGTGGCCGAGCACGTCGGACTCCCACTCGGTGGCGAGCAGCTCGGGTTTGAACTGCTCGGCCGTGCCCTTGTCCACGCCCAGCTCGGCGGCCTTGCGGGCCACACCGCACATCCGGGTGTGCGCGTACTGGACGTAGAAGACCGGGTTCTCGTTGCTCTGGCTGGTCAGCAGGTTGATGTCCAGCGTGATCGTCGAGTCCGTGGAGGAGCGCGCCAGGGTGTAGCGCGCGGCGTCCACGCCGATCCACTCGACCACGTCGTCGATCGTGATGATGTTGCCGGCCCGCTTGGACATGCGGACCTCTTCGCCGTCGCGAAGCATCTTCACGAACTGGCCGATCTTCACCTCGATGTTGTGGTTCATGTCGTCGCCCGCGCAGGCCGAGATGGCCTTGAGGCGGTTGACGTAGCCGTGGTGGTCGGCGCCCAGCATGTAGAGCGCGACCTCGGCGCCGCGGTCCCGCTTGGACAGGTAGTACGCGGCGTCGGCGGCGAAGTAGGTCTTGTCGCCGTCGGCCTTGATCAGGACGCGGTCCTTGTCGTCGCCGAACTCCGTGGTGCGCAGGAAGACCGCGCCGTCCTGCTCGAAGACGTGGCCCTGCTCGCGCAGCCGGTCGATGGCGTTCTCGACCGCGCCGGAGTCGTGCAGCGTCTTCTCCGAGAACCACACGTCGAAGTGGGTGCCGAACTCGTCCATCGAGCGCTTGATCTCGGCGACCATGAGCTTGAGGCCCTCGGTGCGGAAGACCTGCAGCTGCTCGTCCTCGGGCAGGTCGAGCACACCGGGGACGGCGCCGGTGATCGCCTTGGCGATGTCGACGATGTACTCGCCGACGTACCCGCCCTCGGGCACCTCGCGGCCGTTCGCGGCGGCCTGGAGCGAGGCGGCGAACTTGGTGATCTGCACGCCGGCGTCGTTGAGGTAGTACTCGGTGGTGACGTCGGCACCGGAGGCCCGCAGCACGCGCGCCAGCGAGTCGCCGACGGCGGCCCAGCGGACGCCGCCGATGTGGATCGGGCCCGTCGGGTTGGCGGAGACGAACTCCAGGTTGATCTTCAGGCCCTTGAGGGCGTCGTTGCGGCCGTAGGCCTCGCCCGCCTCGACGACGGTGCGCGCCAACGCACCGGCGGTGGCGGTGTCCAGGGTGATGTTCAGGAAGCCCGGACCGGCGATGTCGACCTTGGCGACGCCGGTGATCCCTCGCAGGCGGTCGGCCAGCACCTCGGCAACGGCTCGCGGCGGCTTGCCGGCCGCCTTGGCGAGCTGGAGGGCCACGTTGGTCGCGTAGTCGCCGTGGTCCCTGTTCTTGGGCCGGTCGACCGTCACGTGCTCGGGCACGGCGACGGCCAGCTCGCCCGCCTCGACGGCGGAGCTCACTGCGGCCTGGATTGCCTGGGAAAGGTCTGCGGGGGTCACGACGCCAAGCGTAGGCGAGACGGGGTGCCCGCCCGCCACCCGGTTTACCGGTTGAGACGCCGGTTCGCCGTCGTTACGGGGTCTCAGCCGCGATCGGTGCGCTCTGTTCGCTCAGAGCGAACTGCATCGGACGGCGGGGCGGGCAGTTCGCCGGGCCGTCCGACGGCCTGTTCGCCGGACGGCCCGGCGGGGTGCCCCTTGAGCCGCATCAGGCGGCGGACCAGGGCCACCAGGTCCGCCGGGTCGAACGGCTTGCCGAGGTAGCCGTCCACCCCCACCGTCTCCCCCAGGTCGAGGTCCGCCGGGGTGCAGGCGCTCACGATCGCGATCGGCAGTCCACTGGTGTCCGGGGTCGCGCGCAGCCGGGCCGCCGTCCGCAGGCCGTCCAGCCGCGGCATCACCACGTCCAGCGTCACCACGTCGGGCCGCACCCGGCGGATGACCTCCAGGCACTCGGCGCCGTCGGCGGCGGTCACCACCTCGAAGCCTTCGAGCTCCAGGTTGACCCTGATCAGCTGGCGGATCGCCTCGTTGTCGTCCACCACGAGGACCCGCCCGGACACTCCCGACACCTCACCGAGGGTATCGGCGGCCCCGCCGCCCCGTCCGGCCTTTGGGCACTTCCGCTCCCCCTCCCGTCGGCGCCGTCGGCGAGAGGATCTTCGGGGAAACCCGTGCACGGACCACGGCCGAAGCCTGATAGTGTTCTCACGTCGGAAGCGCGAGTGACCGACAGGCCAGCAGGCCCCCGTAGCTCAGGGGATAGAGCACCGCCCTCCGGAGGCGGGTGCGTAGGTTCGAATCCTACCGGGGGCACTTCGCAACAAGTGCTGAAAGGCTCAGGTCAGCGGATAGTTACCGCCAGCCTGGGCCTTCGTCATGTTCCGGGCCGGTTCAGTCCCGTGCCCCAGCCGCGCTCTTGGGGTCCTCCGGAGCTCCGGTGCCGGCAGCCAGGTTGTTGCCGGTGTGCCGGAGGCCGCGGAGCCGGATGCCGGCAGGACACCGGCCAGAACCGCTCGACCGCCCTCAGCGCTTCGGTGCGCGCTTCCGGACGAGTGCGAGCGCCGCGTAGCCGGACAGCACGAACAGCAGGCCCCAGAACACGCGCAGTACGACGAGGGACACCCCGAGCATCGCCACTGCCGCAGCAGCCGACTGCTGGCGGATCTCCAGTGGTGAGCGTCGGCTGGCGGACGGCCGAACCAGCTGACGGCCGGTGAATACCTGAACGAGGTTGATCAACCCCACAAGACCCGTGACTACTGCAATGGCTGTCCACACCCGCAGAAGCGTAGTCTCCACAGCCGTCCACCCCCGCCCGGGGGGACCAGTGGAGTCGATCCACGGATCCGGGCCTTCGTCAGGTTCGGGGCCGACTGGGGCCGGGTGGGGCCCGGTTCGGAACCGGGCCCCCGCAGAGGCTCAGGCGGCGGCCGTCTCGGCCTGGGCGTACAGGTCGGTGATGGTGTGGTCGAAGTAGGCGCCGTAGGAGACGTCGTCGGTGTCGCCGCCCTGCTGGTAGCCGCCGATCGCGCCGACCACGTCGCCGGTGGCGGTGTTGATCCAGGGGCCGCCGCTGGTGCCGGACGGGTAGGACGGGCACTGGACGACCCGCTCGTAGGCGCTCTGCTGCCCGGTGGTGTTGGTGCACAGGATGGGCGTCTCGGAGTCGGCGGGGTAGCCGTAGAGGCGGACGGTCGCGCCGAACGGCTCGTCGGCGCCCAGCCGGTTGCCGCCGACCACGTCCTCGACGTTGCGGCCGTTGCTGGGGGCGGTCTCCAGGATCGCGAAGTCCTCGTCCACGTCGCCCTTCTGGGACCAGCCGGCGGTGGTGTGGATCGCGGTCACCTGCCAGGTGCCGTACGGGGCGGAGCCGTCGCGGTAGCCGGGGGCGAAGGTGACCCCGTCGGTGCTGCTGAGGCAGTGCGCGGCGGTCAGCAACAGGTTGCCGGTGGCGCTGTGCAGCACGCTGGCGGTGCAGAAGTGCTTGCCGGCCGCCGGCGCGCCGCTGAACAGCGCGCCGACGGTCTCGCTTTCGCGGTCGTCCGCCGGAGCCGGGCCGGTGGTGCCGAGGGTGACGGGACGGGTGGCGGGGGTGGTCGCCGACGGGGCCGGATCGGGCGTCGCCGGCGCGCTGGCCGGGCTCGCGGCCGCGGAGGGCGTGGGGGCCGTGACCGGGGCCGGTGCCGTCGGATCGGTGACCGGGGCGGGCGCGGCGGCGGCGCGGGTGCTGCGGGCCGCCTTCCCGGCGGCCGTCACGTCGGACAGGTCCAGTCCGTGCGTCCCGGTCAGCACCGCGGCGACCGCGACCGCGGACAGCGCGGTGAACAGGGACGGGACCAGGAGTCCACGGCGGCGCAACCTCTGGCGGCGGTGCTTGCCCATGCCTGTTTCTCCTGCCGGGGCGCGATCGGGGGTGGCGTTCGGTCAACGACTATGACGCCTCAGCCTGGAAAGGGTGTGACCGACTCCTTGGAGCTCGATGAGAAACCCGTCGCCCGCCCGCGCCCCCGGCGTCACCGGCCGGCGAGCTTGCTGCACATTTCAGTCCGGTCGCTCCACCCCCGCCTCCGCCCGCACCTCGCTCGCGGGCCGGACCTCGGCCCTGACGTCGGCCGCGTCCGCCGCCCGCAGATCCGTCGGCCGACCGCCCACGGCCCGTACGGCCGCCGCTTCGGTTTCCGCCCCCGCCCCCGCCTCCACGGCACCGGCCTCGACCGCGGTGGCCTCGCCGGGCGCCGGCCGGTGGTCGATCATCAGCACCGCGACCAGCGCGGCCAGCAGCAGCACGCCCATCGCCACCCGGGTCGCGACGACGTAGCCGTGCACCGCCCCCTGGGCCTGCACCGCCGGGTCGGAGGCGACCCGGGTGGCCAGGAAGCTCGCGGTGGCGCTCGCGGCGACCGTGTTCAGCAGCGCGGTGCCGACCGAACCGCCCACCTGCTGGGCCGAGTTGATGGTGGCCGAGGCCGCGCCGGCCTCGTTCGGGGCGACCTTGAGGGTGGCCAGGCTCATCGCCGGCATGAACACCAGGCCCATGCCCGAGCCGATCAGCAGCTCGGCGGGCAGCACCAGGGCGGCCCACGGGCTGTCCACCCGCATCCGGGTCAGCCAGGCCATGCCGGCCGCGGCGAGCAGCAGTCCGGGGCCGATCAGGTTCCGGGACGGCACCCTGGTCATCATCCGGGCCGCGAAGCCCGTCGAGCTCAGCACGATGGCGGCCGTCATGGGCAGGAAGGACAGGCCGGACACGACCGGCGAGAAGTGCTTGATGGCCTGCAGGTAGTAGGTCAGGAACAGGAACAGGCCGAACATGCCGGTCATCGCCAGGCCGACGGAGAGCGCGCCGCCGCCGCGGTTGCGGTCGGCGACGATGTGCACCGGCAGCAGCGGGTGCGCGGTGCGCCGCTCGACCAGGACGAACACCGCGAGCAGCGCCACGCCCAGGACCAGCGAGCCGAGCACCAGGCCGTCGCCCCAGCCCCGGGTCACGGCCTCGGAGGTGCCGTGGACGATCGCCAGCAGGCCGCCGCAGCCGAGCAGCGCCCCGGGCAGGTCCAGCCGCATCCGGCGGCCCTTCTCGACGCGGTCGCGCTTCAGCACGCTGAACGCCGCGACGGCGGCGACGGCGGCGATCGGCACGTTGACGAACAGGCACCAGCGCCAGTCCAGGTACTCGGTCAGCAGGCCGCCGGCGATGAGGCCGATCGCGGAGCCGCCGGCGGCGATCGCTCCGAAGACGCCGAAGGCCGTACTGCGTTCCCGCGGATCGGAGAAGGTGGTGGAGAGCAGCCCCAGCGCGGAGGGGGCGAGCAGGGCGCCGAACGAGCCCTGGAGGGCACGGGCGCCGAAGAGCATGGCCGGGCCGACCGCGGCGCCGCCGAGGGCGGAGGCGAGGGCGAAGCCCAGCAGGCCGACGGTGAAGACGCGCTCGCGGCCGAAGAGGTCGCCCAGCCGGCCGCCGAGCAGCAGCAGACCGCCGAAGGCGAGCGTGTAGGCGGTGATCACCCACTGCCGGTCGGCGTCCGAGATGCCCAGGTCCCGCTGGGCGGACGGCAGCGCGATGTTCACGATGGTGGTGTCGAGCACGATCATGAGCTGGGCGGTGGCGATGACGGCCAGCACCCACCAGCGGCGACGGCCCGCGTCCTCATGACCGGTGGCGGTTTGCACAGTCACTGGCCGAACCTCCCGGAGTGGGGCGGAGAGGTCACGCAATCGCCTTCCAGCCAAACCCCGGCCCGGACGGATGGCAAGGAAAAATCTCCCCAAACCGGACCTTCGGGACGAACGGATCAGGCCCCCGGGACTCCGGACCGAGTCCCGGGGGCCTGGTTCCACGGCCCGCGGCCGCGGCCTGCGCCGCGCCGTGGATCAGAGCGCCGAGAGCTCCTCGACCAGGTCGTCCAGCCCCAGCGAGCCCTGCGAGAGCGCCGCCATGTGCCAGGCCTTGGGGTCGAACTCCTCGCCGCGCGCCTCGTGCGCCGCCTTCGCCGCCGCCCGTCCGCGCAGCCAGGCGCGCTCACCGAGCTTGTAGCCGATCGCCTGACCGGGCAGGCCCAGGTAGCGGACCAGCTCGCTGTCCAGGAAGTCGGCGGACAGGCCGCAGTACAGGCCGAAGAACTCCCGGGCGTACTCGGGGCTGACCGGCTCGCCCGGCCGGTACGGGGAGTCCGCCGGGAAGTCCAGGCCCACGTGCATGCCGATGTCGACGATGACCCGCAGCGCCCGCATCATCTGCGCGTTGAGGTAGCCCAGCCGGTGGCCCGGGTCGGTGAGGTAGCCGAGCTCGTCCATCAGGCGCTCGGCGTACAGCGCCCAGCCCTCCAGGTTGGCGCTCACCCCGCCGAGGCTCACCTGGTAGGTGGAGAGCCGGTCGGCGACGTAGTTCCACTGCGCGAGCTGGAGGTGGTGGCCCGGGACGCCCTCGTGGTACCAGGTGGAGACCAGGTCCCAGACCGGGAAGCGCTCCCGGCCGAGCAGCGGCAGCCAGGTCCGCCCGGGGCGGCTGAAGTCCAGCGAGGGCGCGGTGTAGTACGGCGCGGCGGCACTGCCGGCCGGGGCGATCTTCGACTCGACCCGGGTGACCGGCTCGGCCAGGTCGAAGTGGGTGCCCTGGAGGTCCCGGACGGCCTGGTCCATCAGGCCCTGGAGGTACTCCCGGGCGGCCTCGGCGCCCTCGATGGCAGGGCCGTCGGACTCCAGCCACTGCATCGCCGCCAGCGGACCCGCACCCGGCAGGACCTTCTCGGCCTCGGCCTCCATCTGCGCCAGCAGGTCGTGGAACTCGCTCCAGGCCCAGGCGTAGGCCTCCTCCAGGTCCAGGTCCGCGCCGGTCCAGTAGCGCACCCAGCGGGCGTAGCGCTCCCGGCCCGCGATGTCCGGGGCACCGGCCGCGGCCGGGCCGTACACGTCGCGCAGCCAGTCGCGCAGCTCGGCCAGCGCCTCGGCGGCGGCCACCGCGTGCTCCGACAGCTCGGGGCGCAGGCCCTCCGGCGCACCCTGGACGAACTGCCCGAACCATGCACCGGGCACCCGCTCGTCGGCGGGCGCGTCCTCGCCCAGCCACTCGGCGAACTGCCCGAGCACCGTGGTCACCTGGCGTGGGCCGGACAGCAGGCCGCGCTCGATGCCCTCGGCCAGCGTCCGCCGGTACTGCTCGAACGCCACCGGCACCTTCGCCAGGCGGCGGCCGATCACCTGCCACTCGGCCTCGGTGTCGGTGCCCATCAGGGTGAAGGACTCCCGCAGGTCGTGCACCGGGGAGCCGAGGTTGCGCAGCGAACGGAAGTTCTCCCCCGCCTCGTGGACGGCGAGCTCGGCGGTCAGCCGCTCGCGCAGCAGCCGGGCGCAGCGGCGCTCCGCCTCGTCCTCGGCGGCGCCGGCCCGCTCGGCCTCGTCGAGCTTCGCCAGGGTGCGGCGGGCGAGGTCGGCGATGGCCTCGGGACCGGCCGGAGAGAGGTCGGGCAGCCGGTCGTCATCGAGGTTGACGCCGAGGTACACCGCGGTCAGCGGGTCGAGCTCGGCCAGTTCGCGGACATGGTCGTCGGCGATGCGGCGTGGGGTGGTGCCGTCGGCGGTGATCAGTTCTTCACGCATTCGGACATCATTGCGTGGCACGGCAGCTTTGCAACCCCTTTGCGACCAGGGTTCGCCTGCGAAAATCCGTTCGGCGCGACAGGATCCGATCCGTCCGACGCCCATTACGCTGGCCGCCATGGAAGCCCGCCCCATCCCGGCAGCCGGTCAGGCACCCGTTCCGGCCGCCCCCCAGTCGCGTCCGCGCCGCACCGGCTACCGGCGGCTGCCGGTCCAGCAGCGGCGCGAGCAGCTGATCGCGGTCGCCCTGGAGCTGTTCGCCTCCCGGCCCCCCGAGGAGGTGGGCCTGGACGACGTCGCCGAGGCCGCCGGGGCCTCCCGCCCGCTGGTGTACCGCTACTTCGCGGGCGGGAAGCAGCAGTTGTACGAGGCCGCGCTGCGCACCGCGGCGGACGAGCTGACCAGCCGCTTCGCGGTCCCGGTGAGCGGGACGCCGTCCGAGCAGCTGTCGGCGGTGCTGGACGGCTACTTCGCCTTCGTGGCCGAGCACGACGCGGGCTACTCGGCGCTGCTGCGCGGCGGTTCGGTGGTGGAGACCGCCCGCACCTCGGCGATCGTGGACGACGTCCGGCGGGCGGCGCTGCGGCGGACGCTGCGCCACCTGGGCGTGCGGGAGGCCGGGCCACGGCTGACGCTGCTGGTGCGCTCCTGGATCGCGGTGGTCGAGGGCGCGTCGCTGAGCTGGCTGGACGAGGGGCGCACGCTGCCGGTGGCGGAGCTGCGCGACTGGCTGGTGGACCAGTTCACCGCGATGGCGGCCGCGACGGCGCTGCACGACCCGCAGACGGCCGAGGTGCTGGCGGGGGTGCTCGCGCTGGAGGGGCCTCGGCCGGAACGGGCGGAGCGGCTGCGGGCGGTACTGGGCGGCGCTCCGTGACCGGCGACTCGTGACGGCCTGCTCCGTGACCGGCGCCTCGTGACGGCTTGCTCCGTGACGGCGCTCCGTGGCGGCCTCCCGACCCCCGTGCCAAGGGTCGGGGCGGCCTGCGTCGTTACGCCTTGCCGAGCACCTGGCGCTGGCGGCCGAGCCCGTCGATCTCGATCTCGACCACGTCGCCCGGGGCGAGGAACGGCGTGCCGGGGCGGCCCAGGGTGACCCCGGCGGGGGTGCCGGTGATGATCACGTCGCCGGGCTCCAGCACCATGAACCAGCTCGCGTAGCGGACCAGTTCGAGCACCGGGAAGATCATCTCGGCGGTGCTGCCGTGCTGCCGCTGCTCGCCGTTGACCCAGAGCCGCAGGGTCAGCGCCTGCGGGTCGGCCACCTCGTCGGCGGTGACCAGCCAGGGCCCGAGCGGGGTGAAGGTCTCCGCCGACTTGCCCTTGTCCCACTGGCCGCCGCGCTCGAACTGGAAGGCCCGCTCGGTGACGTCGTTGGCGATCGTGTACCCGGCGATCACCCCGGCCGCCTCGGCGTGCGAGTCCAGGTAGCGGGCGGTGCGGCCGATCACGATCGCCAGCTCGGCCTCGTAGTCGGTCTTCTCGCCGCCGCGCGGCACCAGCACCTCGTCGTACGGGCCGACCACGGTGGAGCTCGGCTTGAGGAAGATCACCGGCTCGGCCGGGATCGCGGCCCCGGCCTCGGCCGCGTGGTCGCGGTAGTTGAGCCCGATGCCGACCACCTTGCCCGGCCGGGCCACCGGTGCGCCCACCCGCAGGCCGTCGAGGTCCACCACCGGCAGGACGCCGGCGGCCGTGTCCCGGGCCAGCGCCGCCGGGTCCAGCCCGGCCAGGAAGGCCCCGTCGAGGTCGCGGGCCCGTCCCGAGAGGTCGTACGCGGTGCCGTTCTCGCCCAGGACGACCGGGCGCTCGGCACCCGGGGGTCCGACGCGCAGGAGCTTCATCGATCCGTCACCAGCCTTTCGTCGCAGCTCACCGGGGCGGCGCGAACACCGCACCCGAGTCCGGCAACGAGGTATACCAACGCGCCGGGCGGCGGACCAGAGCGTCCCGATGGGCGAAATCCTCCCGGTTCCCGCTCCGGCCGCGGCACCGGCTCGGCGGCACGCACGGTTGACACCCGGTGGGCGTCCGGCGTCGCGGGCGGCGGTGCCCGGGCCCGTCCCGCTCCGCCGGCGGCGAACGCGGGAGTGACCCGGCGGCCCGGCGCGCAGGATGCGGGACATGGAGATCACCCGGGTACGCGACGAATTGCACATGATCAGCCTGGAGTTCGGCACCGCCTACCTCTGGCGGGACGCGCACGGCCTCACCCTGGTCGACACCGGCATCGCCGGCTCGGCGGACGCGATCGAGCAGGGCATCCGTGCCATCGGGCAGGAGCCGGCCGCGCTGCGCCGGATCGTGCTCACCCACCACCACGAGGACCACACCGGCTCGGCCGCCGTACTCGCCCGGCGGCACTGCGCCCAGGTGGTGGCGCACCGGCTGGAGGCGCCGGTGATCCGGCGCGAGCAGCCGCCGGTGCCGCCGGTGCTGAGCCCGTTCGAGCAGCAGCTGTGGGACGGCCTGCCGCCGATCCCGCCCGCCGAGCCCTGCCCGGTGCACCGGGAGGTCGAGGACGGCGACGTGCTGGACATCGGCGGCGGCGCGGTGGTGGTGCACGTGCCCGGGCACACCGACGGCAGCATCGCGCTGCACCTGCCCGGGCCGGGCGTGCTGTTCACCGGGGACCTGGCGGCCAACGTCCGGGGCCGGACCGCCCCGGGGGTGTTCCACACCGACCCGGCCCTGGCACTCGCCTCCTTCCACCGGCTGGCCGCGCTGCCGGTGGAGACGGCGGTGTTCGGGCACGGCGACCCGATCGCGCAGGACGCCTCAGTCGCCCTGCGCACCGCCGCCGAGCAGCACCCCCAGGCTTAGCGCCCGCGGCCGGCCCGGGCCGAGCCGGGCGACCTCCTGCCGGCAGTGCGCGAGGTCGCGCCGCGCGTCCGCCCGGGCCTCCGGGGTGGTGCCGGGCACCTGGGCCAGCTCGTCCAACAGGGCGACGGCCGCGCCGGGGCTGCCGTCCCGGGCCAGCCAGAGGGCCAGGTCGTGGCAGGTGCGCAGGGTGCGGGGGTCGTCCGGGCCGCAGATCCGGGCGAAGTCGGGGACGAGTGCGGTGAGGATCTCCACCGCCTCCGCCACCTCGCCGGCCTCGCCGTGCCGCCAGGCCTGGTCGGCCCTGCGGCGCAGCTGCTCCGGGCTGGGGTCTTCCGGGCGCAGCATCCCGGGCCGGACGGCGCGCAGCCGTTCCAGCACCTCGGCGGCGCCGGCCGGCCGCTGTTCGGGCCGCTTGGCGAGCAGCTCGGCGACCAGCCCGGCCAGCGCCGGGTCCTTGCTGCGCACCCGGGACGGGACCTCCTCCAGGTGCTTGTACATGTACTCGGCGGCCGAGGCGGCGCGGAACGGGCGCGCACCGGTGCAGATCTCGAACAGCATGACGCCGAGCGCGTAGAGGTCGGCCCGGCCGTCCACCGCGCCGCCGGACCAGCACTCGGGCGCCAGGTACGGGACGGTGCCGACCACGTTGCCGGTGGAGGTGAGCCGGACGGTCTGGGTGACCAGTCGGGCGATGCCGAAGTCCAGGACCTTGGCCCGCTCCCCCTCGTCCTCCTTCGTGATCATCACGTTCTCGGGCTTGATGTCCCGGTGCACGATCCCCGAGCGGTGCGCGGCGTCCAGCGCCTTGCACACGTGCCGCATCCAGCGCAGCGCCTGCTTGTGGTCCGGCTTGTGGTCCGGCCGGCTGTCCTTGAGCACCTCGGACAGCGCCCGGCCGCGGACCAGCTCCATCACCAGGTACGGGATCTTCCCGGAGCCGGCCTCGGTCCACCCGTAGTCGTACACGGTCACGATGTGCGGGTTGTTGAGGCCGCCGGCCGTCCGGGCCTCGCGGACGAACCGGCCGACCGCCTCCCGGTCGGTGGCGTGCTCGGCGAGCAGCACCTTGACCGCGACCTCCCGGTTCATGGTCGTGTCGGTCGCCCGCCAGACCACGCCGAAGCCGCCCCGGCCCAGCTTCTGTTCCAGCCGGAAGCGACCGCCGAGCACTTCGCCCTTCTCCATGCCCATCCCCCAACTCGACCGCGCCCGCTCGGCGTTCGCCGTCGGAGGGGTCACCATAGCGGCGGCCGGGGACGAACGGGTGAACGACTCCGGCCGGCCCTTCCCGCGGCTTGGACTCGGGCAGTCCGGGCGGGTTGGTCCCGGAGCTCGGCACGGCCTCGTCGCCCAGGCGCCAGCGCGGCGGAACTCCTGCTCGGCGAAGGGGACTTGGCGGAAGTGGCGGGAAGGGTGGGTCAGAGGACCTTGGCCAGGAAGGCCCGGGTGCGCTCGCGCCGCGGCCGGTCCAGGACCTCGGCGGGCGGGCCCTGCTCGACCACCACGCCGCCGTCCATGAAGACCACGGTGTCGGCGACCTCGCGGGCGAAACCGATCTCGTGGGTGACGACGATCATCGTGGTGCCGCCGCGGGCCAGGTCCTTGATGACGTCCAGCACCTCGCCGACCAGCTCCGGGTCGAGCGCCGAGGTGGGCTCGTCGAACAGCAGCACCTTCGGCTCCAGTGCCAGCGCCCGGGCGATCGCCACCCGCTGCTGCTGCCCGCCGGACAGCTGCCGGGGGTGGGCGGCGGCCTTGTCGGCCAGTCCGACCCGCTCCAACAGCGCCAGCGCCGCCGCCCTGGCCTCGGCCTTGGGGCGGCGCAGCGCGGCGACCGGCGCCTCGACCAGGTTCTCCAGCACGGTGAGGTGCGGGAACAGGTTGAAGTTCTGGAACACGAAGCCGATGCCGGTGCGCTGGCGCAGCACCTCGCGCTCCTTGAGCTCGTACAGCCGGTCGCCGCAGCGGCGGTAGCCGATCAGCTCGCCGTCGATGGCGACGTGGCCGCGGTCCAGCTTCTCCAGGTGGTTGATCGCGCGCAGCAGGGTGGACTTGCCGGAGCCGGACGGACCGAGCACCACGGTCACCGAGCCGGCCGGGACGTCCAGGTCGACCCCGCGCAGCACCTCCAGCCGGCCGAAGCTCTTGTGCAGGCCTCGGACCTGCACCATCGGGGCGGCCGGGGCCGGATCCGCCGGGTTCGGGGCGGGCTTCGTCAGGGTGGTCACGACTGTCCTCCGGAGGTACGGGCGGCCGGGGCCGGCCGGCGGGCGGGGGCCGCGGGGGGTCTCGGTGGTGACGGTCATCGGGGGTCTCCTCGGAGGGGGCCGGCGCTCAGCCGTGCTCGGGCGGGCTGATCTGCGACTCCTTGATCGCCGAATCGGCGACCCCCCACTTGCGCAGGATCCGCTGGTACGTCCCGTCCTTGATCAGCTGGTTGACCGCCGCCTGGAGGGCCGGGGCGAGCTTCGAGCCCTTCTTCAGGGCGAAGCCGACGTCGAGGCGGTGGAACTCTCCGAGGAAGCGGGTCCCGGAGGCCTCCTGCGCGGACTGGTAGCGCAGGCCGTTGATGGTGGACATCTCGACGTCCACCCGGCCCTGCTGGAGGCTGGTCAGCAGCGCGCCGCTCTCGCTGAACGCCTTGACCTCGTACGGCTTCTTCCCGGCGTCGGCGCAGACGTTCTTCCGGCTGTTGAGGGTGGTCTCGAAGGTGGTGCCGGCGCCGGTGCCGACGGTCAGCCCGCACAGCTGGAGCAGGTCGGTGACCGGCTGGGTCGCGGTGTCGTCCCTCTTCACCGCGAAGCCCTGGCCGTCGTCGATGTAGGTGACGAAGTCGATGGTCTTCAGCCGGGCCGTGGTGACCCCGAAGTTGCCGGTGCCGACGTCGTACTTCCCGCTGTCCAGCGAGGGCAGGATGGTCTCGAAGGCGGCCTCCTCGCGCTGCACGGTCAGGCCGAGCAGCTTGGCGACCGCGTCCGCGAAGTCCACGTCGATCCCGGCGGGCTTCCTGCCGGCCTGGTCGGCGTGGAACGCGCTGGGCGGCGCGCCGAAGGCCGAGCCGAACTTCAGCGTGCCGGCCCTGCGGACCTCCTCCGGCAGCAGCGCGGCCGCGGCCTCGGACTTCGCGAGGCCGGAGACGAGGTCCTCGGTGGCGGTGGCGGCCGGACCGCCCGCCCCCGCCGCGCTCGCGATCTTCGGGTCCGAGCCGCAGGCGGCCAGGGCCAGGACCGGCAGCAGGGCGGTGGTCGCGAGCAGGCGGCGGGCGGTGCTGGTTCTCACGGGGGGCCTTTCAGGAGGTCGGAGCCGGAACGGGCAACTGCCGCTCTCGGGCGGGACGTTGCTTCTCGAAGGGGAGCTGGCCGGTGGTCGCGGGGTCGGCCGGGACGCCGAACAGCGGGGTGCGGCCGGCCGCCGGGTGGAGGCGCTTGGCCTCGGGCCGGCGCGGCCCGGTGGTGAGGTGGAGCCGGGTGTAGCCGGGTGTAGCCGGCCGCGGCGGGGCGGCCGTCGGACGGGTGACGGTGCCAGGGGTGACGGAGGGAGTGCCGAGCGGAGGAGGGGCCGCAGTGAAGGAGGCCGGAGCGCAGTGCGGAGTCATCGGCGGCAGCGAAGGCCTGGCGCGTCACCGGTGGTCGGCGACGGGTCCGGGCCGCGACGGGGCGGACCGAGGGAGGGCTCCCCGACGGGAGATCAGGCCGGACGGACGGCCCGCTGCCGGATCAGCCGCGACACGCCGCGGACCACACCCGACCGAAGTCGATGTGGTCGCGGCTGACCAGGGGCTGCTCGGCGTACATGGCCTCAAGTTGAACAGTCGGCCGATCGGTCCGTCAACCATCGATCATTGCCGCACTGTTGCGATCTCCTGTCGCTTTTCCGACGTGCGCCGGCCGAGCCCTCCCGCGCCCTGATCGCCCTTGACAGCCGTCGATCGCGCATGCGTACGATCGAAGCGGAGTGCAGTGCAATGCGCCGGCCGTGTTGAGGGACACGGGCCGCGCCCGCGTACGTGACCACCGCCGTACCCCTCCCCGCCCGCACTCCGCCCAGGAGCCTCCGCCATGGCCACCCCGCAGGACGTCCTGCCCACCCCCTCCGCACTCGACCTCCCCGCCGCGCCACCCGCCCCCGAGGCCCGGATCGTCGCCCGCCGCAAGCCCGGCCAGTGGGCCGCCGCCGCCGTCGCCCTGCTGCTGGCCGCGATGGCGGTCAACTCGGTGATCCGCAACAAGGCCTTCCAGTGGAGCGTGGTCGCCGACTGGTTCACCGCCCGGTCCGTGCTCGACGGGCTCACCCTGACCCTCTGGCTGACCGCCGTCACCCTCGCCCTCGGCTTCGCGCTCGGCACCCTCCTCGCCACCATGCGACTGTCCACCAACCCGGTGCTGCGCACGCTGAGCTGGGGCTACATCTGGGTGTTCCGCTCCACCCCGCCGCTGGTGCAGCTGCTGTTCTTCTTCAACATCGGCGCGCTCTACCCGACCCTCGGCCTCGGAATCCCGTTCGGCCCCGAGTTCGTCACCGTCAAGACCGTCAACCTGATGGGCCCCACCCTGACCGCCGTCATCGGCCTCACCCTGCTGGAGACCGCGTACGCCGCCGAGGTGATCCGCGGCGGCATCCTCTCCGTGGACCGCGGCCAGCTGGAGGCGGCGGCCGCGCTCGGGCTCGGCCGGTGGCGGGTGCTGCGCCGGATCGTGGTGCCGCAGGCGATGCGGGCGATCGTGCCGACCGCCGGGAACATGCTGATCGGCGCGCTCAAGGGCACCAGCATCGTCAGCGTGCTGGCCGTCTCCGACCTGCTCTACTCGGTGCAGCTGGTCTACCTCCAGTCGTACCAGGTCATCCCGATGCTGATGGTCGCCACCATCTGGTACCTGGTGGTCACCACCCTGCTGTCCGTCGGCCAGTACTACGTGGAGCGGCACTTCGCCAAGGGCGCCACCCGTGACGGCCTGCCGCCCACCCCGCTGCAGCGGGCCCGCGCGGCCGTCGCCAGGGCGGTGCGGGCATGACGGCCCTCGTCATCGTCGGCGCCGGCCCGCGCGCCACCGGCCTGCTGGAGCGGATCGCCGCCAACGCCGCCGAACTGCTGTCCGCCGGACGGCCGTTGGCGATCCACCTGGTCGACCCGTACCCGCCGGGTGCGGGCCGGATCTGGCGCCACGACCAGTCCCCGCTGCTGCGGATGAACTCGATGGCCGAGGACGTCACCATGTTCACCGACGAGCGCTCCACCCTCGAAGGGCCGGTCCGCCCCGGCCCTTCGCTCGCCGAATGGGCCCTGCGGCAGGAGGAGTTCGCGCCCTACCGGGAGATCGCCGACCCGGCCGTCCGGACCGAGCTGCGCACCCTCGCACCCACCGACTTCCCCACCCGGCGGGCCCAGAGCGCCTACCTGGACTGGGTGTTCCGCCGCACCGTCGCCGAGCTGCCGGCGAACATCGAGGTCACCGTCCACCGGGACACCGTCCGGCGGATCGAGGGGCCGGCCGACGGCCCGCAGACCGTCCACCTCGCCGACCGGACGCTCACCGCCGACCACGTCGTGCTCACCCTCGGCCACCTCGACTCCGCGCCGCACCCGCGCTTCGCCGCCGACGCCGAGTTCGCCGCCCGGCACGGCCGCTTCCACCTCCCGCCCGCCTACTCCGCCGACGCGGCCGCCGGGCTGGCCCGTCTCGCCCCCGGCGAACAGGTGGTGCTGCGCGGCCTCGGCCTCGCCTCGGTGGACCTGGTCGCCCTGCTCACCGAGGGCCGCGGCGGCCGCTTCGAGCCCACCGGCGAAGGGCCCGCGCTGCGCTACCTCCCCTCCGGCCGCGAGCCGGTGCTCCACCTCGGCTCCCGGCGCGGCGTCCCGTACCACTCCAAGACCGGCTACCGCCTCCAGGGGCCGCCCGCCCCGCTCCCCCGGTACTTCGACGAGGCCGCCGTGGACGCCGTGCTCGCCACCGGCGGACAGCTCGAACTCCGCCGCGACTTCTGGCCGTTGATGGCCAAGGAGATCGGCTTCGGGCACTACCACGAGCTGTTCCACGCCCACCCCGGACGCACCGCCCTGCCCTGGCCGGAGTTCCTCGCCCGCTACGACCGGCACGGCTGGTACACCCCCGAACTCGCCGCCCTGATCGCCGAGGCCGTCCCCGATCCGGCCGACCGGATCGACTTCGAACGGCTCGACCACCCGCTGGCCGGGCTCGAACTCGGCACCGACGAGGAGCTCCAGGCGCACCTGCGCGCGTACGTGACCGCCGACGCCGACCGCCGCGCCGACCCCGCGCACAGCGCCGACCTCGGCGCCTTCCTCGCCCTGCTCTCGCTGTTCGGCCAACTCCCCCGGCTGGCGGCGAGCGGCCGGCTCACCGCCCGCTCGATCGCCGAGGAGGTGGACGAGTGGTTCTTCGGCTACTTCAGCTTCCTCGCCTCCGGCCCGCCCGGCTTCCGGCTGCGCCAGCTGCTCGCCCTCTCCGAGGCCGGGGTGGTGCGCTTCCTCGGCGCGGACGTGCGGATCGAGCGGGACGAGGCGAGCGGCACCTGGCGGGCCTCCGGCGGCACCCTGCCCGGCCACCACGTCACCGCGACGGCGCTGGTCGAGGCGTACCTGCCCAAGCACGCGCTGGCCCGCACGCTGGACCCGGTGCTGCGCGAGCTGCACCGCGCCGGACGGATCGTCGAGGAGGTGGTCACCGACCCGGACTACACCCACTGCTCGGGCCTGGTCACCATCACCCCCGCCGACAGCCGGCTGCTCGACCCGGCCCTCGGCGGCGCCCCGCACCCGCGCCGTACCGCCCTCGGCCCGCACACCAGCCTGCGCGCGGCCGCCGCCTTCGCCCGCCCCCGCACCGACGCCCCGGGCTTCCGGCAGAACGACGCCGCCGCCCGCGCCCTGCTCCGGGCCGTCGGCGCGAGCGGCCCGGGCGGCGGGGCGCGCGCCACTCAGGCCGAAGGACCGAAGATCTCCTCCACCAGGTCCGCGTCCGTGACGTAGCCCGGTGCGGCGGCCACCCGCTGCCCGACGCCCTTGACGCCGGTCCGGCGCTCCAGCGCCCGGGCCGGTTCCGCGACGGACCCGCCGACGTGCGTGGCGGCCCGGATCCGCCGGATCAGCTCCTGCGCCTCCTCCCGGCCGATCCGCCGTCGCAACACCCGGACGGCCCGGTTCACCCGGTGGTGCCGGGCCCCCTCCCGGTACTCCGCCAGGTCGGCGGCGGCCCGCAGGCCGCGCTCGTCCTGCGGGCCGAGCACCTCGACCAGCACGGGCAGCAGGCCGTCCAGCTCCAGCACGGCGCCCTGGAAGTCGCCCCGCCGGGCCCGGCAGACCGCGAGGTCGTGCCGGGCCCGGAGGACGGGCACCCCGCGCGGGCCCCAGGCCTCCTTCAGCGCGGGCAGCAGCTCCGTCAGCAGGCGGATCGCGGTGACCGTCTCGCCGCTGTCCCGGATCTGCCGGGCCAGTTCGCAGCGCACCTTCAGCAGCTCGGGGTCGGTCGCTCCGAGGAGCGTCCGCAGGTCCTCGGCCAGGTCCAGCAGCACCCGGACGGCCTGCGCCGGTTCACCGGCCCGGCCGAGGCACCCGGCGAGGTCCTGCCGGGCGGCGACGACCTCCGGGTCGCCCGCCCCGAGCGCCCACGCGGCGGCGTCGACCGCCGCCCGGAGCGGCTGCACCTCCGCGGCGGGGTTCTCCTGCTGCGCGGCCCGCAGGCCCTCCCGCAGCCGGCCCCGGACGGCGGCCTCGTCCTCGACGGGCCCCACCCGTGCGGCCGGTGCGACGAGCGGCACGCGCCGGACGGACGGCGGGGGTTCGGGATACACCAACGCGGCCCGCCCCACCGGCCGCAGCCTCGGCTGCCCCGGCTGCCGGGACTGGCCGCGCCGCCGGACCGGCCGGACCGGCCGCAGCGGCGGGGTGCCCGCGGGCCGGACCGACGCGGTCCGGCCCGGTTCGGTCCGGGCAGCGGTGGGCTGCGCCGGGGGCCGGTCCCGTCCCTCCGCCAGGTCCGAGAGCCACTGCGCGACCGTCCGGGCGTCGGCCGGCCGGTCCTGTGGGTCCTTCGCCAGCAGCTGGGCGACCACGGCCGGCAGGTGCGGCGGCAGCCCGTACTTCGCCGGGTCGAGCTCGGGGGGTGGCTCGTTGAGGTGCTGGTACATCAGCACCGGCGTCGAGTCCCCGTTGAACGGCCGCTTCCTGGTGAGGAGTTCGACCAGCACGCAGCCGAACGCGTAGAGGTCGGCCCGGCCGTCCACCCGGTCGCCGGTCCAGCGCTCGGGCGCCATGTACGGCGGACTGCCGATGACCGTGCCGACGGTGGTCAGCCCGCTCGCGCCGGTGTCCAGCTGGGCAATGCCGAAGTCCAGCACCTTCAGCTGCCCGGCGTCGGTGATCATCACGTTGTCCGGCTTGATGTCCCGGTGCACCACGCCCGCGTCGTGCGCCGCCGCCAGCGCCTCACAGATCTGCTGCCCCCAGCGCAGGCTCACCTGCGGTTCCGGCCGCCCGTCCCGCAGCACCTCGGTCAGGGTGCGGCCGGTGAGCAGCTCCATCACCAGGAAGGTGACCTGCTGGTCGTCGAACTCGCTGTGGCCGAGGTCGTGCACCGTGACGATGTGCGGGTGCGACAGGCTGCCCGCCGCGGACGCCTCCCGGGCGAACCGCAGCGCCGCCTTCGCCCGGTCGCCGTCGTCGTGCCGGATGACCTTGACCGCCACCGGCCGGTGCATCCGGGTGTCCAGGGCCCGCCACACCACCCCGAAGCCGCCCTGCCCCAGCTTCTCCTCGAACTCGTACCGGCCGTCCAGGACGTCCCCGACTCGCACGCGCCCCTCTCCCCCCGTCCACCGTGGCCCCCTCGGACCCTATCGGCGCCGCCCGGGCTCCACCGGCTCAGGCTCCGAAGATCTCCTCCACCAGGTCCTCGTCCGACACGTGGTCCGGCGCGTCGAACACCACGTCCGCGACACCCTTCAGGCCGATCCCCCGGTCCAGCGCGTCCATGCAGGCCCGGGCCTCCCCGTCGGTGGCGAAGTCCCACACCCGCAGCCGCCGCACCAGCACCAGCGCCTCCATCGGGCTCATCCGCGGCGTCCGGCGGCGCTGCCCCGCTCCCCTGCGGCCCGCCTGGGCCAGCTGCTGCTGGTAGCCGGCCAGGTCCTGCCAGGCCTGCACGGTGCTCGGGTGGTGCTCGCCCAGCACCCGGGCGAGGTCCGGCAACAGCCCGTGCAACTGGATCACCGCGCCCTGGAGGTCGCCCCGGTTGGCGTGGTGCAGCGCGAGGTCGTGCCGGGCCTTCAGGACCCGGGGGTCGTACGGGCCCCAGGCGGCGTGCAGGTCGGGCAGCAGTTCGTTCATCAGCCGGATCGTGGTGACCGGCGCACCGCTCTCGCCGATGCACCAGACCAGGTGGTAGCGGGCACCGAGGGTGTCCGGGTCGATCGGGCCGAGCATCGAACGCATGTCACCCACGAGGGCGGTCAACAGCCGGATCGCGCCGTCCAGGTCCCCGGTCCGGCTGAGGTACCAGGCGAAGTCCCGCCAGGTGCACAGGGTGTCCCGGTCGCTCGCGCCGAGCACGGTGACGCACTCCTGGGCGAGGGCCTGCAGGAGAATCGCCGACTCACCGGCCGTCGTCGCCCGGTACGCGGCCGACCGTCGCTCGCGCAGCCCGGCCCGTACGGCCTCGGCCGGCGGCGCGGCCGTCACCGGGGGCGTGGTCAGCGGCGGCAGCACCGACGCGGCGGGGGGCGGCACGGCGGGCGCGGGGACGACCGGCGGAGCGCTCGGCGGCGGCGGCGCCACCGGCGCCGGGCGCTCCACCACCGTCGGCACCGGCGCCGCTGCGGCCGCCTGGCCGCCCTGCCACCCGGCCGGCTCGGCGAGCCGCCGTTCGACCGCACGGGCGTCGGCCGGCCGGTCCGCCGGATCCTTGGCCAGCAGCTCCGCGACCAGCCCGGCCACCTGCGGCGGCAGCCCGAACTGCGCCGGGTCCAGCGGCGCGGGCGCCTCGTTGAGGTGCTGGTACATCAGCACCGGCGTCGAGTCACCGCTGAACGGCCGTGCCCCGGTGAAGAGTTCGACCAGCACGCAGCCCAGCGCGTAGAGGTCGGCCCGGCCGTCCACCCGGCCGCCGGTCCACCGCTCCGGCGCCATGTACGCCGGGCTGCCGACGATCGTCCCGGTGGTGGTCAGCCCGCCCGCGCCGGTGTCCAGCTGCGCGATGCCGAAGTCCAGCACCTTCAGCTGCCCGGCGTCGGTGATCATCACGTTGTCCGGCTTGATGTCCCGGTGCACCATGCCCGCGTCGTGCGCCGCCGCCAGCGCGCCGCTGATCTGCCGCCCCCAGCGCAGGCTCTGCTCCGGCTCCGGCAGCCCGTCCCGCAGCACCTCGGTCAGGGTGCGGCCGGTGAGCAGCTCCATCACCAGGTAGGTGACCTCCTGGCCGCCGAGCTCGCACTGCCCGAGGTCGTGCACCGTGACGATGTGCGGGTGCGACAGGTTGCCGGCCGCTCCGGCCTCCCGGACGAACCGCAGCGCGGCCTTCGCCCGGTCGCCGCCGTGGTGACCGATGACCTTGACCGCCACCGGCCGCCCCATCCGGGTGTCCTGGGCCCGCCACACCACCCCGAACCCGCCCTGCCCGAGCTTCTCCACCAGCTCGTACCGGCCGTCCAGGACGTCCCCGACTCGCACGCGCCCCTCCCCTCCCGCCATGACGCCCAGACTCTACCGACGGCCCTCCCCCGGCACGGCCAGGGCCTGCCTCCCGGACGTTCGCGGACCCGCGGGGCTCCACGGGACAGGCCCCGGGTGGAAGGATGGGCCGTCAGCCCCGCGACGGTGCGGCGGCTCGGACCAGCAGAGCCCGAGGAGAGCGGCCATGGCCAAGCAGGCCCCGCAGAGCGACCCGGCGCAGGACGCCCCCGAGGTGTCCGCGCCCCAGCACGCGGCCGCCGGGCTGCCCGCCGTCGGCCACAGCCTGCGGATGGCCGCCGAGCAGATGGGCGCCCGCCGCGCCCTGTCCACCCTGCTCAAGCTCAACCAGCCGAACGGTTTCGACTGCCCCGGCTGCGCCTGGCCGGAGCCGGACAGGACCCACACCGCCGAGTTCTGCGAGAACGGCGCCAAGGCCGTCGCGGAGGAGGCCACCGAGCGCCGCATCCGCGCCGAGTTCTTCGCCGCCCACCCGGTCGCCGACCTGGCCGAGCGCTCCGGCTACTGGCTGGGCCAGCAGGGCCGGCTCACCCAGCCGATGCTGCTCGACGAGGGTGCCACCCACTACACGCCGGTCTCCTGGGACGATGCCTTCGCGCTGATCGCCGAGGAGCTGAAGGCCCTGGACACCCCGGACGGCGCCGCCTTCTACACCTCCGGCCGGACCAGCAACGAGGCCGCCTTCGCGTACCAGCTGTTCGCCCGCCGGCTCGGCACCAACAACCTGCCGGACTGCTCCAACCTGTGCCACGAGTCCTCCGGCTCGGCGCTCACCGAGACGCTCGGCGTCGGCAAGGGCAGCGTCGGCCTGAAGGACCTCTACCAGGCCGACCTGATCATCGTGGCCGGCCAGAACCCGGGCACCAACCACCCCCGGATGCTCTCCGCACTGGAGCGCGCCAAGCGGGCCGGCGCCACCATCGTCAGCGTCAACCCGCTGCCGGAGGCGGGCCTGGAGCGGTTCAAGAACCCGCAGCACGCGCGCGGCCTGGTCGGCAACGGCACCAAGCTGACCGACCTCTTCCTGCAGATCCGCCTCGGCGGCGACCTCGCGCTGTTCCGCGCGCTGAACCGGATCGTCCTGGAGCAGGACGGCGTCGACCGCGCCTTCGTCGCCGAACACTGCCACGGCTTCGAGGAGTTCGAGGCCCAGGCGCGGAAGACCGACCGCGACGAGGTGCTCGCCGCGACCGGCCTGCCCTGGGAGCAGATCGAGGAGCTCGGCCGGCTGGTGCTGGAATCGAAGAAGATCATCGTCTGCTGGGCGATGGGCCTCACCCAGCACAAGCACGCCGTGCCGACCATCCGCGAGGTGGTCAACTTCCTGCTGCTGCGCGGCAACGTCGGCCGCCCCGGCGCCGGGGTCTGCCCGGTGCGCGGACACAGCAACGTCCAGGGCGACCGGACGATGGGCATCTTCGAGCGCCCCACCACCGCCTTCCTGGACGCACTGGGCACGGAGTTCGGCTTCGAACCACCGCGCGAGCACGGCCTCGACGCGGTGGACACCATCCGCGCGATGCGCGACGGCAAGGTCGGGGTCTTCTTCGCGATGGGCGGCAACTTCGTCGCGGCCACCCCGGACACCGAGGTCACCGAGGCCGCGATGCGCCGCTGCCGGCTGACCGTCCACGTCTCCACCAAGCTCAACCGCTCGCACGTGGTCACCGGCGCCCGCGCCCTGATCCTGCCGACCCTGGGCCGCACCGACCGGGACGTCACCACGCACGGCGCCCAGTTCGTCAGCGTCGAGGACTCGATGGGCCAGGTGCACGCCTCGCGCGGCGGCCTGCGCCCGCCCGCCCCCGGCCTGCTCTCCGAGACCGCGATCGTCTGCCGGCTCGCCCGCGCCGCGCTCGGACCGCAGGACACCGTGCCGTGGGAGGACTTCGCCGTCGACTACGACACCCTGCGGGACCGGATCGCCCGCGTCGTCCCGGGCTTCGAGGACTACAACGAGAAGGTCCGCCGCCCCGGCGGCTTCACCCTGCCGCACGGCCCCCGGGACTCCCGCACCTTCCCGACCGCGACCGGCAAGGCCAACTTCTCCGTCAACCCGCTGACCGCCCCCGAGGTCCCGCCGGGCCGGCTGCTGCTCCAGACCCTGCGCTCGCACGACCAGTACAACACCACCGTCTACGGCCTCGACGACCGCTACCGCGGCATCAAGGGCGGCCGCCGGGTGGTCCTGGTCAACCCCGCCGACGCCGACGAACTCGGGCTCGTCGACGGCCGGTACGTCGACCTGGTCAGCGAGTGGAGCGACGGCGTGGAGCGCCGCGCCCCGCACTTCCGGGTCGTCCACTACCCCGTCGCCCGCGGCGGCGCGGCGGCCTACTACCCCGAGACCAACGTCCTGGTGCCGCTCGACTCCACCGCCGACATCAGCAACACCCCCACTTCCAAGGCCGTCGTGATCCGCTTCGCCCCCGACAGCGGCGAGTAGCCGCCCGGACCGCGCCCTGCCGGCCGCCCGGACCCCGACAGCACGGAGGCCGCCCCACGTCACCGGACGTGGGGCGGCCTCCTCATGGCCTCATCAGTGCGTCGGCGTGCCGAGCGGCAGCGTGGCCGTGGCGCTGCCCGGGGCCGAGGCGGTCGCCGAGCCGGTGCCGCTCGGGCTCCCCGCCGGGGTGCCCGTCCCGGTCGGGGTGGGCGTGCCGGTCCCGCTCGGGGTGCCCGGCTCGGTCGGCGTCCCGGTCGGCGTCGGGGCCGGCGTGCCCGGCTCGGTCGGCGTCCCGGTCGGCGTCGGGGCCGGCGTGCCCGGCTCGGTCGGCGTGCCCGGCACGGTCGGCGGCGTCACCGCGCCCCCCGGGGCCGGCGTGGCCGGCACCTGCTTGACCGGGCTCGGCGCGATCGGCGTGACGGAGTCCCAGCCCGTCGGGAGGTCGGGCACCTTCCACGCGCCGCCGGCGTCGTCGGCCGCGCCGGACGGGTCCGGCCGGACGGCCCCGAGGATCGGCATCGAGCCGACCGGCGAGATCTTGATGAACGCCCCGGGCCGCGGCGCCTGCACGACCAGCCCGCCGCCGATGTACATCCCGACGTGCGAGGCGTCCTGGAAGTACACCACCAGGTCGCCGGGCCGCAGCTGGTTGAGCGCCACGTGCGGCAGCTGCGCCCACTGCTCCTGGCTGGTG
Organism: Kitasatospora sp. NPDC093102; assembly: GCF_040683915.1. Taxonomy (NCBI): domain Bacteria; kingdom Bacillati; phylum Actinomycetota; class Actinomycetes; order Kitasatosporales; family Streptomycetaceae; genus Kitasatospora; species Kitasatospora sp. NPDC093102. Next base: position 293,815 of record NZ_JBFBFA010000003.1, on the reverse strand, counting down.
CGCGGGATCGGCCTGCCCGCGTGCAGCCAGGCCTGCGAGGTGAGGCCCGAGCAGTCGTAGGAGTCCGGGCCGGTGCCGCCCCACAGGTACGGCTTGCCCAGCTGCGCCAGCGCGAAGGCGATGGCCCCGCGGCCCTGGAGGGAGGGCGTGCGCTCCCCCTTGCCGAGCGCCCCGGAGGCGAGGAACGCGAGCTGCGCCTCGTCCGCCTTGGTCTTCTCCAGCTGCTCCAGCTCGGCCCGCTGGGCGCCGGTCAGCGAGGAGACCATCTGCTCGACCGCGGCGAGGTCGGCGGCCGCCTTGGCCTTGGCCGCGTCCTGCTCGGCGACCAGCGTCCGGGAGGTGTTCAGCGCCTCCTCGGTCTGCTTCTTCAACCCGTCCAACGCGTCCCGGTCGCTCTTCAGCCTGTCCAGGAACTCCGACTGCGAGCGGCTGGCCGACGCGAGGAGCTCGGCGATGACGACCGCCTCGTACGGGTCCTTGGAGAGCAGCAGCTCGGCGTACGCGGAGGCGGCCCCGTTGCGGTACTGCGCGGCGGCGAGCTGCGAGGCGATGTCGGTGCCCGCGTCGACCTGCTTCTGCTGGCGGTCCAGCCGGCCCTGGAGGTCGGTGAGCGAGGCCTGCTGCTCCGTCACCTTGGCGACGGCGCCGTTGTACTGCTCGGTGGCGGCCTCGGCGCCCTGGTAGAGCGCGTGCAGCCGGTCGAGCATCGGGCCGAGGGTGGCCTTGGCGGCAGCGAGCGGGTCCGCGCCGGCGACGGTCTGGCCGGCCCCCGGGTCGGGTACGGCCCAGGCGGCCTGGGCGCCCGCGGGCAGTGCGAGTGCCGCGGCCGCGAGGACGGCTCCGCAGCGCAGCGCCGCCCGCACCCAGGGCCGTACGCGTGCCGTCTCCGCTCTCTGTACCGCCCCGCCCATGGCCTGGTCCTCCCCGCCGCGCACTGCCCCTGTCCCGGCTTCCCGGATCCCGCGAATCCTCCCACGGGTTACTCGCCGGAAACAGGGCGCGTGCGGACTGGGAGGTTAATTCTCGATTGATCTGTGAGACAGCTCTCAGCAAATCAGGCCGAACCGGCACGTTCTTCGCTAACGTCCAGTTCAGCGCGCCCGAGGTCACCCCGATGAAACCCAGCGGTCACCGTGAGTCAATCATCGGAACCACGATTCCCGACCCAGTTCACCTTCCGTTTACCAAACAGACCTACGGTCGCGACGTCATCAACGTCCGTGCGACAACTACGACGATTGTTTGGGTATGGAACACATCTCGTTCCTGGTGGCCGTTGTGATCATCACGGCGCTCGCCTTCGACTTCACCAACGGGTTCCACGACACCGCCAACGCGGCCGCCACCGCGATCGCGACCGGGGCCCTTCGTCCGAAGGTCGCGGTCACCATCGCGGCCCTGCTCAACTTCGCGGGCGCGTTCCTGTCCGTGAAGGTCGCCACCACCATCTCCGGCGGCATCGTCAACGAGAAGGCCGGCGTCCATCCCGAGATCATCTTCGCCGCCCTGGCCGGCGCGATCCTCTGGAACCTGCTGACCTGGCTGCGCGGCCTGCCGTCCAGCTCCTCGCACGCCCTGTACGGCGGCCTGATCGGCGCCACGATCGTCGGCGTCGGCATGAACGGCGTCAACTTCGACACCGTGATCACCAAGATCCTCATCCCGGCCGTCGCCTCGCCCTTCGTCGCCGGCCTGGCCTCCTGGGGCGCCACCAAGCTGGCCTACGCGATCACCCGCAAGGGCGATGCCGCGGCCACCGAGAAGAGCTTCAAGACCGGCCAGGTGTTCTCCTCCTCGCTGATCTCGCTCGCGCACGGCACCAACGACGCCCAGAAGACGATGGGCATCATCACCCTGACCCTGGTCTCGGTCGGCGCCCTGCCGCACGGCGCGCTGCCCCCCACCTGGGTGATCGTCTCCGCGGGCGCCGCGATCGCGCTCGGCACCTACATGGGCGGCTGGCGGATCATCCGCTCGATGGGCAAGGGCCTGGCGGACATCCGCCCGCCGCAGGGCTTCGCCTCCGAGTCGGCCGCCGCGACCGTCATCCTGACCTCCTCGCACATGGGCTTCGGCCTCTCCACCACCCAGGTCTGCTCCGGCGGCATCATGGGCGCCGGCCTCGGCGGCCCGAAGGGCGAGCTGCGCTGGAGCATGGTCCGCCGCATGGTCTACACCTGGGGCCTGACCCTGCCGGCCGCCGCCGTGGTCTCCGGCGGCGCCGCCCTGCTGGCCGAGCAGGGCAGCTGGGGCGTCGCGCTGGTCGGCGCCGTGCTGGTGGCCGGCGCGGGTGCGATGTGGCTGATCTCCCGCCGCCAGCCGGTCGGCGCGGACAACGTCAACGACGTCACTCCGGTCGAGGTCGCACCGGCCGGTACCGCGAACGCCCCCACCCCCGCCTCGACCACGGTCGCGGCCTGAGCGCCGACGGCTGAGGAGCACTCACCATGCACATCAAGTGGAACGCCCTGGCCCAGACCGCCGGGGTCAGCTTCGGCGTCACCGTCGCCGTGGTCGCCGTCTTCGCGCTCGGCACCCTGGCACTGTCCCGCCGCGAGGCCGCGGTGAGCGCCGCCCGTGAGGGCGAGGGCGCCGGGGCCCCGGGCGGCGGCAGGCTCGCCCTGGCCGGCGCGTGCGTCTGCTTCGCGCTGTGCGGCGGGGCCGTCCTCTACGGGCTGTCGCTGATCGCCGGCAAGTAGCCGCCGCGCGCCGCGCACAAGGACAACGGGCCGGGGAGTGCCTTCCGCACTCCCCGGCCCGTTCGCGCATCCCGACTGCCGGCCGGTCAGTTCTCCTGGGTGGTCAGTTCTCCTGGGTGGTCTTCAGCGCCGTCTCCCGGATGAACAGCACGGTGACGAAGGCCAGCGCCGCGAACGGGGCGGCCCACAGGAAGACGGTGCCGACGCCGTGGCCGAAGGCGTCCGTCACCAGCGGCACGATCGGGGCCGGCAGCTTGGCCAGGTCCGGGATGCCGCCGCCGGACGCCGCGGGCGACGCCGGGATGTGCGCCGCGGCCAGGTTCTCGGCCAGGTAGTGGCCGACCTTGTTGGTCATCAGCGCGCCGAGCGCGGAGACGCCCATCGCGCCGCCCATGGTCCGGAAGAAGGTGACCACCGAGCTGGCCGCGCCGAGTTCGTGCCGGGGCACCGTGTTCTGCACCGCGAGCACCAGGTTCTGGCTGGTCAGGCCGAGGCCGACGCCGGTGATCGCCATGTAGACGGAGAGCAGCACGTAGTCGGTGTCGGCCCGGGCGGTGCCGAGCAGGCCGAAGCCGACGGCGAGCAGCGCGGTGCCGGAGACCAGGTAGGCCTTCCACTTGCCGTACTTGGTGATCAGCCGGCCGGCCACCGCGGAGGAGACCGCCAGGCCGAGGATCATCGGCAGGGTCATCAGGCCGGCCACGGTCGGGGACTTGGCGCGGGCCAGCTGGAAGTACTGGCTGAGGAAGGTGGTCGCGCCGTACATCCCGACGCCGACCAGCACGCTGGCGATCGCGGCCAGGGTGACGGTGCGGTACTTGAAGAGGTCCGGCGGGATGATCGGCTCGGCGGCGCGGCGCTCGATCACGATGGCCAGGGCGCCCAGCAGCAGGCCGCCGCCGACCATGGCCACGGTCTGCCAGGACAGCCAGGCGTAGTTCTTGCCGGCCAGCGTGATCCAGATCATCAGCAGGCTGACCGAGGCGGTGATGACCAGCGCGCCCAGGTAGTCGATCTTCGCCTGGCGCTTGACCACCGGCAGCTTGAGGGTGCGCTGCACCACGAGGATCGCGGCCAGCGCGAACGGGATGCCGACGTAGAAGCACCAGCGCCAGCCCAGCCAGGAGGTGTCCACGATGACGCCGCCGATCAGCGGTCCGCCGATGGTGGCGAGCGCGAAGACCGCGCCGAAGTAGCCGCTGTACCGGCCGCGCTCGCGCGGCGGGACCATCGCGGCCAGGCAGATCTGGCCGAGCGCCACGACACCGCCGGCGCCGATGCCCTGGAGCGCGCGGCAGGCGATCAGCTCACCGGTGTTCTGCGAGAGGCCGGCCAGCGCCGAGGTGCCGACGTAGATCAGCAGGGCGATCTGGAGCAGCAGCTTCTTGCTGGCGAGGTCGGAGAGCTTGCCCCAGATCGGGGTGGAGGCGGTGAGGGTGAGCAGGGCCGCGGTGATCACCCAGGTGTACGCGGACTGGCCGCCGTGCAGGTCGGCCAGGATGTGCGGCAGGGCGTTGGAGACGATGGTCGAGGAGAGCACGGCCACGAAGAGGCCGAGCAGCAGGCCGGAGAGCGCCTCCATCACCTGCCGGTGCGTCATCTGTGAGCTGTCGGCCGCGGCGGCGGTTCCGCTCGCGGCCTCGGTGGTCACGGTCATCTGGGTCCTTCGGCGAAGCGTGCGGGATGCGCGGATCATGAAAGTTCGTTGCCTTAAGCAACCATACGGCGAGATGGTTGAATTAGGCAACTTTCTTCAAGGGCAAGTAAAGCCCGCGGTTGCGGGCCCGGTCACGCCACCGACGGCCGCCCGGTCAGTCGACCGGCGGCTCCCCCAGCACGTCGTTGAAGCGGTGCAGCAGCTCCGCGAAACGGGTCACGTCCTCCGGCGACCAGTCACCCATCACCTCGCGCACCCGCCGCATCCGGACGTCCCGCGCGGCCAGGAAGCGCCGTCGCCCGTCCTCGGTGAGCGAGACCAGCGCGGCCCGGCGGTCCAGCGGGTCCGCCTCCCGGGCCACCAGGCCCAGTTCCTCCAGCGCCCGGATCTGCCGGCTCACCGTCGCCTTGCCCACCGCGAAGTGCACGCCGACGTCGGTCACCCGCACCCGCCCGGCCTGCTCGATGTAGCCGAGCATGCTGTACGCCATGCCCTCCAGCCCGGGGTGCACCCGCCGTGAGAGTTCCGCCACTCTGGCCCGGCCCCGCCGGAACATCAGCGCGACCTCGCGCTCCACCGTCACCAGGGCTTCTTCGTCACTCACCGCGCCAGTATCGCGCAGCGACACCCACCGGGAGCCCGTACGGAAGGTGCGACAAGCCAACTACTTCATGGTATGAAGTATCGGTTCTGGAAGTACCGTTTTCCCCCGTTACACAAGGAGATGTGGATGGCAGCCCCGGGGCAGGGTTTCGTCGCCGAACTGAAGAGTGCGGTCACCCCGCGCGCGGCACTGCTCGTGCTCGGAGTGCTGCTGCTCCAGCTCGGCTTCATCACCTCGTACATCGGGGCACTGCACAAGCCGGCCCCGCAGAACCTCTCCATCGCGGTGGTCGCCCCGCCGCAGGTCGCCCCCAAGCTGGTCGGCGCGCTGGAGGCGGTGCCGAACGACGCCGTCAAGGCCCTCACCGCACCGGACGCCGAGACGGCGACCCAGCAGATCAAGGACCAGAAGATCTACGCGGCGCTGGTCGTGGACCCGACCGGCACCCAGGACACCCTGCTGGTCGGCGGCGCCCGCGGCCCGTCCGCGGCCAAGGCCGCCGAGACCGTCACCACCGCGATCGACCAGAGCCAGGGCCGCACCGTCAAGGTCCACGACGTGGTGCCGCTCGCCGCGGGCGACACCAACGGCCTCTCCGCCTTCTACCTGGTGATCGGCTGGTGCGTCGGCGGCTACCTGGTCGCCTCGATCCTGGGCATCAGCGCGGGCTCCAAGCCCGCCAACGTCCACCGCCTGCTGATCCGCCTCGGCGTGCTCGCGCTCTACTCGATCGGCGCCGCGGTGCTCGGCACGCTGATCGCCGGACCGGTGCTGGACGCGCTGCCGGGCTCGATCCTCGGCCTGAGCGCCGTCGGCGCGCTCGTGGTGTTCTCGGTCGGCGCCTTCACCATGGCGCTCCAGTGCCTGTTCGACATCATCGGCATCGGCATCGCGGTGCTGGTCTTCGTCGTGCTCGGCAACCCGAGCGCGGGCGGGGTCTACCCGGCGCCGATGATGCCGCCGTTCTGGCGGGCGATCAGCTCGTGGATCCCGAACGGCGCCGGCACCAGCGCGGCCAAGTCGGTCGCCTACTTCGGCTCCACCAACCTGGGGCTGCCGATCCTGGTCCTGGTGGTCTGGGCGCTGATCGGCATCGGTGTCGCCCTGCTCGCCGTGCTGCGGCACCCGCGCGCCCGGAGCCGCGAGCTGGTCTCCGCCGACGAGGCCTGAGCCGCCCGGTCCCGACCGTCACCGAGCCCCCGGCCGCCCCGGCCGGGGGCTCGGTCGCGTTCCCGGTCCCGGCACGCGTGCCACCCGCGGGGCCCGGGGTTCTCCTAGCCGAGCGGCCCCGGGTCCGCCACGATGGCCCGCACGACCCGCACCGCCGCGCCCAGCAACGGGCCCCGGCGGCCCAGCCGGGAGACCGTCAGCCGTTCCTCGGACCAGGGCCGCACCGTCACCCGGGCGGCCAGTTCGGCCCGCATCGCGGGCAGCAGCCAGGGTGCCAGCCGGGCGTAGCCGCCGCCCAGCACCACCTCGGCCGGATCCAGCAGGTTGACCGCTCCGGCGGCTGCGGTGCCGAGCGCCGTGCCGGCCCCGGCGAGCGCCGCACGGGCGGCTTCGTCCCCGGCGTCGGCACGGTCGGCGAGCAGCGTCACCCAGTCGCCCCGGGCCCCGGTCAGGCCGGCCGCCCGCAGGGCCGCCGCCTCGCCCGCGTACTGCTCCAGGCAGCCGTGCGCCCCGCAGGCGCAGCGGCGCCCCCCGGGGTGGACCGGTACGTGGCCGAACTCGCCGGCGTAGCCGCTGGCCCCGCGCAGCAGCCGGCCGCCGACCACGATCGCCGCGCCGACCCCGGCCTCGGCGGAGACGTACAGGAAGTCCTCCGGGCCCTCGCCCAGCCAGCGCTCGGCCAGTCCGCCGAGGTTGGCCTCGTTGTCCGCCTCGATCGGCAGCTCGGCCAGGCCGCCCCCGGCCGTCCGCAGCGCCGGGCGCAGTGCGGCGGCCAGCGGGACGTCCTGCCACCCCAGGTTGGCGGCCCGCCGGAGCACCCCGCCGGAGTCGCCGACCAGCCCGGGCACGGCCAGGGTGAGTCCGGCCGGGCGCAGCCCCGACTCGGTGACGGCCTCGCGCAGCAGGTGGGCGAGGTCGGCCATCACGGCGGCGGGCGCGCGGCCGTGGTTGGAGACCTCCCGGCGCCGCCAGGCGCGGACCTCCCCTCGCAGGTCGACCACGCAGGCGCCCAGGTGCCGCACCCCGATCTCGGCGCCGAGGCCGCCGGGCCCGGCCGGGTTGAGGCCGAGCGCGGTGCCGGGGCGGCCGACCTTGCCGCTGGGCGCGGCGGGGCCCTCCTCGACCACCAGGCCGGCGGCGATCAGCTGTTCGGCGAGCGAGGAGACGGCCGCCCTGGTCAGCCCGGTCCCGGCGGCCACCTCGGCGCGCGAGCGCGGTCCGCTCGCAATCGTCCCGAGCACCAGGGCCAGGTTGGCCCGGCGCATGCCCTGCTGGCTGGCGGGCCCGGTCGGGACGGGGTCCGGCTCGTGCATAAGGCTCACCTCGCCCCTTTACGGCACATCCCGTGGCATCTCGGGTGCAGCGTAACCGGGTTCCGCGAGCACCGTCGCCGGTTCCGGGAGCACCGTCGCCGGCACGCGAACGGGCTCGGCCCGGGCGGGCCCGGCGGGCGGGGCGGGCGGGGCGAAGACCCACCGCCGCATCGCCCAGTAGCGGAACAGCATCGCGACGAAGGTGCCGACGACCATCCCGCTGAGGAAGTCCGCCAGCTCCTGCCGGCAGGGGCCGACGTACGGCTCGCGCAGGTTCAGGACGTACCGGGAGACCGCCAGCGGCACGTCGTTGACGGCGATCGCCACCACGCTGACCAGGGCGAACATCAGAGCCTCGCGCTGCCGGCCGTCGGCCCGGAAGGCCCAGCGGCGGTTCAGCACGTACGAGACGACGGTGCCGATCACGGTCGCGACCGTCAACGCGACCACCGGTTTGTGCTCCAGCACGGTGAGCTTGAGTTCGAAGTCGATCACCGTGGTGAGCACGAAGCAGCCGCTCCCGACCAGCAGGAACTTCACCAGCCGGCGGTGCCGTACCAGGAAGGGGCGCAGCCGGTCGGGCACCCGGGCCAGAGCGCGCTGCGTGGGGGACGGCATCTCCGCAGTCTCGCACGCGGGGATGCCGTCGGCCCTTCAGGGCGCCGGTGGGGCCCGGGCCGCCGCTCGGGCGGCCCGGGCCTCCGGTCAGGCGGCCACCAGCACCGTGGCCGCGGCCGGCTCCAGCGCCAGCTCCAGCACCTCCCGCACGTCCGCCACCGGGTGGACGGTGAGCCGCTCCAGCACCTCGGCCGGGAGGTCGTCCAGGTCGGCCTCGTTGCGCTTGGGGATGATCACCGTGGTGACCCCGGCCCGGTCGGCGGCGAGCAGCTTCTGCTTCACCCCGCCGATCGGCAGCACCCGCCCGGTCAGTGACACCTCGCCGGTCATCGCCACGTCGGTGCGCACCTTGCGGCCGGAGAGCAGCGAGGCCAGCGCCGTGGTCATGGTGATGCCGGCGCTCGGCCCGTCCTTGGGGACGGCCCCGGCCGGGATGTGCAGGTGCACACCGCGGTCGCGCAGCGAGGTGACCGGCAGCTCCAGCTCGGCGCCGCGCGAGCGCAGGTAGGAGAGCGCGATGTGCGCGGACTCCTTCATCACGTCGCCCAGCTGCCCGGTGAGGGTCAGCCCGGTGCCGCCCGTCTCGGCGTCGGCGAGCGAGGCCTCGATGTAGAGGACGTCGCCGCCGGCGCCGGTCACCGCGAGACCGGTGGCCACGCCGGGGACGGCGGTGCGGCGCTCGGCCGGCTCCTGGGCGGACTCCGGCACGTGGTGCGGCCGGCCGATCAGGGCACGCAGGTCCTGCGCACCGACCGCGACGGGCAGCTCGCGCTCGCCCAGCTCGGCCTGTACGGCGATCTTGCGCAGCACCCGGGCGATCGAGCGCTCCAGATTGCGGACGCCGGCCTCCCGGGTGTACTCCCCGGCGAGGCTGCGCAGCGCCGGCTCGTCCACGGTGACCTGCTCGCCGCCGAGGCCGGCCCTCTCCAACTGGCGCGGGAGCAGGTGGTCGCGGGCGATGACGACCTTCTCGTCCTCGGTGTAGCCGTCCAGCCGGACCAGCTCCATCCGGTCGAGCAGCGGCTCGGGGATGGCTTCCAGGACGTTGGCGGTGGCGAGGAAGACGACGTCGGAGAGGTCGAGCTCGACCTCCAGGTAGTGGTCCCGGAAGGTGTGGTTCTGCGCCGGGTCCAGCACCTCCAGCAGGGCGGCGGCCGGGTCGCCCCGGTAGTCGGAGCCGACCTTGTCGATCTCGTCCAGCAGGACGACCGGGTTCATCGAGCCGGCCTCCTTGATCGCCCGCACCAGCCGGCCGGGCAGGGCGCCGACGTAGGTGCGCCGGTGGCCGCGGATCTCCGCCTCGTCCCGGACGCCGCCGAGCGCGACCCGGACGAACGTGCGGCCCATGGCGCGGGCCACCGACTCGCCGAGCGAGGTCTTGCCGACGCCGGGCGGGCCGACCAGGGCCAGCACCGCTCCCTCCCGCCGTCCACCGCTCTTGCCGGGAAGCGCTTCGCCCTGCCCCTCCGGTCGACGCCCGCCGACCGGCCCGAGCCCCTGGTCGGCCCGGCGCTTGCGGACGGCCAGGTACTCGATGATCCGCTCCTTCACGTCGGCCAGGCCGGCGTGGTCGGCGTCGAGCACCGCGCGGGCGCCGGCGATGTCGTACGCGTCCTCGGTGCGCTCGTTCCAGGGCAGTTCCAGGACGGTGTCCAGCCAGGTGCGGATCCAGGAGCCCTCGGGCGACTGGTCGGACGAGCGTTCCAGCTTGTCGACCTCCTTGAGCGCGGCCTCGCGGACCTTCTCCGGGAGGTCCGCGGCCTCGACCCGGGCGCGGTAGTCGCCCTCCTCGTCGGCCGCCTCACCGTTCAGCTCGGCCAGCTCCTTGCGGACGGCCTCCAGCTGGCGGCGGAGCAGGAACTCCTTCTGCTGCTTGGCCACGCCCTCCTCGACGTCCTTGCGGATGGTGTCGTTGACCTCCTCCTCGGCGAGGTGGTCGCGCAGCAGGGTGAGCGCGTACTCCAGACGGGCGACCTGGTCGGCCTCCAGCAGCACCTTGAGCTTCTGCTCGGCGGTGGCGAAGGGCGCGTAGCCGATGTTGTCGGCGAGCTCGCCGACGCCCTCGATCCGGTCCACCCGGTCGACGATCTGCCAGGCGCCGCGCTTGCGCAGCCACTGGGTGGACAGCGCCTTGTACTCCCTGACCAGCTCGGCGGCACGGCCGGCCACCGGGGTGCCCACCGAGGACTCCCGGAACGGCGTGGTCTCCACCCAGAGGGCGGCGCCGGGGCCGGTGGTGCCGACGCCGATCCGGACCCGGCGCACGGCGCGCACCAGCGCGGCGGGCTGCCCGACCGCGTTGGGGCCGTCGGCCAGCCGGCCGACCTGCTCCACGGTGGCCAGCGTGCCGGCCGCCGCGTACGAGCCGTCCACCCGCGGGACCAGCAGGACCTGCGGCTTGGCGGCGCCGGTGGCAGCAGCCCGGGCGGCCTCGACCGCGGCGCGCACCTCGGTGTCCTTCAGGTCCAGCGGAACGACCATGCCCGGCAGGACGACCTCGTCGTCGAGCGGCAGCACGGGCAGGGTGAGCGGTGTGGACGTCGATGCCATGATCTCTCCCCAGTCAGCGAACTTGAGTCGACCTGACTAAGGCCTGGCGGCCGCCGGATGTTCCCGACCCTCAGTTCGCCGTGAGCGAACACGGATCGGGGCGGGAGGTGCCGCGCCGGGCTCCGTCAAAAGAGCACCGGGAGCGCACCGGACACGTCCAGAGAAGTCCCGGGGTGAAGACCCCCGGTCCCGGATCGATCGCGACCGGGCGGCGTCAGCGCACCGTCCACACCCGCGCGGGCGCACCGCCGGCGGCCGTCGCCGGGGCCGGACGCGGCCGGAGCGGGCGCCGCTCGGCCCGGCGGACCCAGCGCCACAGCGCGACCCCGGTCAGCACCGCGGCCGGATGCCCCACGCCGGTGACCACGTCCTTGTCGCCGGCGATCTGCTCGGCGATCATCAGCCCGGCGCCGCCCAACGCGAGCAGCCGCCCGCGCCAGGAGAGCAGCCCGGCCACCGCCCCCAAGCAGGCGAGCACGCCGTAGCTGACCCCGATGTCCAGGCGGTCCATCACCTCGGGCGCCATCCGCCCGGTCTCCACCGCGGTGATCACCACCCCCTGGGAGAGCAGCGTCGCCACGACGTGCCCCGCCGCGAACACGGCCGCCGCCCGGGCCGGGCCGACCTTTCGCTCCAGCGGCGCGAGAGTGAACGCGAATCCCCACAGGTACGGCATCCACACCTCGCCGGCCACCCAGAATCCGCTCAGTGCGAGAGCGCGCAGAGGATGCTGGAGCAGGTTGTGCCCGTCCGAACTGGAGGCCTCCTGCAACCGCTGGACGAATTCCGGATCGGCGAGTCCGGCGAAGGTCGTGGTGGCTCCCACGACGGCGAGGTATCCGAGCGTGAAGGGCGTTCGCCGGGGCGTCGGCACCCGTTCCAGCAGCCACTCCACGACACCGGCGCGCAGCCCGAGGCGGAGCATTCCGTACGGCGCTCCCGCGGCCCGGCCTGCGCCGGCACCCCGCTCCAGTCCCGCCATGCCGCCTCCGCTCCACGCCGCAGCCACCGGCTCCTCGCCTGGTGCCCAACGTACCGGCGCGCGCCGCGGATTCCGCCCGGTCGGGTGCTGTCGCGGCCACGGTACGTCGAGGTTCTGAGAGACGCCTGGGAAAAGCCCGTGAAGACCCCTGCCGTAGCGGACCGCCGGATTCCCGGCATTGGTCCAGACCTTCTCTCCGCCAACGCGGCAGCACGGCCTCTGACCGGCGACTTGGCGTCAACTGGACTGCATACGTACCGTTACACAGAGAAAATTCGCCGGGTAAGGTATCGGCCCGTGCCCACTCGTGCAGTGGGTCCGAGGGCGGCCCGACGGCCGGCCCACGGGCCGGAAACGTCCGGTCCACCTGCCGGGAAGCATCCGCTGTCCGTACGCTGCGAAGTGCGCGGGAGAAGTGGGCGGCCGACCATCCGCCCTCGGCTCCCTGTCGCGCGACGGGACGGCGGACCCGGCACAGTCCACGACGGAACAAGACTACGAGCGGAGCCCCGCCATCCCCACAGGTGGCCGGCCCGCAGCCCTGGGGGCGGTGGCGTGACCGTGACAGAAATTCAGCAGGACAACCACAACACCGGTGGCACTGTGAGCAGCCAGCGCAGAGTGCTGGTGGTGGAGGACGAGCCCACGATCGCCGAGTCGATCGCCGCCCGGCTGGGCGCCGAGGGCTTCAAGGTCGCCGTGGCCCACGACGGCCCCGGCGCGGTCGACGGCTTCCACACCTGGCAGCCGGACCTGGTGGTCCTCGACATCATGCTGCCCGGCTTCGACGGCCTGGAGGTGTGCCGCCGGATCCAGGCCCAGCGCCCGGTGCCGGTGCTGATGCTGACCGCCCGCGACGACGAGACGGACCTGCTGGTCGGCCTCGGCGTGGGCGCGGACGACTACATGACCAAGCCGTTCTCGATGCGCGAGCTGGCCGCCCGCGTCAACGTCCTGCTGCGCCGCGTCGAGCGCGCCCAGCAGGCCGCCCGCACGCCCGCGCTGGGCAGCCTGCGGTTCGGCGAGCTGGAGATCGACCACGTGCAGCGCCGGGTCCGGCTGGCCTCGGGCGACGTCCACCTGACGCCGACCGAGTTCGACCTGCTCGCCTGCCTGGCCGCCCAGCCGCGCGCCGTGCTCACCCGCGAGCAGCTGCTGGCCGAGGTCTGGGACTGGACCGACGCCTCCGGCACCCGCACCGTGGACAGCCACGTCAAGGCGCTGCGCCGGAAGATCGGCGCCAGCTGGATCCGCACCGTCCACGGCGTCGGCTACGCGCTGGAGGCCCCGCTCTCCTAGGGGTTCGTCCCATGGGTCCTTGCCGGGCCCGCAGCCTGATCCGACAAGACCCAAGAGACGAATCCCTGCGGCTTCGCGGGCGACGGGCCGCCGGGGGGCCCGTGTCCGGACGACGCCGCGCCACCACGCGGGGGGACGACGCGGGGACCACACGGGACAATGACCTTTCCACAGCAACGCAACGGGGAATCCGACGACGCGCGGCCGCAGAACCTGGCCACCCGCGCCGCCCGCCGGGTCTGGGCCGACATCCGGCCGCTCGACCCGGTCCGCTCGATCAAGGGCAAACTCGCCCTGCTCGTGATCGTTTCCGTGTTCCTGGCCACCGGGATGGTGGTCGTGGCGATCCGGTCCGAGACCCAGATCCGGATCATCATGGTCTTCTCCATGATCGCCTCACTGCTCTTCATGCAGTTCCTCGCACACGGGCTGACCGCCCCCCTGCGCGAGATGACGGCCGCCGCCCGCGCGATGGCCTCCGGGGACTACAGCCGCCGGGTCGAGGTGAACTCGCGCGACGAGATCGGCGAACTGGCGGCCGCCTTCAACGCCATGGCCGCCGACCTCCAGGCCGCCGACCGCCATCGCCGCGAGCTGGTCGCCAACGTCTCGCACGAACTGCGCACGCCGATCGCCGCACTGCGCGCGGTCCTGGAGAACGTGGTGGACGGCGTCGTCCAGCCCAATCCGGCCACCCTGGAGGCGGCACTGGAGCAGACCGAGCGGCTCGGCCGCCTGGTCACCCACCTGCTGGACCTCTCCAAGATCGACGACGGCGTGGTCGACCTGGACGCCCGCCCCTTCGAGGTGCGCGGGTTCCTGGACGGCGTGCTGCGCGGGGTCACCGTGGACGGCGCGACGGCCGGCGGCGCCTTCTCCCGGCGCGGGGACGTCCGACTGGCCCTGGAGGTCAGCCCGGCCGGCCTGACCGGCGTGGCGGACCCGGAACGGCTCCACCAGGTGGTCGCCAACCTGGTCGACAACGCCTGCAAGCACTCCCCGCCCGGCGGCACCGTGACGGTGCGGGCGCGACCGGAGGGCGAGGAGGGCGGCCTGCTGCTGGAGGTCGAGGACGAGGGCCCCGGCATCCCGCCCGCCGACCGCTCCCGGGTCTTCGAGCGGTTCAGCCGCAGCGGCACCGCGACCGCCGCCGGGCCGGGCGCGGACGGCGGCACCGGGCTGGGCCTGGCCATCGCCCGCTGGGCGGTGGACCTGCACGGCGGACGGATCGCGGTGGCCGAGTCCCCGCGCGGCTGCCGGATCGAGGTCCGGCTGCCCGGGCAGCGCCAGGGGTGACGGTCAGGACATTTGTCACAGATCCGACACAGAGGCACGCGAAGATCGTTAGCGGATTCGGCCGAGTTTTTGTCCGGTTTCGCCCGAGTATGGCCCCTGTTCGGCGTCGATCGGTTCCCCTCGGATACGGCTTTCTAACGCACTTTTTCAGCCAAAGTGCAGGTCAACACTGTGATCTGGGCGACGCCTGGGCCTCGGGGACTGCGCGATCACTGGTCAGGGGCGTAGCCTTAATCCCCGCTGTCCAAACATCCCAAAAGGAAGCGGAAGAGGGCGGTTGCCGCCGTGTCGCCACAGTCCCCTGAAACCCCCAACAGCTCGGCAAGCTCCACTGGCTTCGGCCCCAATGAGTGGCTCGTCGACGAGATCTACCAGCAGTACCTCCAGGACCCGAACTCGGTCGACCGAGCCTGGTGGGACTTTTTCGCCGACTACAAGCCCGGTACCGAGGTGACCCCAGTGACCCAGGCCGCGACCCAGGCCGGCCCCGCGCCGACCCCTGCCGCTGCCCCCGCGCCCGCCGCTGCTGCTCCGGCCGCGCCCGCCGCCGCCCCGGCCGCCCCGGCCCCGGCCCCGGCCGCCGCTCCGGCCCCGCTCGCCGCCGCGCCCGCCGCGCCCCCGGCCCCCAAGGCCGCCGCCCCGGCGCCGGCCGCGCCCGCCGCTGCCGGCCCCGAGCTGGTCCAGCTCCGCGGTCCGGCGAAGGCCGTCGCCACCAACATGGACGCCTCGCTGGAGGTGCCGACCGCGACCTCGGTCCGCGCCGTCCCGGCGAAGCTGTTGATCGACAACCGCATCGTCATCAACAACCACCTGCAGCGCGCCCGCGGTGGCAAGGTCTCCTTCACCCACCTGATCGGCTACGCCCTGGTCCAGGCCATCAAGGCCGCCCCGGGCATGAACCACAGCTACAAGGTGGAGGACGGCAAGGCCTTCCTGGTCAAGCCGGAGCACGTCAACCTCGGCCTGGCCATCGACCTGGTCAAGCCCAACGGCGACCGCCAGCTGGTCGTCGCGGCCATCAAGAAGGCCGAGACGCTCGACTTCTTCGGCTTCTGGCAGGCCTACGAGGACATCGTCCGCCGGGCCCGCGCCAACAAGCTGACCATGGACGACTTCACCGGCGTCACGGTCTCGCTGACCAACCCCGGCGGCATCGGCACCGTGCACTCCGTGCCGCGTCTGATGCAGAACCAGGGCACCATCGTCGGCGTCGGCGCCATGGAGTACCCGGCCGAGTTCCAGGGCTCCGCCCCGGAGACCCTGTCCCGCCTGGGCGTCTCCAAGATCATGACGCTGACCTCGACCTACGACCACCGCGTCATCCAGGGCGCGGCGTCCGGCGAGTTCCTGCGCGAGATCCACCGCCTGCTGCTCGGCGAGAACGGCTTCTACGACGAGATCTTCGAGTCGCTGCGGATCCCGTACGAGCCGGTCCGCTGGGCCACCGACGTCGCCACCACCCACGACGACGAGGTCAACAAGACCGCGCGCGTCATGGAGCTCATCCACTCCTACCGGGTCCGCGGCCACCTGATGGCCGACACCGACCCGCTGGAGTACAAGCAGCGCAAGCACCCCGACCTGGACGTCGTCCAGCACGGCCTCACCCTGTGGGACCTGGAGCGCGAGTTCGCGGTCGGCGGCTTCGGCGGCCACAAGATGATGAAGCTCCGCGACATCCTCGGCCTGCTGCGCAACACCTACTGCCGCACCGTCGGCATCGAGTACATGCACATCCAGGACCCGAAGCAGCGCAAGTGGCTGCAGGAGCGCCTGGAGAAGCCGTACGCGAAGCCCGAGCGCGAGGAGCAGCTGCGCATCCTGCGCCGCCTGAACTCGGCCGAGGCCTTCGAGACCTTCCTGCAGACCAAGTACGTCGGCCAGAAGCGCTTCTCGCTGGAGGGCGGTGAGTCGCTGATCGCCCTGCTGGACGCGACCATCGACTCCGCCGCCGAGCACCGCCTCGACGAGGCCGTCATCGGCATGGCCCACCGCGGCCGCCTGAACGTGCTGGCCAACATCGTCGGCAAGCCGTACGGCAAGATCTTCGGCGAGTTCGAGGGCAACCTCGACCCGAAGTCGATGCACGGCTCCGGCGACGTCAAGTACCACCTGGGCGCCGAGGGCACCTTCACCGGCCTGGACGGCGAGACCATCAAGGTCTCGCTGGCCGCGAACCCCTCCCACCTGGAGGCCGTGGACCCGGTCGTCGAGGGCATCGCCCGCGCCAAGCAGGACATCCTGGACCAGGGCGGCACCACCTTCCCGGTGCTGCCGATCCAGATCCACGGCGACGCGGCCTTCGCCGGCCAGGGCGTCGTCGCGGAGACCCTGAACATGTCGCAGCTGCGCGGCTACCGCACCGGCGGCACCGTGCACGTCGTGGTGAACAACCAGGTCGGCTTCACCGCCGCCCCGGCGTCCTCGCGCTCCTCGATGTACTGCACCGACGTGGCCCGCATGATCGAGGCCCCGATCTTCCACGTGAACGGCGACGACCCGGAGGCCGTGGTCCGCGTCGCGCGGCTCGCCTTCGAGTTCCGCCAGGAGTTCCACAAGGACGTGGTGATCGACCTCATCTGCTACCGCCGCCGCGGTCACAACGAGGCCGACAACCCGTCGTTCACCCAGCCGCTGATGTACGACCTGATCGACAAGAAGCGCTCGGTGCGCAAGCTGTACACCGAGGGCCTGATCGGTCGCGGCGACATCACCATGGAAGAGGCGGAGCAGGCGCTCCAGGACTTCCAGGGCCAGCTGGAGAAGGTCTTCGCCGAGGTCCGCGACGCGGCCCAGGCGCCGGCCGACGCCACCGCGGGCAAGCCGGTCGCCGACTTCCCGGTCTCCATCCGGACCGGCATCTCCCAGGAGATGGTCAAGCGGATCGCCGCCTCCCAGGTCAACCTGCCGGACTGGCTGACCGTCCACCCGCGTCTGCTGCCGCAGCTGCAGCGCCGCGCCGGCTCGGTCGAGGACAACACCATCGACTGGGCGATGGGCGAGACCCTCGCCATCGGCTCGCTGCTCATGGAGGGCCACCCGGTCCGCCTGGCCGGCCAGGACAGCCGCCGCGGCACCTTCGGCCAGCGGCACGCCGTCCTGATCGACCGCAAGACCGGCGAGGACTACACCCCGCTGCAGTACCTCACCGAGGACCAGGCCCGCTACACCGTCTACGACAGCCTGCTGTCGGAGTACGCGGCCATGGGCTTCGAGTACGGCTACTCGCTGACCCGCCCGAACGCGCTGGTCATGTGGGAGGCGCAGTTCGGCGACTTCGTCAACGGCGCGCAGACCATGGTGGACGAGTACATCGCCTCCGCCGAGCAGAAGTGGGGCCAGCACTCCGGCGTCACCCTGCTGCTGCCGCACGGCTACGAGGGCCAGGGCCCGGACCACTCGTCCGCCCGCCCGGAGCGCTTCCTCCAGCTGTGCGCGCAGAACAACATGACGGTCGCCATGCCGACCCTGCCGTCGAACTACTTCCACCTGCTGCGCTGGCAGGCGCACAACCCGCACCACAAGCCGCTGGTCGTCTTCACCCCGAAGTCGATGCTGCGTCTGAAGGCCGCGGCGAGTGCGACCGAGGAGTTCCTGTCCGGCTCGTTCCGCCCGGTCATCGGCGACACCACCGTCGACCCGGCGCAGGTCCGCAAGGTGGTCATCACCGCCGGCAAGTTCTACTACGACCTGGAGGCGGCCCGCACCGAGCGCGGCGTCACCGACACCGCGATCGTCCGGGTCGAGCGGCTCTACCCGCTGCCGGTGGCCGAGCTCCAGGAGGAGCTGGCCCGCTACGGCGACAACGTCCAGTTCGTCTGGGCGCAGGAGGAGCCGGCCAACCAGGGCGCCTGGCCGTTCATCGCGATGAACCTGGTCGACCACCTGCAGGTCGTCATCGGCCGCAGCGGCGGCGAGGCCCGTCTGCGCCGCGTCGCCCGCACGGCGGCCTCGTCCCCGGCGGTCGGCTCGGCCAAGCGGCACGCCGCCGAGCAGCAGGCGCTGGTCGAGGAGGTCTTCGCGCTCTGACGCGCTGAAGCCCCGCGCCTTCCACGCCCGCGGCCCCGTCCTCCCCACCGGGAGGGCGGGGCCGCGGGCGTTCGCGCTCCCGGCCCCGCGTTCGTGCCCCCGGCCCGTCAGGTCCCAGCTCTGCAACCAAACCTGAACCGCGGTGCGCGAGATCCTGACGGATCGATAGGTTATGCCTCGCCGCTCGGCAGCCCCGGCGCCCGTGGGCGCGCCCGGCCGCCGCGGCCGTACCACCTCACCGCACTCCCAGGGGGATCACCACATGACCGCCGACACGCCTCGGGACGCCGGCAAGCTCCCACCGGTCTTCCAGCCGCTCCTCCCGGACGACCCCCGGGAGGTCGGCGGCTACCGGCTGTTCGCCCGGCTGGGCGCCGGCGGCATGGGCCGGGTCTACCTCTCCTACACCCCGGGCGGGCGCCCGGTCGCGCTCAAGGTGGTGCGCCCGGAGTTCGCCGAGGACGGCGAGTTCCGCCGCCGCTTCGCGCAGGAGGTCAGCAACGCCCAGCGCATCCACGGGCTCTACACCGCGCAGGTGATCGACTCCGGCGGCCTGGACGGCGACGCCCCCTGGCTGGTCACCGCGTACGTCCCGGGCCCGTCCCTGCAGCAGGTGGTGCGCGAGAACGGCGCACTGCCGGTGCGCACCGTGCTGCTGCTGATGGGCGGCATCGCCGAGGCACTCCAGGCGATCCACAGCGTCGAGGTGGTCCACCGCGACCTCAAGCCCGCCAACGTGCTGGTCGCCGGGGACGGCCCGCGGGTGATCGACTTCGGCATCGCCCGGGCCGCCGACGCCACCGCCCTGACCGGCACCGGCTACCGGATCGGCTCCCCCGCCTTCATGTCCCCCGAGCAGGCCCAGGGCCGCCCGGTCACCCCGGCCACCGACGTCTTCGCGCTCGGCGCCCTGGCCGCGTACGTGGCCGCCGGCACCGCGCCGTTCGGCGACGGCCCGGACACCGCGGTGCTCTACCGGGTGGTGCACGAGGAGGCGGACCTCACGGGCGTCCCGGCGGACCTGCGCGAGCTGATCCAGCGCTGTCTGGCGAAGTCCCCGGAGGACCGTCCCACGCCCGCCGAGATCATCCAGGTCGCCCGCAACCACCCGGAGGTCGGCGGCCAGCTGCGGTTCGGCGAGGACTGGCTGCCGCGCGAGGTCAACACCGAGATCACCCGTCGCTCCGACCTCCCGCAGCAACAATTCCTTCTGGCCCCGCCGACCCCGCTGCCGGCCGCGCCCGCCACCCCGCCGACCCCGCTGCCCGCGATGCCGGCCACTCCCCCGCCGCCGGCCGGCGCACCGACCCACCCGACCGGCGCACCGGCCCACTCGACCACCGCGGTGCACCCGCCGCAGCAGCCGGTGACGCCGCCGCCCGGCTTCGCTCCGCCGCCGGTCGGCTCGTACGGCGCCCCGCAGCCGCCCACCGAGGCGCCGACCGCACCGGTGCTGCCGGCCCCGCCGACCGCCCGGCTCCAGCAGCCGGAGCCGCCGTCGTACGACACCCCGCCGCCCGGCCCGGTGGTGACCGCCGCCCCCGCGCCGGAGCCCGAGCCCGAGCGCAAGGGCGGGGTGTCCTGGAAGGTGCTGCTCACCGTCGCCCTGGTGATGGCGGTCGGCGGCACCGCGGGCGGCGTGGTGCTGATGAAGAAGCTGGGTGACGACACCAAGCCGGACAACAAGCCGGCCGCCGCGGTCACCGTGACCCAGAGCCCGGACGCGACCAGGGCGAACTCCTCCCCGAGCGCCCCGGCCTCCGCCGACCCGGTGACGGCCGCGCCCTCGAAGTCCGGCCAGAGCACCGTCTCGGCCCCGGCCCGGCCGGCCGGCTACTCCCCGATGCTGGACAAGAAGTCACTGGCGATCCCCAGCGCCGAGTACTCCTCCGACGCCTACCGGATCGACCTGGACTCGGGCACCGTGGTCCCCCGCTCCACCGACCTCAAGTGGGGCCTCGGGGTGGTCAACGCCGGGGGCACCGGCGGCAGCAAGGCCAACTCCTTCACCAGCTACGGCGACAACAAGTCGGACTTCGCGGTGATCACCGAGCCGTCCGTCACCGCCGAGCAGTGCGCCGCCGCGATCGACTCCCGGCCGGACACCGACCTCTCGTACAACCGGGTCGCGCCCGGCCGCCTGCTGTGCGTGCGCGACCGGGTCACCCGCAACATCGCCGTCGCGGTGATCGAGCAGGCGGACCCGACCACCGGGGCCGCCAAGGTCACCGTCAGCACCTGGCGGGCCAGCTGACCGGACTATCCTGACCAGGTCAATCCCCATCGGACCGGAGCGAACCGTGTACTTCACCGACCGAGGCATCGAGGAGCTGGAGAACCGGCGCGGCGAGGAGGAGGTCACCCTGGGGTGGCTGGCCGAGCAGCTGCGCACGTTCGTCGACCTCAACCCGGACTTCGAGGTCCCGGTCGAGCGGCTGGCCACCTGGCTGGCGCGGCTCGACGACGAGGACGACGAGTGACCCGGTGACGGCCGCCGCGAGGCCCGGGAGGCAACCGCCTCCCGGGCCTCGCGCGTGTCCGGGTACGGAGGCCCCACGGCCCCGTAGGGGAGACCTCGGGGGCGGATCGGGGTCGGGATCGGGGGTCGGCGCGCTTGACTCTGCCAGCACGCGATATATCGTCTTTAAAGAAGAACGCGATACATCGCGATCGGCAACGGGAGGCGGCAAAGATGAGCCAGTGGACGGTCGACGGCCCCGAGAGGATCACCTTCGACGAGCCGGTGCGCGCGCTGCACGTGCGGACCATCGAGGGCACGGTGAACGTGGTGGCGGCCGAGGGCCCGGCCCGACTGGAGGTCACCGAGCTGGTCGGCGAGCCCCTGCACGTGACCCTGGTGGACGGCGTCCTGACGGTCACCTACAAGGACATCAACAGCTGGGGCGAGTTCGGCGACCGGCTCAAGTCGGTCGGCTCGGTGAAGGACTTCTTCGGCTCCTTCAAGCGCAAGCGGATCGCCGGCGTGACCGTGACCGTCCCGACCGAGGTCGAGGTCAAGGTCGGCACCGTGTCGGCCGACGCCACCGTCAGCGGCGTCAACGGGCACGTCTCGGTGCAGAGCGCCAACGGCGACACCACCCTCGCGGGCGTGACCGGCCGCATCGAGGCCGGCACCGTCACCGGCGACGTGGACGCCCAGGCGGTGGGCGGCCGGCTCAAGGTCAACACCGTCTCCGGACAGCTCACCGTGATCGCCGGCACCGCCGACCGGGTCCAGGCCAACACCGTCACCGGGGCCGTCACCCTGGACCTCGACGTGGCCGGCGAGACCGACGTCAAGGTCAACACCGTCAGCGGCGCGGTCGTGGTCCGGATCCCCTCGCTGGCCGACGCCACCGTCGAGGCCGGCTCCACCAGCGGCGATGTCTCCAGCACCTTCGAGCAGCTCCAGATGAGCAGCACCTGGGGCGCCAAGAAGATCTCCGGCCGGCTCGGCGAGGGCCGCGGTAGCCTCAACGTCACCACCGTCTCCGGCGCGGTCACCGTGCTGCGCCGCCCCGACTCGGAGGAGGAGGGCCCGGTGGTGGTCAAGGAGCTCCCGGCCGGCCCCGGCACGCCGAACCTCACCAAGGAGGCCTGAGATGACACCGGTGTTCGGCCACGGCCGGCTCCGCCTCTACCTGCTGAAGCTGCTGGACGAGGCCCCGCGGCACGGCTACGAGGTGATCCGGCTGCTGGAGGAGCGGTTCCAGGGCCTGTACGCCCCCTCGGCCGGGACGGTCTACCCGCGGCTGGCCAAGCTGGAGCAGGAGGGGCTGGTCGCCCACAGCACCGAGGGCGGCCGCAAGGTGTACCGGCTGACGGACGCCGGACGCACCGAACTCGAAGCCCGGCAGAGCGAGTTGGACGAGCTGGAGTTGGAGATCCGGGACTCCGTGGCGCAGCTCGCCGGGGCGATCCGCGAGGACGTCCGGGACAGCGCCAAGGACCTGCGCGAGGAGCTGTGGAACGCCGCCAGGCAGGCACCCCGGCCGGAGCGCACCGAGAGCGGCGACCCGTGGGCCGGGCCCTGGGGCGACAACGAGTCCTGGCAGCGCGCCAAGGAGGAGTTCGCCCAGTTCAAGCAGCAGGCCAAGGAGCAGGCCAAGCGCGCCCGGGAGCAGGAGCGGGCCGCCAAGGCCAAGGCGAAGGCCGCCGAGGAGGAGGCCCGCCGGCTGCGCGAGCAGGCCAAGGCCTCGCGCACCGCCGCGCAGCAGGAGGCGCTGCGGATCAAGCGCCGGGTCGAGCAACAGGTGCGCGAGCACGCCGCGAAGGGCGACTGGCCGACCGGACTGGCCGAGGGCCTGTCCGAGCTGACCAAGGGCCTCGCCGGGCTGGCCGACGCGGCCCGCTGGGGCCACGGCGCGGACGAGCCGCCCGCCGAGCCCGCCGAGCGGATCACCGTGACCCGGATCGACCTGGACAAGGACGAGCCCGGCGCCCCGGCGGATCTGCCGGCGTGGGCCCACACCGACCCGGCCGGGGATCCGGCCCGCGAGCTGGAGCGGCTGCTCGACCGCTTCCGCGACCAGGTCCGCGACGCGGCCCGGGACGGCGGGGTGAACGCGGACAAGCTGGCCGAGGCCCGCGCGGTGCTGGGCGCCGCGGGCGAGCGACTGAAGCGGCTGCTCGGCTGAGCCGGCGCTCTCGGCGCCCTGACGCCGGCTCCGCACCGGCCCGGTGCCCCCGTTCGGGAGGCGCCGGGCTGTCGCGCGTGAGGGCGCGTCAGGGCGCCGATGCCGTCAGGGGGTGAGGACGATCTTCCCGAAGACGTCGCCCTTGGCGAGCCGGGCGAAGCCGTCCCGGGCCTCGGCCAGCGGCAGCACCGAGTCGATCACCGGCCGGACACCGGTGTTGGCGCAGAACGAGAGCAGCCCGGCCAGCTCCTCCTTGGTGCCCATGGTCGAGCCGACCACCCTGAGCTCCAGGAAGAAGATCCGGTTCAGCTCGACGGAGCTCGGGTTGGGGCCGGAGGTGGCCCCGGAGATGACGATGGTGCCGCCCGGGCGCAGCGACTTCACCGAGTGCGACCAGGTCGCGGCGCCGACCGTCTCCAGCACCGCGTCCACCCGCTCGGGCAGCCGGGCGCCGCTCTCGAAGGCCGCGTCGGCGCCGAGCTCCACCGCCCGGGCGCGCTTGGCCTCGTCCCGTCCGGTGACCCAGACCCGCAGGCCGGCCGCCTTGCCGAGGACGATCAGCGCGGTCGCCACCCCGCCGCCCGCCCCCTGCACCAGGACGGTGTCGCCGGGCTTGACCCCGGCGTTGGTGAACAGCATCCGGTACGCCGTCAGCCAGGCGGTGGGCAGGCAGGCGGCCTGCTCGAAGCTCAGTTCGGCGGGCTTGGGCAGCAGGTTCCAGGTGGGCACCGCGACCCGCTGGGCGAAGGTGCCCTGGTAGCGCTCGGTGAGGATGGACCTCGGCTCGTCCGGGCCGACCCCGTGGCCGCTCTGGCCGATCACCGAGTGCAGGACCACCTCGTTGCCGTGCTCGTCGACGCCGGCGGCGTCGCACCCGAGGATCATCGGCAGCTTCTCGGCGGGCAGGCCGACCCCGCGCAGCGACCACAGGTCGTGGTGGTTGAGGCTGGCGGCCCGGACGGTGACCACGCTCCACCCGGGGCGGGCCTGCGGTTCGGGGAGGTCGCCCAGCTCCAGCCCGCTCAACGGGTCGGCGGCGTCGATACGTGCGGCATAGGCAGCGAACATGCCCCGGACGATAGCCGCGACGGCCGGGGCCGGGAACCACGCGGAGGTGTGACGCGTGTCCCGGCCCTGGGCCGTTTGCCGAATGTCCGGCCGGATCGTCAGATCCGCGCCACGCCCTCCGCCCGGGCGGCCTCGGCGACGGCCTTGGTGACCGCCGGCGCGACCCGCTCGTCGAACGGCGAGGGGATGACCTTCTGCGGCGTCAGCTCGTCGGCCACGACGCCGGCCAGCGCCTTGGCGGCGGCCAGCTTCATGCCCTCGGTGATCCGGGAGGCGCGGACCTGGAGGGCGCCCGCGAAGATGCCCGGGAAGGCCAGCACGTTGTTGATCTGGTTCGGGAAGTCGCTGCGGCCGGTGGCGACCACCGCGGCGTACTTGTGCGCGACCTCGGGGTGAATCTCCGGGGTGGGGTTGGCCATCGCGAAGACGAACGCGCCCTCGGCCATGGTCGCGACGACCTCCTCCGGCACGGTGCCGCCGGAGACGCCGATGAACACGTCGGCACCGGCCAGCGCGTCGGCCAGCGAGCCCTTGAGGCCGGTGCGGTTGGTCTGCCCGGCGATCTCCGCCTTGACGTCGGTGAGGTCCCCGCGGCCCTCGTACACCACGCCCTTGCGGTCGCAGACGGCCACGTCGCCGATGCCGGCCGCGACCAGCATCTTGGCGATGGCGATACCGGCCGCGCCGGCGCCGGAGATGACGGCCCGCAGCGAGCCGATCTCACGGCCGGTCACCTTGGCGGCGTTCCACAGGGCGGCGGTGGTGACGATCGCGGTGCCGTGCTGGTCGTCGTGGAAGACCGGGATGTCCAGGGCCTCCTGGAGCCGGCGCTCGATCTCGAAGCAGCGGGGCGCGGAGATGTCCTCCAGGTTGACGCCGCCGAAGGAGGGCGCCAGCCGGATCACGGTCTCGACGATCTCGTCGACCCCGGTGCAGGCGAGCGCGATCGGCACCGCGTCCACGCCGCCGAACTGCTTGAACAGGATGGCCTTGCCCTCCATCACCGGCAGCGAGGCCTGCGGGCCGATGTCACCGAGGCCCAGCACCGCGGTGCCGTCGGTGACCACCGCGACGGTGTTGGACTTCCAGGTGTAGTCGTCGACCAGCTCCGGCTGCTCGGCGATGGCCGTGCAGACCCGGGCGACCCCGGGCGTGTAGGCGAGGGACAGGTCGTCCGCGTCGCGCACCGGGACGGTCGCCCGGATCTCCATCTTGCCGCCGCGGTGCAGCGCGAAGACCGCGTCGACCGGATCGTCGGTGTCCTGGGTGCTGCTGTGAATGATCTCCGCTGCCACGATGACCTCTTCGTCATTGATCTGGCGAGGACGCGCGGCCGACGGGCAGGGCGACCCGTCCGGAAACCGGAAACCGGGTACGCCGAAGCGGACCCGGGGTCAGGGTCGGGGCGCTGCCGTCGGGCGGCGCCCTCGGATGAGGGTGTTATGGGGTCTGTGTTTGTCCGCGTTGTGCTTCCGGGCCGAGCGTAGGTCGGACAAAGGCATCGCACCTATGCCTTTTCGTCCTCGTCGCGTACGGTTCATCGCCGCGCTGTCGCTTCACAGGGGCCCGGCGTCGGAAGCGCCGGGCTCCGGCGGCGGCAACGGCATGAGCGCACGCGCACCCGCAGGAGTGAACGCAGATCCGAAGGGGAGTGGGCGCCCCGGATACGGAGCCGCGTGAGGACTTCCGTTCCCGAGCACCCCGAGCCTGTCGGGGCTCGTCGGTCTGGTTCGAGCGTTCGGGGGTCACCCGGTAACGAATTCTGACACACCCGCCGCCGGGCCCGGCAGGCCGGGATGGCAGGATCGCTTGTCCGCCATTTCGCGTACACCCCCGCGACACCGTGGCGACCGCACGTCCCTCCCTCAGGAGCCGCCCTCATGCCTCACGTCCGCCACGCCCGTCGCCAGATCCCGGCCGGCGCCGCCCTGGTCACCGCCGGAGTCCTGCTGCTGACCGGCTGCGGCGGCGGGCAGGCCGCCCAGGACGACCCGGTGAAGGACCTCCGCGCCAAGCTGCCGAAGACCCAGCGGGCGGCCGGGGTCCTGCGGATCGGCATGGACGTCAACTACGCCCCGGTGGAGTTCCCCGGCCCGGACGGCAAGCCGGCCGGCCTCGACCCGGACATCGCCGCAGCCCTGGGCCGGATCCTCGACGTGCGGGTCGAGTTCGTCGACACCCCCTTCGACAAGCTGGTGCCGAACCTCCAGGCCAAGCAGTACGACCTGGCGATGTCGGCGCTCAGCGACACCCGCCGGCGCCGCGACGCCCTGGACGAGAACGGCAAGCAGACCGGCCCGGGCGTGGACTTCGTGGACTACTTCATCGCCGGCACCTCGATCGTCGTCCCGAAGGGGAACCCCAAGGCGATCAAGACCCTGGACGACCTGTGCGGCAAGACCGTCGCGCTCCAGCAGGGCACCACCCAGGACGAGATCGTCACCCGTCAGGTGGGCGTCTGCGCGCGGGCCGGCCGCCCGCCGCTGACCCCCCACAAGCTGGACACCGACACCAAGGCGCTGGCCGAGGTCGCCTCCGGCGCCGCCGCGGCCGGGCTGAACGACTTCCCGGTGGCCGCCTACGCGGCGAAGACCACCGACGGCGGCAGCCGCTTCGAGGTGACCGGCGGCCAGTCCACCTCCAACCCGTACGGGATCGCGGTGCGCAAGGACGACGGGCCGCTGCGCGACGTGCTGGCCAAGGCGATCGACCAGCTGATCCGCAGCGGCGAGTACGACAAGATCCTGGCCAAGTGGAACCTCAGCGCCGGCGCGGCGCAGAACGCGGTGGTCAACGGGGGCATCTGAGCCGGCGGGCGACGGGCCTCCGGGAGCGGAACAGACGGATCTGCATACTTATGCGCGGAGTGACAGGGACACGGGATAAGTCCGAATAGCGGACAGCATGGCCCCTCGTTATCCGATTTTGATCTGGATGAGGGCCATCTGACTGTCATCAGATGGCAGGATTCCCCCCATCCCGGATCGAGTCGGCCACTGGTCGAGGCCGTTCGGTCAACGTCCACCTCGGCGGAGGGTGGCGGAAGCAGTACCTCGTAGAACCCCGGGCGGCTCCCCCGCACCCGGGCAGCTGCACGACCCGGCCTGCACGTACGACGACGTACGGCGACACGCACCCGTACCGAGCCGCGCGGCTCGCCGTTCCGGTGCGCCGCTCCCGCGGCGCGCTCCGCCCGACCTCTCTCCCCCAGGATGGAGATCCCCCTCATGACCACCCGTACCCGGCGCAACCGGCTCTTCGCAGCCGGTGTGGTCGCCGCCTCCGTCTCCCTCGCACTGACCGGCTGCAGCAGCACGGGCGAGAGCAGTGGCGCCCCCAACGCCTCCGCGACCGTCAACGAGGTCAAGGCCGACCCCAAGCTGGCCGCGCTCGTCCCGGACGACGTCAAGACGGCCGGCAAGCTCATGGTGGGCGCGGACGCCTCGTACGCGCCGGACGAGTTCAAGGACGACAGCGGCAAGGTCATCGGCTTGGACGTCGACCTGGCCAACGCCATCGCCGCCAAGCTCGGGCTGAAGGCCGAGGTCCAGGACTCCGGCTTCACCGCGATCATCCCCGGCATCCAGTCGAACAAGTTCCAGCTCGGCATGTCGTCCTTCACGGACAACAAGGAGCGCGAGCAGATCGTCGACATGGTGACCTACTTCAACTCCGGCAGCGCCGTCGCGGTGAAGAAGGGCAACCCGGAGAAGATCGACCCCAAGGACCTCTGCGGCAAGAAGGTCGCCGTCCAGACCGGCACCACCCAGGCCGACGAGATCAAGGACACCCGCGACCCGGACTGCGCCAAGGCCGGCAAGCCGGGCGTCCAGAACGGCGGCGACAAGTTCGACCTCCAGACGGACGTCACCAACGCCGTGGTCTCCGGGCGCGACCAGGCGATGATGGCCGACTCCCAGGTCGTGGACTACGCGGTCAAGCAGTCCGGCGGCCAGCTGGAGAAGGTCGGCGAGACCTACGGTGTGGCCCCCTACGGTGTCGCCCTGGCCAAGGGCTCCAAGCTCGCCCCGGCCGTCCAGGGCGCCGTCCAGTCGCTGATCGACGACGGCACCTACAAGCAGATCCTCACCAAGTGGGGTGTCGAGGCCGGAGCCATCGACAAGTCGGTCATCAACGGCGCCAACTGACCCTCGTACGCTTCACCTTCTCCCCCGAGGCCACACCGTGAACTCTTTGGACAAGGGGACGGCGGAGAAGGGGCGGCCTGAGACCATCAAGGCCGTCCCGGTCCGCCACCCCGGACGCTGGGCGGGCGCAGTCGTCATCGCCGTACTCGGAGCGATGCTGCTGAGCGCCCTCTTCACCAACCCCGCCTTCAAGTGGGACATCGTCGGTCAGTACCTGTTCCACGACAGCATCATGCACGGCCTGCTGGTGACGCTGGAGCTGACCGCGCTCGCCATGCTCATGGGTGTGGTCGGCGGCATCATCCTCGCGGTGATGCGGCTGTCCCCGAACCCGCTGCTGGCCGGCGTCGCCTGGGTCTACATCTGGATCTTCCGCGGCACCCCGGTGCTGGTGCAGCTGGTGTTCTGGAACTTCCTCGGCCTGATCTGGGCCAAGCTGTCGATCGGCGTCCCGTGGGGGCCGGAGTTCTGGTCCGAGCAGACCAACGTGCTGATCCCGACCTTCGTCGCCGCGCTGCTGGGCCTCGGCCTCAACGAGGCCGCCTACATGGCGGAGATCGTCCGCGGCGGCATCCAGTCGGTGGACGAGGGCCAGGCCGAGGCCTCGCACGCGCTCGGCATGAGCCGGTTCCAGACCATGCGCCGGATCGTCCTGCCGCAGGCCATGCGGGTGATCATCCCGCCGACCGGCAACGAGACCATCTCGATGCTCAAGACCACCTCGCTGGTCTCCGTGATCTCCCTGGAGGAGATCTTCCGGGCCGGCCAGGTCATCTACTCCCGGAACTACCAGAACATCCCGCTGCTGATCGTGGTCAGCATCTGGTACCTGTTCTTCACCTCGGTGCTGACCATCGGTCAGTACTACATCGAGCGCCACTACGCCCGAGGCTCCAACCGCACCCTCCCGCCCACCCCGCTGCAGCGGCTGCGGGGCCTGTTCGCCGGGAAGCCCGCCCCCAAGGCGAACGCCGACGTCGTCCCGGGGCTTGAGGGAGGTGGTCACGTATGACCGATCTGACCAAGACCCCCGCCGGCGCCGCCGCGTCCGCCGAGCCGATGGTCCGCGCCGAGAACGTGCACAAGTCCTACGGCCTGGTCGAGGTGCTCAAGGGCATCGACCTGGAGGTCAAGCAGGGCGAGGTGTTCTGCCTGATCGGCCCGTCCGGCTCCGGCAAGTCCACCTTCCTGCGGTGCATCAACCACCTGGAGAAGATCAACGGCGGCCGCCTCTGGGTGGACGGCGAGCTGGTCGGCTACCGGCAGAAGGGCGACAGGCTCCACGAGCTCAAGGACCGCGAGGTCGCCCTCAAGCGGCGCGACATCGGCATGGTCTTCCAGCGCTTCAACCTGTTCCCGCACATGACCGCCATCGAGAACATCATGGAGGCGCCGGTCCAGGTCAAGGGCGAGGGCAAGGCCGACGCCCGCGAGCGCGGGATGGCCCTGCTGGAGCGGGTCGGCCTCGCCGACAAGGCGGGGAACTACCCCTCGCAGCTCTCCGGCGGCCAGCAGCAGCGCGTGGCGATCGCCCGCGCGCTGGCCATGAAGCCCAAGCTGATGCTCTTCGACGAGCCCACCTCCGCGCTCGACCCGGAGCTGGTCGGCGACGTCCTCGACGTCATGCGCGGCCTCGCAGAGGAGGGCATGACCATGGTGGTCGTCACCCACGAGATGGGCTTCGCCCGCGAGGTCGGCGACGCGCTGGTGTTCATGGACGGCGGGGTGGTGGTCGAGTCCGGCAACCCCCGCGAGGTGCTCACCGACCCCCAGCACGAGCGCACCAGGGCCTTCCTGTCCAAGGTGCTCTGAGCCCGTACCGTCGGCGCCCGGCAGGCCCGTCCTGCCGGGCGCCGACACTTTCCCGACCCGGGCAACAGGTCGGAGCCCCCGCACAGGTAATAGGCTGGAGGGAGTCAGCCCGTTACCAAATCCTGGAAGGACCCCTGTGGAGCTCGCCGCCTACGCCGATCTCGCCGTTCGGCTGGTGAACACCGAGGAGCCCGAGCGCGGCACCGACACGCTGACCTCCGTGGAGGCGGTGCGCGGCCTGTTCTCCGACTCCTCGCGGGCCGCCGCCCTCGCCGACGAGTCCGACCTGCCCCGGCTGCGGGCGGTGCGGACCCGGCTGCGCGGGGTCTTCGAGGCCGCCGCCGACGGCGACGAGGTCCGCGGCGTCGACCTGCTGAACAGCCTGCTGATGGAGTACCCCGTCAGCCCGCTGATCTCCGGGCACGACCACCTGGACGACGCCGGGCGGCCGCGCTGGCACCTGCACCTGGCCGACAACTCGCCCACCGCCACCGCGCACTTCAGCGCCGTCGCCTGCATGGGCCTGGCCGTCCACCTGACCGAGCTGGGCGCCGACCGGCTCGGCATCTGCCAGGCCGCGCCCTGCCGCAACGCCTACCTGGACACCTCGACCAACCGCTCCCGCCGCTACTGCTCGGACCGCTGCGCGACCCGCGCCAACGTGGCCGCCTACCGGGCCCGCAAGCGCCAGGAGGCGGAAGCCGCGGCCCGCGCCTAGCCGGGAACGCGCCCTAGACCTCTTCCACCCAGACGCCGAGCCGACGGGCCAGGCCCGGCACCCGGGCCAGCCGCGGGGCGAGCAGCAGCCGCTCCAGCCGTCGCCCCGGCGCCAGCCAGGCCGGGCTCGGGCGCAGCCGCAGCAGCGCCCGGCCGAGCACCAGCTCGTCCGGGACGGCGCCGTAGCTGCGGCTGTCGCTGTCCACCGGGCGGTTGTCGGAGAGCAGCCACCAGCCCTTGGCCCGGCGCTCGGCGGCCCGCTTCACCACCAGCAGGTCCTGCTGGAACGGGTGGCGGAAGACCACCACCGCGCCCGGCCGGATCGGCGCGCCGTAGCGGACCAGCAGCTGGTCGCCCTCGCGCAGGGTCGGGACCATCGACGGCCCCGCCACGTCGACCAGCCCGAACGGCAGCGCGCCACCGTCCCGGCCCTGCCTCCCGGCTCCGGCGCCCTCCGGCCGCGTGCTCCGCGCCACGACTCCTCCTCCCGATCCGCCCGCCCCCAGTCTGCCGCACGGACCGCCACCTGCTCGATGTCCGGAATACCCCGTTTCCGGGTCCGTCTTTTGCCCTAGGCCCGCCGCCCGACCGCGAAACCGGGAGGGCGGAAGGGTAATCTCGGGCGCGGGAAGACGATCTAAGGAAGGACTCCCATGTTCTCTCGTCTGTTTGCACCGCGCGCCACCGCCCACGCCCACTGCGACCTGCCCTGCGGCGTGTACGACCCGGCGCAGGCCAAGCTCGAGGCCGAGTCGGTCAAGGCCACCCAGGAGAAGTACCAGGCCAACGAGGACCCGCACTTCCGCGCCCGCGCCATCATCATCAAGGAGCAGCGCGCCGAGGCCGTCAAGCACCACATCTCGGTGCTGTGGAGCGACTACTTCAAGGCCCCGCACTTCGAGAAGTACCCGCAGCTGCACCAGCTGATCAACGACACCCTGAAGGCCGCCTCGGCCGCCAAGGCGTCCACCGACCCGGCCACCGGCCAGGCCCTGCTGGACCTGATCGCCGAGGTCGACAAGATCTTCTGGGAGACCAAGCAGGCCTGAGCCTGACGCGTCGCCACCCGGCCGCCCCCGTCCGCACCGCCGGACGGGGGCGGTCGTGCGTTCACGTCCGGTCCGACGCGGTAAGGGTTGCCTGCCCTGAGCGGCTGTTATGCTGCCAGGGCGTCCGAGGGGGAAGTCCGGTGTGAATCCGGCGCTGACCCGCAACGGTGAGCACGGCCCGTACCAGCCCGTACGACCGCGCCAGCCCGATCGCCCTCGGTCGCCGACCTCCCGACAACTCGCCGCGGACTGCGAGGGGAACGGCGCCCCGGCACGCCTCCGGCCCGCGCCCGCCCCGGCGCACCCGCGGCCCGAGGCAAGGCGCACCCGTGAACCGTGCAGTCGGCCCGCCCGCTCGTCGAATACCCGTCGTCCCGCTCGCCGCCGGCCTCGCCGCCGCGCTGCTGCTCTCGCTGGTCTGCGGGGTCGCCCTCGGCTCCTCCGGGCTCGGCCTGCCCCGCGTGCTGCGACTGCTGGGCGCCGGGCTGACGGGCGGCCGGCTGGACGCCGGCGAGGCGGCCGCGTACGCGATCGTCTGGGAGATCCGGCTGCCGCGCACCGTGCTGGCCGCCGTGGTCGGCGCCGGTCTCGCCGCCTGCGGGGTCGCCGTCCAGGCGCTGGTGCGCAACGCGCTGGCCGACCCCTTCGTGCTCGGCATCTCCTCCGGCGCGGCCGTCGGCGCCAACGCCGTGCTGCTGTTCGGCGCCTTCGCCTCGCTCGGGGTGTGGGCGGTCTCCGCCTCCGCCTTCGGCTCCGCACTGGCCGCCATGACGCTGGTCTACCTCGCCGCCCGCACCGCGTACGGGCTCACCCCGCTGCGCCTGGTGCTCACCGGCACCGCCCTGTCCTACGGCTTCTCCGCCACCACCACCCTGATGGTCTTCGCCGCCGACCGCGGCGAGGCCGCCCGGGACGCCATGATGTGGCTGCTCGGCAGCCTCGGCGGCGCCACCTGGGGCAAGGTGCCGATCGCCGCCGTCACGGTGCTGGCCGGCCTCGTCCACCTGACCTGCGCCGCCGGGCGGCTGGACGCGCTCGCCATGGGCGACGAGACCTCCGCCTCGCTCGGCGTGGACCCGGACCGGCTGCGCCGTGAGCTGTTCGTGGTGACCGCCGCCGTCACCGGCACCGTGGTCGCGGTCAGCGGGGCGATCGGCTTCGTCGGGCTGCTGGTGCCGCACCTGGCGCGGATGCTGGTCGGCGCGGGGCACCGCCGGGTGCTGGTGATCGCGCCGCTCGCCGGGGCGCTGCTGCTGGTCTGGGTGGACATCGCCTCGCGCACCCTGCTGGCACCCGCCGAACTGCCTGTCGGGGTGTTCACCGCGGTGCTCGGCGTGCCCGCCTTCCTGGTGATGATGCGCCGCCGCGGCCAGGCCTTCGGAGGCACCCGATGACCGGCGTGACCGAGGCGGCCGGCATGACCGGTGCGACCGGACCGGCGCAGGCCCAGGACCTCGCCGTCGACGCCGTCTCGGTGGAGCTGGCCGGCACCCGGCTGGTCCACGAGGTGAGCCTGGCAGCCGCCGCCGGGCAGGTGGTCGGGCTGGTCGGCCCGAACGGCAGCGGCAAGTCGACCCTGCTGCGCTGCGTCTACCGGGTGCTGAAGCCGGCCGGCGGCGTGGTCCGGCTGGCCGGCGACGACCTGCACGCCCTCACCGCCCGCGAGACGGCCCGCCGGGTGGCCGCGCTGACCCAGGAGCACTCCGCCGAGTTCGACTTCACGGTGGCCGAGGTGGTCGCCATGGGCCGGCTGCCGCACCGCCGCGGCTTCGGCGCCCCGGCCGAGGGGGACGGGGAGCGCTGCGCCGAGGCGCTGCGCAAGGTCCGGGCCGGGCACCTCGCCGAGCGGGGCTTCCTGAGCCTGTCCGGGGGCGAGAAGCAGCGGGTGCTGTTCGCCCGCGCGCTGGTCCAGGAGCCGCGCCTGCTGGTGCTGGACGAACCCACCAACCACCTCGACATCGCGCACCAGTTGGAGGTGCTGGCGCTCGCCCGCGAGGCCGGTCCGACGGTGCTCACCGCGCTGCACGACCTCAATCTGGCGGCGAGCCACTGCGACCTGCTGTACGTGCTGCGGGCCGGCCGGATCGTCGCCTCCGGTCCACCCGGCGAGGTGCTCCGCCCCACCCTGCTGGCCGAGGTGTTCGGCGTCCGGGGCACCCCGGTGCGGCACCCGGGGACGGGCGCCCTCCAGCTGCTGTTCGACCGCCTCGACCACCCCGCCTGATCCCACCCCTTCCAGAGGAACCACCGTGCGCACCAAGGCCGTTGCCACCACTGCCCTGCTCGCCCTCGGACTCACCGCCTGCGGCGCCGAGATCGCCCCGGAGGAGGCCGCCACCGCCTCCGCCCACTACCCGGTGACCGTGCGCAACTGCGGCGACCAGCTCACCTTCGACCGGAAGCCCGCCCGGGCGGTGACCAACGACGTCGGCATCACCGAGCTGATGCTCTCGCTCGGCCTCGCCGACCGGATGGCCGGCTACGTGATGCCCGACGACAAGGGGCGGATCGACAAGGTCGCCTGGAAGGACGGCTACCAGCAGACGGCGTGGCTCTCCAAGCAGCGGATCACCAAGGAGATCGCGCTGGACGCCAAGGCCGACCTGGTCTTCGCCGGCTGGCACTACGGCTTCGACGAGGGCCAGGGCGTCACCCCGCAGGCCTTCAGGGCGCTCGGCATCGACTCGTACGTGCTCAGCGAGTCCTGCCGCAGCGGCAAGGGCACCGAACGCGGCGTGATGGACCCGCTGGAGGCGCTCTACACCGACCTGGCCAACCTCGGCGAGATCTTCGACGTCAAGGACCGCTCCGACAAGCTGATCGCCGACTTCAAGGCGCAGATCGCCGCCGTCCCGCAGCCTGGGCGCCGCCCGTCCGTCTTCCTGTACGACAGCGGGCAGGACAAGCCGTACACCGCCGGGAAGTTCGCCGCCGCGAACGAGATCATCGCCAAGGCCGGCGGGACCAACGTGATGGGCGACCTCGCCGACAGCTGGGTCACGGCCGGCTGGGAGAGCGTGGTGCAGCGCGACCCCGAGGTGATCGTGATCAACGACTACGCGACGCCCGGGGCCGAGGAGAAGCGGAAGTTCCTCAAGTCCTTCCCGGCGCTGGCGAACGTCTCCGCGATCAGGAACGACCGGATCTTCGTCATGGACTACGTCGACCTGGTGGAGAGCCCGCGCAACCCGGCCGCGATCAGCGCGCTGGCCGAGTACCTGCGCACCGTGCCGGCCCGCTGACCGGCCCGGATCCCGGCCCTCCGGTACGGGCGGCCGGGCGTACGCTCAAGGTACGAGCCGACGGAACCCGACCGGAGGAGCGACATCATGACCACCATGGCGGCACCCACCGCCTTCGACACCCGCGCACTGCGCGAGGGCATCGAACGCTGCGACGCCGAGACCCTCCTGTCGCTCTACGCGGAGGACGCCGAACTGCGCATGGTCGATCGCAGGACCCAGCCCAGCCACCCCCTGGTGATGCACGGGCGGGAGGAGATCGGCGCCATGCTGGACGACATCTACGGCCGCGAGATGACCCACAAGCTGGAACAGGTGGTGGTCCAGGGCGACCACGTCGCCTTCCTGGAGTCCTGCCGGTACCCCGACGGCGTCCGGGTGCTGATGTCCTCGATGGCCGGGCTGCGGGACGGCCGGATCGTCGATCAGACCTCCGTCCAGGCCTGGGACGAGACCGGTCCCGAGCAGTAGGCTCACAGGCATGATCCGCACCGCCGTCGCCACCGACGTCCCCGTCATCCACGCCATGATCCGCGAACTCGCGGAGTACGAGAAGGCCCTGCACGAGGCGAAGGCCACCGAGGAGCAGCTGCACGAGGCCCTGTTCGGCGAGAATCCGGCCCTGTTCGGTCTGATCGCCGAGGACGACGCCACCGGCGAGCCGGTCGGCTTCGCCGTCTGGTTCCGCAACTTCTCGACCTGGCGCGGCACCCACGGGATCTACCTGGAGGACCTCTACGTCCGCCCGGAGTCGCGCGGCGGCGGCCACGGAAAGGCGCTGCTGCTGGAGCTCGCCCGGATCGCCGTCGAGCGCGGCTACTCCCGGGTCGAGTGGTCGGTCCTGGACTGGAACCAGCCCTCGATCGACTTCTACAAGTCGATCGGCGCGGTGTCGATGGACGAGTGGACGGTGTACCGGCTCACCGACGAGGCGCTGGCCTCCGCCGGACGACGCTGAACGGCCGTCCGGAGTCCGGGGAAAGGGTCTGCCACCCTGCGTCGCAATGCCTTACCATGAGTAACTCCCGAACCGGGGTGCGGAAGGCAGAGCGATGGCGGATCCGCGACGCCGGGCCCCCTTCGGGGGTAGCAAGCGGTAACAAGCGGGGTACCAAGAAAGCACAGCGCGCCACCCAGGAGGCAAGGGTGTCCCAGATCGACGGCGATCTCGGTGTTCAGGACTTCGTGGAGGTCCGGCTGCCCGCAGCGGGGGCCTACCTCTCCGTGCTGCGAACAGCGACGGCCGGGTTGGCGGCCCGGCTGGACTTCACGCTCGACGAGATCGAGGACCTGCGGATCGCGGTCGACGAGGCCTGCGCCATCCTGCTCCAGCAGGCGGTGCCCGGTTCCGTACTGTCCTGCGAGTTCCGGCTGGTCGGCGACTCGTTGAAGGTCACCGTCTCCGCCCCGACCACCGACGGCAAGGCTCCCGAACGGGACACCTTCGCCTGGACGGTGCTCTCCGCCCTGGCCGGCGAGGTCGACTCCTCGGTCGGTGAGGACAACACCGTGTCGATCAGCCTGCACAAGAAGCGCGGCGGGTCCCCCGCCCACTAGCCGGGCACCGGACCGAACCGCACGACCGAGCAGCACCCGCGCAAGGGCCGTCCGCCGCTCCCCCGACCCGGGGCCCGGCGGACGGCTCCCGGTACCGCCCCCCAGGCGGTACGACCAACGAGACGATTCCGGGGCCGCCGGCCCCGGTGCTCCCGGAACGGAACGGGGGAATGGCCGTGAGTGATCTGGACCGTACCGGCCTCGCGACGGCGGGACCTGCCGTACCGACCCAGGCGAGCGTTTCCGGCCTCGCCGCCAACGACGAAGCGCACCCGAAGGACGCCCACCGGATGAGCCACCCCACCGAGCCGACGTCCGAGCCGACGCCTGCCTCCGCGCCACCGCCGGACCCGGTGGACGGGACGGACCAGGAGGTCGAGGCCGAGCTGCACGGCGCCGTGCCCGCCCAGAGCTCGCACCGCACCGGCGCCCCGGACCGGGAGGCCGCCCGCGCGCTGTTCGTCCGGCTGTCCGCGCTGCCCGAGGGCTCCCCGGAGCGGGTCGAGCTGCGCAACCAGCTGGTGCGGATGCACATCCCGCTGGTCGAGCACCTGGCCCGGCGCTTCCGGAACCGGGGCGAGCCGCTGGACGACCTCACCCAGGTCGCCACCATCGGCCTGATCAAGTCGGTGGACCGCTTCGACCACGAGCGCGGCGTCGAGTTCTCCACCTACGCGACGCCGACCATCGTCGGGGAGATCAAGCGGCACTTCCGCGACAAGGGCTGGGCGGTGCGCGTCCCGCGCCGGCTCCAGGAGCTGCGGCTGTCGCTCACCACGGCGACCAGCGAGCTCTCCCAGCGGCACGGCCGCTCCCCCACGGTGCACGAACTGGCCGAGCACCTGGGGATCTCCGAGGAGGACGTCCTGGAGGGCCTGGAGTCCGCCAACGCGTACTCCACGCTGTCCCTGGACGTCCCGGACAGCGACGACGAGTCGCCGGCCGTCGCGGACACCCTGGGCGCGACCGACGAGGCGCTGGAGGGCGTCGAGTACCGCGAGTCGCTCAAGCCGCTGCTGGCCCAACTGCCGCCCCGGGAGCAGAAGATCCTGGTGCTGCGGTTCTTCCGGAACATGACCCAGTCGCAGATCGCCGCCGAGGTGGGGATCTCCCAGATGCACGTGTCCCGGCTGCTCGCCCGGACCCTGGCCCAGCTGCGGGAGAAGCTCCTGGTGGAGGAGTAGGACTGACGGCCGCCCAGCTCAGGCTCGGCGGCCGTGCGGTCACCCGGCGGCCCTGTGCGCCCCTAGTCCTCGGACGGGGCGTACAGGGCCGCCGTCGACTTCGGGTTCAGCAGGCAGCCGATGCCCACCAGGCCGAGCACGCCGACCAGCACGCCGACCGCGACCATCGCGCCGCCGCTCTGGAACATGTAGTAGGCGACCGGCAGGCAGATCGAGTTGGTCAGTACCGCCGGACTGCGGCCCCAGCGGCGCTCCTTGAGCAGCGCGAGGGCGGCCAGGACCGGCAGCACGCCGAGCAGCACGATGACCGCTCCGCCGAACTCGTTCAGGGCCAGCTGCTTGGCCTGGCCGGACAGCGCGGCCACCATGTCCCAGACGCCGACGACGGCCAGCGCGGCGCCCTCCAGGGCCGTGATGGCGGCGCCCAGGGTCAGGGAGGCCGGGCGGCCGGAGCCGGCCGAGGGTGCGGGTGCGGAGGTTTCTGCGGTCACTCCAGCAGGGTAGCCGCCGGTTGGTCCGTACCGACCCGTAGGCTTTCCCCATGCGCGCTCTCCTGGTCGTGAACCACAAGGCCACCACCACCAGTGGCCGGACCAGGGACGTCCTGATCCACGCGCTGCGCAGCGATCTCAAGCTGGAGGTCGCCGAGACCCGGTACCGGGGCCACGCGCGCGACCTGGCCCGCGAGGCGTCGGAGGACGGCACGGTCGACCTGGTGGTGGCGCTGGGCGGGGACGGCACCGTCAACGAGGTGGTGAACGGGCTGCTGGCGCACGGCCCGGGCGAGAAGGTCCCGCGACTGGCCGTGGTGCCGGGCGGTTCGACCAATGTGTTCGCCCGTGCGCTGGGTCTGCCCAACGACCCGGTGGAGGCCACCGGCGCCCTGCTGGACGCGCTGGAACACGGCCGGGAGCGGCCGATCGGGCTGGGCAAGGCGATGACCGACGGGCTGCCGGACCGCTGGTTCACCTTCACCGCCGGCCTCGGCTTCGACGCCGGGGTGGTCGGCCGGGTCGAGGAGCAGCGCCGGGCCGGGCGCAAGTCCACCCACGCCCTGTACGTCGCCCAGGCACTCCGGCACTACTTCACCCAGCGTGAGCAGCGCCGCTCCGGCCCGATCTCCCTGGAGCTGCCGGGCCACGAACGGGTTCCGGGCCTGGTCCTGTCGATAGTCAGCAACACCTCGCCCTGGACCTTCCTCGGCAACCGTCCGGTCTACCCCTCACCTCTCGCCTCCTTCGACACGGACCTGGACGTCTTCGGCATCACCCGGATGACGGCGTTCGGCACAGCTCGAACGGTCCGTCAGATCCTGCGGTCGTACACGTCTTCGAGCGATGGCGCCCCTCCGGCCGGGCCTTCCGGGAAGCACGTCGTCTCCTATCACGACGTCAGACACTTCACCTTGGTTTCGGAGGAACCGGCCCCGTTCCAGGTCGACGGGGACCATCTTGGAGACAGGAGTCGCGTCAGTTTCACAGGCGTACGGCGGGCACTGCGTGTGATTGTGTGACTGGAAGGGGGGTTCCTCCTTCTTCTCGAACGCACAAGCCCCCTTCACTCCATAGAAGTACCGGCTGTGAGCTAGGCGACACCGAAGAATCCAAAATTCCTCCCCGAAGGGGGTTGTATCCGAGCCCGAGGTTTGCGAACCTCTACATGGCGATCGGGACACATCGCAGCGACGGCAACTCCGGAACCACAGGAGCGCCGACCGCGGAGTGCCCCTCGAATCGCCGAATCCCCCCCAGCACAGACCACCCGGGCCCGGTGGGCCTTTGGTCTCTTTTGCTGTTGCGGGATTCGTGAAAGCGTTCACATTCACAAGCCATTCGATTATGCCGATCGGGTCACCCCCCGCGGCAGGAGGAGTTGGACGACCATGGACTGGCGCCACCGCGCTGTCTGCCGCGAAGAGGACCCGGAGCTGTTCTTCCCGATCGGGAACACCGGTCCTGCTCTGCTGCAGATCGAGGAAGCCAAGGCCGTGTGCCGCCGCTGTCCGGTGATGGAGCAGTGCCTCCAGTGGGCGCTCGAGACCGGCCAGGACGCCGGCGTCTGGGGCGGCATGAGCGAGGACGAGCGTCGCGCGATGAAGCGCCGCGCCGCCCGCAACCGCGCCCGCACCGCCTGATCGCCCAGCGATCACACGCCGTAGCACCGGCAGAACCGCAGTACCGATCGACACACGATCAAAGGCTTCCCTGCACCTCCTGGTGAAGCCTTCCGCACAAAGGACCTCGCCCGGCCAGGTCCCGCGACACCGGCCCCGCCCAGACACTTGATACTGTTCACTTAGAGCAATATCGTGGAGCTGTGGCGCTCACCGTGTGCAACGCACCGGCGAGGTGTCGCACCACCCAGAGCCCCCGTTCCGGCCGACTCCCCCCGACGGCCGGAACGGGTTGAGAGGCCCTGTCGACCCACCCCCCCGGTCGACAGGGCCTCGTTGCTGTTTCCGCATCCCGGCTTCCGCATCCCGACTTCCGCGCTCCGGCTTCCGCACTCCGGCGCGTGAAGCGTGCACCCGGCGCGTCCGCCGAACGCGCGCCCCTGCCATGCGCCTTGGCGCAACGGATTCTCAGCAGAATCTCAGCGAACCAGGGCCTCGGCGAACCGGGGCCTCGGCGAACCCGAGCCTCAGCGGACCGGGATCTCCAGGACCACCTTCGTTCCGCCGTTCGGGCCGGCCACCATGTCGAAGGTGCCGCCCAGCTCA
Organism: Kitasatospora sp. NPDC093102; assembly: GCF_040683915.1. Taxonomy (NCBI): domain Bacteria; kingdom Bacillati; phylum Actinomycetota; class Actinomycetes; order Kitasatosporales; family Streptomycetaceae; genus Kitasatospora; species Kitasatospora sp. NPDC093102. The sequence goes on along the minus strand of NZ_JBFBFA010000003.1, from coordinate 253,465 downwards.
CCGGTCGCCAGCGTCCGGACGATCTGCAGCCCGAGGTTGCCCGCCGTCTTCGGGTCGAACCCCTCCGGCATTCCGCGGCCGTCGTCCTGCACCGTGATCAGCAGGTACTCCTCCGGCCGGGCGCCGCCGGTCCAGCTGTCCGACCAGCCCTTCCCGGTCGCCGGGGCCCGCCCGCGCAGCGCGCTGACCTCCAGGTTCCCGGAGGCGGTCGGGCCGAACGCGTGCTCCAGGGCGTTCTGGAGCAGTTCGGTCAGCACCATCGACAGCGGGGTGGCCACCTCGGCGGACAGGATGCCGAAGCTGCCGGTGCGGCGGGTCGCCACCCGGCCGTCCTGGGACAGCTCCATCACCATCGCCAGCACCCGGTCGGCGATCTCGTCGAAGGCCACCTGCTCGTCCAGCGCCTGGGAGAGCGTCTCGTGCACGATCGCGATCGAGCCGACCCGGCGCACCGCCTCGTCCAGCGCGGCCCGGCCGGACTCCGACTCCATCCGGCGGGACTGCAGCCGCAGCAGGGCCGCGACGGTCTGGAGGTTGTTCTTCACCCGGTGGTGGATCTCCCGGATGGTGGCGTCCTTGGTCATCAGCTCGCGGTCGCGGCGGCGCAGCTCGGTGACGTCCCGGCAGAGCACCAGCGAACCGGTCAGGGTGCCCTTGGGCTTGAGCGGGATCGCCCGCAGGGTCACCACTCCCCCCTGCGCCTCCACCTCGGTCTGCCGGGGCGCCCAGCCGCTCGCCAGCTTCACCAGCGCCTCGTGGACGGCCGAGCGGGAGGGCGGGGCGAGGTCGGCGGTGGCCCGGCCGAGGTGGCTGCCGACCAGGTCGGTGGTGAGGCCGAGGCGGTGGTAGGCGGAGAGGGCGTTGGGGCTGGCGTAGGTGACGATGCCGTCCGCATCCAGCCGGATCAGGCCGTCGCCGACCCGGGGGGCGGCGTCCATGTCGGCCTGCTCGACGCCGGGGTAGGGGAAGGAGCCGGCCGCGATCATCTGGGCCAGGTCGGAGGCGCTCTGGAGGTAGGTGAGCTCCAGCCGGCTCGGGGTGCGGACGGTCAGCAGGTTGGTGTTGCGGGCGATCACGCCCAGCACCTTGCCCTCGCGCCGGACCGGGATCGACTCGACCCGGACCGGGACCTCCTCGCGCCACTCCGGGTCGCCCTCGCGCACGATCCGCCCCTCGTCGAAGGCGGCGTCCAGCAGCGGGCGGCGGCCGCGCGGGACGAGGTGGCCGACCATGTCGTCCTGGTAGGAGGTGGGCCCGGTGTTGGGCCGCATCTGCGCCACCGAGACGTAGCGGATGCCGTCCCAGGTGGGGATCCACAGCACCAGGTCGGCGAAGGAGAGGTCGGAGAGCAGCTGCCACTCCGAGACCAGGTGGTGGAGCCATTCCACGTCGGCCCCGGTGAGGGTGGTGTGGCGGCGGACGAGTTCGTTCAGCGAGGGCACATGGCGAGCGTAGCGCCGCCGGTCCGGGCGGGGCGCGGCGGACCGGCGGACGGACCCGCGGGGGGCCTGGTGGGAGGCCCGGAGGGACCTGCCCGCCCCCCGGGAGTTGTTTAGACCAATTTGCCGAGAGGCCTGGACAATCGAGATTGGTCTAGTCCACAATGAAAGGGCACCAAGGAGAGGTTCCCGCGCAACTGCCCTGACCGCGCGCGGCCCCTCCTCGGTCGGACGCCGCAGATCGAGGACCCCGCACAGTTCTCGATCGAGCCCGGCGCCCGACGACAGCTCCGGGCTGCGGTGCCGCATGGGTTGAGGGTCCCGTGTCGGCGCCGTGGCCCGTAGTGTTTTCGGCCCCCGGAGCCGTGTTCCGCCGCTCAAGGAGCAGGCCCCCGGTCCACGACCTGTGGACCGGGGGCCTGCTCGCACGCGGAACGGGCTACCTCGTCTCGGTGACCTTGGCCAGGGCGCGCGGGGCGTCCGGGTCCTGGCCGCGGGCGATGGTGATCTCGTGGGCCAGCAGTTGCAGCGGCAGGATCTCCAGGATCGGCTGCACCTCCTCGGGCACGCCGGCCGGCAGCGCGAAGCCCGCCGAGGCGGCCTCCACCTGCTCCTGCCGGCCGATCACCACCAGGTCCGCACCGCGACCGCGCAGGCGGTCCAGTACCGGCTGGAGGGCCTCTCCGCCCTTGCCGTCCGGGACGATCGCGATGACCGGCGAGACGTTGTCCACCATGGCCAGCGGGCCGTGCAGCAGGTCGGCGCCGGAGAACGGGGTGGCCGGGATGTAGGTCGTCTCCATCAGCTTGAGCGCCGCCTCGCGGGCGGTCGGGTAGCCGTAGCCGCGCGAGGTGATGACCAGGCGCTGGGCGAAGCGGTAGCGCTCGGCCAGCGTCTTCACCTCGGCCTTGCGGGCCAGCACCCCGGCGGCCAGGCCGGGCAGATCCTTGACGGCCGAGCCTCCCCCGGCCTTCGGCCGGGGGAGCCCCCATGCCTCCGCGAGGCCCTCGACCAGCAGGTAGAGCGCCAGCAGCTCGGCGGTGTAGGTCTTGGTGGCCGGCAGCGCCCTCTCCGGGCCGGCCAGCACGTCGATGTGGAACTCGGAGACCTCGGCCAGCGGCGAGGCGGGGTTGTTGGTCACCGCGAGGGTGATGGCGCCTGCCTCGCGGGCGGCCTTGGTGGAGGCCACCAGGTCGGGCGAGCCGCCGGACTGGCTGACGGTGACGGCCAGGACGTCGGTGAGGTCCGGCTTGGCGCCGTACGCGGTGGTGGTGGACATCGAGGTCAGGCCGGCCGGCTTGCCGAGCAGGATCTCGATCAGGTACTTGGCGTACAGCGCGGCGTTGTCGGACGTGCCGCGCGCGGTGAGCAGGACGAAGCGCGGGCCGCGGGCGGCGATCTGCGCGGCGACCTCGCGGATCTGCGGGGCACCCTCGTCGAGGATGCGCTGGAGGACGGCCGGCTGCTCGGCCATCTCCGCCGCCATGATCCGGCCGGGGACGGGAACGGTCTGCGGGTCGGACATCTGGGTCTGCCTCCGATGAGACGGTTCGACCCCGCTCGGACGGCTGCCCGGCGGGGACCTCCACGGCGGCGAGTCCGCACACTCGCTGCGGTTCTTCGTCCCGCAATCCTACGGGCGCACCTGCCGCCGGGCACTCCGTCCGCGCGCTCCCCGTCGCGCCCCTCCGGTACGCCCCTGCGAAGACGGCGGGGGCGTACCGCGACGGGCGCGACGGAAGGTCAGGACGGCTTGTTGATCAGCTGGTCGATCGCGGCGTCGGCCTCCTTGGTGGCCTGGTCCACCGACTTGCCCTTGAGGATCGCGGCCAGCATGTCCGGGATGATCTTCTGCTTCTCGACCGCGCCCCAGCCGGGGGCCAGCGGGGTGAACCAGGCGTCCGGGACGGCGTTGGCCGCGGCGGCGGTGGTCGGCTTGTTCTTCAGCGGGTTCAGCTGGGTCAGGTTGTTCGGCAGGATGTCCTTGTCGGCCAGCGCCTGCTCCGACCTGGTGCTGGTGAACATCCGGATCCAGTCGGTGGCCAGTGCCACCTGCGGGGACTTGGCGGTGACGGCGAGGTCGGAACCGCCGATGAAGGTCGGCAGCGGCTTGCCGTCCGGACCGGGCATGGTGGCCACCTTGACGGCGTCCTTGATGCTCGGGTCGCCGGTGACCGGCGCGGTCACGCTGGCCGCCTCGTAGCCGTTGCCGTAGAAGGACGCGGCGTGCCCGCGGGCCATCGACTCGAACTGGTTCTGCTCGTTCACCGTCAGGTCGCCCTTGTTGTACTTGCGCACCAGGTCGACGAAGTGGCTGATGCCCTGCTGGGACTTGGGGTCGTGCAGGGTGCCGTGCCAGTTGCCGGAGCTGTCGAACTTGGCGATGCTGCCGCCGTACCCGGCCACGTAGCTCATCGCGGCGTACCAGTACGGGCCGGGCAGGTAGAGCGGGGAGAAGGTCTTGTCGGCCTTGTTCCGGTCCGCGATCCTGTCCAGCGCGGCCAGCAGGTCCGCCTCGGTCTTCGGGAAGTCGGCGCTGCCGGTGGCCTGCTGGAAGGCGGCGGAGTTGTAGATGGCCACGCGGGAGCCGGCGTAGTAGGGCACGCACCAGAGCTTGTCCTGGTACGTGCAGGTGTTGGCGAGCGCCTTGATCCAGCTGTCGGAGTTGTCGAAGGTGCTGCGGTCCACCGGGGCCAGTGCGCCGGAGAGCACGTACTTCATGGTCTCGGTGTTGCCCAGCTCGACCACGTCGGGTGCGTTGCCGTCGGTGATGGCCTTGTCGAGCTTGCCCACCTTGTCGGCCCAACCCTGGTAGGAGAGCTTGAGGCTGACGTTCGGGTACTTCGCCGCGAACTCGTCGTTGACCCGCTGGACCAGGTCCGGCCAGTTCTTCTGGGCGTCGTCCATCAGCCAGACGGTGACGGTGCCACCGGTGGCCTTCGGGTCCGCGGAGCCGCTCGCGCCGCCGTCGCCCGCCGGCTTCGCGGACGAGGAACAGGCCGTCAGACCGACCGCCAGTGCCATGGTCCCGAGCGTCGACATGAGCTGACGCTTCTTCACGCCATCCTCCGAGGGGTGTAGAGCCGTGTTGCCCGCCGACAGCGTGATTGGCGCCCGCGGCGGAGAGTCCGGACAGGGGGCGGCGAAGAGCTTCAGGGAGGGCCGATACCACATCCGGCGAGGTTGAATCTCGAACCGGATGACTGGACTCTGGCCTAGACCATAGGTGGTGTCAACGACCAAAAGCCTTACTCGGGAGGGCCGTTGCAGAGCTGTTGTACCGCGTGGCGGCCAGTTGCCGTTCCGTCACCCTAAGTGGATCTTAAGGTGGACTTAAGGTCTGCTTGAGGGAGCACGGTCACCTGGCGAATCCGCAGGTCAACGCCGGGGAAACGGAACGGGCCCGCCATGCGGCATGCGCATGACGGGCCCGTCGGCCGACGCCTGCCGGACAGGTCCGGTGGCGTCTCGTCGATCGGTTCAGCCGACCGCTCCCGGCTGCCCGGTGAGGACCTCCACGGCCGCCAGTCCGCAGACCCGGGCGGCGCCGTGGGTGGCGATGTGGAGCGCGCCGACCGGCTCGGACTGGGGCAGGCCCATCTCGACCACGGCGGCGTCCGGCCGGGCCGCCACCAGGCGGCCCAGCACGGCGGACATCCACGCGTGCCGGTGCACGTCCCGGACCACCAGCACCAGCCGGCGGCCCTCGGCCCCGGCCACCAGCTCCTCGACCAGGGCGTCCAGCAGCTCCGGCGCGGCCTCGGCCGCCGACACCTCGCGGGTACGGGTGCCGGGGAAGCGGTCGGCCAGCATGCCGGCCACGCCCCACGGGGTGACGTCGCCGACCGCGATGTTCGGCTCGTCCGAGAACGAGGCCACGTACGGGCGCTCGCTCACCGGCGGCACCACCAGGCCCGGCGCCCGGACCACCCTGAGCGCCCGGCGCGCGGCCCGCAGGCCGACCGCCAGGTCCGGCCCGACCCGCTCGCCCTGGGCCGCGATCCGGCCCCAGCTGCCCAGCGACCGGACCCGCTCGGCGGCGTCCGCCAGCCGCTCCTCGGCGAGCCGGCCGGAGCGCACGCCCGCCACGATGGCGTCGCGCAGCATCAGCACCGTCTCCTCGTCGGCGAGCCCGCCGCCGACGCAGATCGCGTCCGCGCCGGCCGCCAGGGCCAGCACGGTGCCCTCGCCCATCCCGAAAGTGTCGGCGATGGCGCCCATCTCGATCGCGTCGCTGACGATCAGGCCCTGGTAGCCGAGGCCGCCGTCGGCCGGGGCCGCGCGCAGCAGGTCGCGCAGCACGGTCGGGCTCAGGGTCGCGGGCAGCTTCGGGTCCAGCGCCGGGATCATGATGTGGGCGGTCATCACGGCCTTGGTGCCGGCCGCGATCGCCGCCTGGAACGGGACCAGGTCGCGGGCGCGCAGCACGTCCAGGTCGACGTCGATGACCGGCAGCCCGTGGTGCGAGTCCACCGCGGTGTCGCCGTGGCCGGGAAAGTGCTTGGAGCAGGCGGCCACACCGGCCGACTGCAGGCCCTCGACCCAGGCGGCGGTGTGCCGGGCGCACAGCTCGGGGTCGGCGCCGAAGGAGCGGACGCCGATGACCGGGTTGCGCGGGTTGGAGTTGACGTCCGCGGTGGGCGCCCAGTTGTAGTTGACGCCGGCCGCGGCCAGCGCCCGGCCCAGCTCGCGGGCGACGTCCCGGGTCAGCGCCGGGTCGTCGATCGCGCCGAGCGCGAGGTTGCCGGGCCAGGACGAGCCGGAGCCCGCCTCCAGCCGGGTGACGTCGCCGCTCTCCTCGTCGATGGCGATCAGCAGGTCCGGGTTCTCGGCGCGCAGCGCCCGGGTGAGCGCGGACAGCTGGTCGAGGTCGGCCACGTTGCGGTCGAACAGTGCGACCGAGCCGAGGCCCGCGGCGAGGTGGCGGCGCAGCCACTCCGGCGGCTCGGTGCCGACGAAGCCGGGCTGGAGGACGGTCAGGGCGTCGCGGTGCAGCTGGTCGCTGTCCGGCACGGTGGGAACGAGGATGCTCACGTTGACTCAGCCCTTCACGGCGCCGTCGGTCAGTCCGTTGACCGCCTTGCGCTGCAGGAAGATGAACAGGATCAGGATCGGCACGGCGAAGAGGGTGGACGCGGCCATGGTCGCGCCCCAGTCGGTGCCGAACGCGGTCTGGAACGAGGAGAGCCAGACCGGGAGGGTCTGCGCCGTCTCGTTCTTGTTCAACATGTTGACCAGCGGGAACTCGTTCCACGCGGTGATGAAGCCGAACAGCGAGGTCGACATCAGGCCGGGGGCGAGCAGCGGGAAGATCACCTTCACGAAGGCCTGGGTGCGGGTGCAGCCGTCCACCATGGCCGACTCCTCCAGCTCCTTCGGCACGGCGGCGATGAAGCCGCGCAGCGTCCAGATCGTGAAGGGCAGCACCATCATCAGGTAGAAGGCGGTCAGCGGCACCAGGCTGTTGAGCATCTCGTTGTCGCGGACGATCAGGTAGGCCGCGATGATCATGACCTCCCAGGGCGCCATCTGGGCGGCCATCACGACCAGGACGAAGCCCTTGCGGCCGCGGAAGCGCATCCGGGCGATCGCGAAGGCGGCCAGGGTGGCGATCACCAGCGAGCCGAGCACCGCGCCGACGGTGACGATCAGGCTGTTGGTGACGTACGTCCAGAAGTTCTGGACGTGCACGGCCCGGTCGAAGTGCTCGAACGTGCCGTTCAGCGGCAGGAAGACGGGGTCCCGGCTGACGATGTCCTTGTTCTGCTTGAACGAGGTCGAGAACATCCAGTAGACGGGGAAGATGAAGAAGACGAAGAGGACGACCGCGATCAGGTTCGGCCAGGTGCGTCCGATGAGCGAGCGCCTCACAGCTCGTCCTCCTGCTTGAGAATGATGCGGAAGTAGTAGGCCATCAGCGCGGACAGCATCAGGATGGTGAGCACCGCGATCGCGGAGCCGACGCCGAAGTGCTGGGACCCGATGCCTTCGAGGAAGGCGTGCACCGGCAGGGTGCGGGTCAGGCCGTCCGGTCCGCCCTTGTTGATCAGGTAGACCTGGGTGAAGGCCTTGAACACCCAGATGACTTCGAGGAAGGTCGTGGCCAGGAGGAACGGCTTCATGATCGGGAAGATCACCGAGCTCCAGATCTTGGCCGAGCCGGCGCCGTCCATGCGGGCGGCCTCGTAGAGTTCCTTGGGGATCGTGGTCAGGCCCGCGTACATGTTGAACGCCACGAACGGGACCGACTGCCACACGATCAGCAGGATGATCACGAAGAAGGTGGAGTACTGGCCGCTGGTCCAGTTGAAGTGGGCCATGGAGTGCCAGCCCAGCTTGTCCAGGAACCAGTTGACGACGCCGAAGTTCTGGTCGAAGAGCCAGGTGTAGACGGTGGTCGCGGCGACCACCGGCATCGCCCAGGCCAGCAGCAGGCCGATCGAGAGCAGCAGCCGCATCCGCTTGCCGAGGGTGTTGAGCAGCAGGCCGACCAGCGTGCCGAACACCATGATCAGCACGACGTTGACCGCCGTGAAGACCACCGTGCGCAGGGTGATCGCCCAGAACTCCGAACTGCCGAGCTGGTCGGTGTAGTTGGTGAAGCCGTTCCACTCGGTCAGGCGCTGGATGAACTGCCGCCTGTTGAGGTTCTGGAACGACACCACGGCCGTCTGGATCAACGGCCAGACCAGCAGGACGAGGGTCGCCGCGATGGCCGGAAGCAGCAGCAGGTAGGGGGCGAACCTGGACGCCGCGCTGGGCCCGTCCGACGGTCTGCCGCTCTTCCTCGGGGTGCGCTCGGCACCGGGGGTGGTGAACTCGTCTGTCGACGCCACCACGGAATTCGTTGGTTCCGGGGACTGTGTCTGCACCCGTTCCGACTGCGCAGCCATCGTTCTCTCTTCCTTGCAAACCCGACCACGACGGAAGGCGTCGCTCACCGGCCCCCGCCGGGAGCCGGTGAGCGACGCCGCTCGACTGCCTTACTGCTTCTGGTTGAGACGCTTCGCGATCTCGTCGTCGGCCTTCTTGGCCGCGGCGGCGTAGTCGCCGGTCAGCGCCGAGGTCAGGAAGTCCTTGATCGGGTTCGGCTCGTTCTCGACGTTGGTCCAGGTCGGAACGTTCGGGGTGGTCGCGCCGTTGGCGGACGCCGGCAGGGCGGCCTTGGCGAACTCGCCGGTGACCTTGCTGTTGAGCGAGACCTTGTTCGGGATGAGGCCGGCGCCGGCCATCAGGCCCTCGTTCTTGTCGCTCATGGCGATCTTCAGGAAGCCCTTGGCGAGCTCGGGGTTCTTGCTCTGCTGGGCGATCGCCAGGTTCGAGCCGCCGAGGAAGACGCTGGACGGCTTGTCCGCGGTCGCACCGGGGAGCGCGAAGTAACCGATCTTGTCGGCCGCCAGCTCCTCGGGCTTCGGGACCTCCCAGCCGAGGCCGATGATGGTGCCGATGTCGCCCTTGGCGAAGACGTCCTTCTGCTGCGGGGTGGCCTCGTCCTTGTCCTTCGGCGCGGTGGTCGAGTGGCTCTGCAGCTTCTTGTAGGTCTCGAACGCCTTCTGGCCCTCGGGGGTCGACAGGCCGCCGACCCACTTGTCGCCGTCCTTCTTCGCGAGCTTGCCGCCCTCGCTGGTCAGCAGGCCGAAGTAGACGTACCACTCCTGGCCGGGCATGTAGAGGGCGTCGGTGACGCCGGAGACGGCCTTGACCTTGTCCAGGTCGGTGTACAGCTCTTCCAGGGTCTTCGGCGGGGCGGCGATGCCGGCCTTGGTCCAGATGTCCTTGTTGTAGGTCACCACGCGGTTGGTGAAGTACCACGGGGCGGCGTACTGCTTGCCCTCGATGATCGAGGACTCGTTCAGGTTGGCGGCCCAGTCGGCGCCACCCAGGTCGGCCTTGTCCTTGGTGATGTCGAGCAGGCCACCGGTGGCCGCGTAACCCGCGGTCTGGGTGTTGCCGATCTCCAGGACGTCCACCGAACCCTCGGAGAGGGCGGCGGTGACCTTCTGGCCGATGCCGTTCCACTTCTGGGTCTGGATGTCGAGCTTGGCACCCGGGTAGGCGGCGGTGAAGTCGGCCTTGACGCTGTCCTCCCAGCCCTTGGGGGCCGAGCCGTCCATCAGCCACACGGTCAGGGTCTTGCCGTCGTAGTTCTTGGCCGACGAGCCGCCCTCGCTCTTCTTGCCGTCCGAGCCACAAGCCGCCAGGCCGACGACCATTGCTGCGACGCCGACCGCCGCGATGAGCTGACGCTTCACGCCATCCTCCTGAGGGATGCCTGGGTTGCCCCCGTCGGGCGGCAGCGGCAGACCCACACAAAGCGGGGGGAAAGGTGCCGCGGACCCCTTCGAACGGGTGGGGGGATTCATAGTGACCGGCCTAGTGGTGTAGACCAGATGCCTGGAGCTTGGCCTAGACCAATGGGCCTGTCAACGGCTGTTCGACCGATCCCGACCACCCGTTATCAAGCCGACACCGCACATCGTTCATCGCGTGATGAGGTATTCGTTCCGTAGCCATACATGCAACGATGTGAGCCGTTAACGATGTGGTGGGGTCGACGAAGACCTCGCGAGAAGCGGGAGAACAGGTCCGATGAGCAGCGACGGGGGAACCAGCGCCCAGGTCAACGACCCCGAGGTGAACAGCCTCCCGGCGCAGGCCGGCACCGACCCGACCGCGCGCGTCCCCAAGTACTACGGCCTGAAGCGGCACCTGCTGCAGCTCACCGAGACCCAGCCCGCCGGCACCCCGGTGCCGCCCGAGCGCGCGCTGGCCGCCCAGTTCGACACCTCGCGCACCACCGTGCGCCAGGCCCTCCAGGAGCTGGTCGTCGAGGGCCGGCTGGAGCGCATCCAGGGCAAGGGCACCTTCGTCGCCAAGCCCAAGGTCGCCCAGGCCCTCCAACTGACCTCCTACACCGAGGACATGCGGGCCCAGGGTCTGGAGCCCACCTCCCGGCTGATCGAGATCGGCTACATCACCGCCGACGACCGGCTCGCCCCGCTGCTCGACATCAAGCCCGGCGGCCGGGTGCTGCGGATCGAGCGCCTGCGGCTGGCCAACGGCGACCCGATGGCCATCGAGGTCGCCCATCTGTCCGCCAAGCGCTTCCCCGCCCTGCGCCGCAACCTGGCCAAGCACAGCTCGCTGTACGCGGCGCTGCGCGAGGTGTACGGGGTCACCGTGGCCGAGGCCGAGGAGACCATCGAGACCACCCTGGCCAACCCGCGCGAGGCCGGCCTGCTCGGCTCCGACCTCGGCCTGCCGATGCTCCAGCTCTCCCGGCACTCCTTCGACGCCGAGGGTGATCCGGTCGAGTGGGTCCGCTCGATCTACCGCGGCGACCGCTACAAGTTCATCACCCGGCTGAAGCGTCCGGAGTAGACCCACTCCCCCGCCGCACTTCGGGCACCGGCGCACGCGACCCGCGCGCCGGTGCCATGTGCGTTCTGCGACGGCGGCGCCCTTTCCGTCCACCGCGGTACCGCATTCCTGTTGCCCCGCGGCGCCTTTGCGCCCCTCGACAGCGGCACCTTTGCGCCCCCCGACGGCGGACATCGGTCGGTTACGTCCGACTGGCGGGAAGTTCCGTCGATTCCGGTGACATGGATCACCCCATGCTCTAGATTGCGCAGCCGTACTGACCTGACTGCCGATCACCGATGGTGCTGCTCGGCGGGCCCGTGCGGCGCTCGGCGCCGACCGGGCTGCGGCGCCGACGGGGACCTCTCCGGAGCGGAGCCGACGATGCCCTCTGATCCCCCGACCGTCGACGATGTCATGCCCGAGCCAGCCGGGGAACCCGTCCCGGCGGTGACGCCCGAGCGGGTGCTGGCCGGCCTCGCCCTGCTCGTGCCGATCGTCGCGATGCTCTGGGTGTCCTCCTACGACAAGGGAGACCCGGCGGTGGCCGGGATGCCGTTCTTCTACTGGTACCAGCTGCTCTGGGTGCCGGTGTCGGCCGTGTTCACGGTCGCCGCCTACCTGCTGATCACCCGGGACGAGAAGGCCCGCAAGGCGGCCCGGAAGGGCGGTGCGCGATGAAGGACGTCAACGTGCCGGCCCTCGTGGTCTTCGTGCTGTTCTTCGCCCTGGTCACCGTGATGGGCTTCCTCGCCTCGCGCTGGCGCCGCGCGGACGACGCGGCGCACCTGGACGAGTGGGGCCTGGGCGGCCGCAGCTTCGGGACCTGGGTGACCTGGTTCCTGCTCGGCGGCGACCTCTACACCGCGTACACCTTCGTCGCCGTCCCGGCGGCGGTGTACGCGACCGGCGCGGCGGGCTTCTTCGCGGTGCCGTACACGATCATCGCCTACCCGCTGGTCTTCCTCTTCCTGCCTCGGCTCTGGTCGGTCTCCCGGGTGCACGGCTACGTGACCCCGGCCGACTTCGTGCGCGGCCGGTACGGCTCGCGGCCGCTGTCGCTGGTGGTGGCGCTCACCGGCATCCTGGCCACCATGCCGTACATCGCCCTGCAACTCGTCGGCATCCAGGCCGTGCTGGACGTGCTGGGGGTCGGCGGCGGGGAGAACGCCAACTGGTTCGTCAAGGACCTGCCGCTGTTCATCGCCTTCGGCGTGCTGGCCGCGTACACCTACTCCTCCGGCCTGCGCGCCCCGGCGCTGATCGCCTTCGTCAAGGACGCCCTGGTCTACATCGTGATCATCGTCGCGGTGATCTACATCCCGATCCGGCTCGGCGGCTACGGGCACATCTTCGACACGGCCGCGCAGCACTTCAAGGAGGCCAAGGCCGGCTCACTGACCATCCCCGAGAACAAGCAGTGGACGTACGCCACGCTCGCCCTCGGTTCGGCGATGGCGCTGTTCATGTACCCGCACTCGGTGACCGGCGTGCTGGCCTCCAAGTCCCGCAACACCGTGCGCCGCAACATGGCGATCATGCCCGCCTACTCGCTGATGCTGGGCCTGCTGGCGCTGCTCGGCTTCATGGCGCTCGCGGCGGGCGTCGGCAAGGGCGTCAAGGGCTACAACTCCCAGCTGTCGGTGCCGCAGCTGTTCGCGGACATGTTCCCGGACTGGTTCACCGGCGTGGCCTTCGCCGCGATCGGCATCGGCGCGCTGGTGCCGGCCGCCATCATGTCCATCGCGGCGGCCAACCTGTTCACCCGCAACGTCTACAAGGAGTGGCTCAAGCCCGCCGCCACCCCCGCCGACGAGACCCGGATCGCCAAGCTGGTCTCGCTGCTGGTGAAGGTCGGCGCACTGGTCTTCGTGCTCGGCATGGACAAGCAGGCCGCGATCAACCTCCAGCTGCTGGGCGGCCTGTGGATCCTGCAGACCTTCGTGGCGATCGTCGGCGGCCTGTTCACCCGCTGGTTCCACCACTGGGCGCTGTTCGCCGGCTGGGCGGCCGGCATGGTGTACGGCACCTGGAAGGCGTACGGGATCGCCAGCCCGGCCACCAAGCACTTCGGCGGCAACGCGGCCGAGATCCCCGGCATCGGCCAGATCGGCTACATCGGCGTGACCGCCTTCGCGCTCAACCTGATCGTCTCGGTGGCGCTCACCCTGGTGCTGCGGGCGGTCAAGGCGCCGGACGGCCCGGACGAGACCAAGCCGTCCGACTACAGCGCCGAAGCCGGCGACGACGAGCCGAAGAACGCGCCGGAGCCTGTAGCGGCGCACTGATTCGCGCGGTACGCGCCCTGTGATCGCGCCGCCTTCTCCGTGAACACTGGAGAAGGCGGCGCGATCATATGTATGAACAGGCGTGTACGCCGGGCACCACCAGACCGGACCGGCATCCGGCCGGGACCTGATCGACCACGGGGAGCTCGCGGCCATGGCAGAACTCGGTACCACCCTCAACGGCCAGCACCAGTCCACCCAGAGCCAGCACCACCACGTCACCGCGCAGGGCCAGCACGGCACCGCCCACCGCCCGGCGGCGGCCGGCCGGCTGCCGTCCGTGCTGATCGCGACCCGGCACGGGGAGTCCACCGCCAACGTCGAGTTCCAGCTGGCCGAGGCCGCCGGAGCGCTCAGCGTCCCGATCAGCTGCCGCGACGCCGACATCCCGCTGTCGCTGCACGGCCGCCGTCAGGCCCAGGCGCTCGGCCACTGGTGGGCCGGCCTGCCCAGCGCCGACCGCCCGCGCAGCGTCTGGTGCTCACCGTACGTGCGCACCGCCGAGACCGCCCGGATCGCACTCGCCCAGGCCGCCGGGCTCGGCGCCGTTCCCGTCACCCTGGCCCTCCGCTACGACGAGCGGCTGCGCGACCGCGAACTCGGCGTCCTGGAGATGCTGCCGAAGGCTGCGATCGAGGCCAAGCACCCGGAGGAGGCGGCCCGGCGGCGCAAGATGGGCGAGCTGTACTACCGCCCGCCGGGCGGCGAGTCCTGGGCCGACGTCGCACTGCGGGTGCGCAGCCTGCTGCGGGACCTCTGCGAGGAGGAGGCCGGACGGCCCGTCCTGCTGGTCGCGCACGACTGCACGGTGCTGATGCTCCGCTACGCGCTGGACCGGCTCACCGAGGAACAGCTCACCGCGCTCGGGCCGGTGCACAACTGCTCCACCAGCCTCTGGCGGTCCCAGGAGGGACGGCTGCGGCCGGACGGCTGGAACGGGGTCGATCACCTGGCGGCCGAGGAGGACTGACGGTCCGTCATGGCGCGCCCGGTTCGGAGGCCGGGTCCGGGCCGGCGAAGCAGCGCCGGTAGGCCAGCGGCGTGGTGCCCAGCCGGCGGCCGAAGTGGTGCCGCAGGGCGGCCGCGTTGCCGAAGCCGCAACGGGCGGCGATCGCGTCCACCGACTCGGTGGTGGACTCCAGCAGCCGCTGGGCGAGCAGCACCCGCTGGCCGACCAGCCAGCGGTGCGGGGTGGTGCCGGTCTCCTGCTGGAAGCGCCGGGCGAAGGTGCGCGGCGACATGTGCGCCCGGCCGGCCAGCTGCTCGACGGTGGCCTCCTCGGCCAGGTGGTGGCGCATCCAGTCCAGCAGCGGGGCCAGCGATTCGCCGGCGGCCCCGGGCAGCGGGCGGTTCACGAACTGGGCCTGCCCGCCCTCCCGGTGCGGCGCCACCACCATCCGGCGGGCGATCTCCCGGGCCACCTCGGCGCCCTGCACCTTGCGCACCAGGTGCAGGCAGGCGTCGATGCCGGCCGCCGTCCCGGCGGAGGTGATCACCGGGTCGTCGTCCACGTAGAGCACGTCCGGCTCGACCGTGGTCAGCGGGAAGCGCGCGGCCAGCGCCTCGGTGTGCCGCCAGTGGGTCGCGGCGCGGCGGCCGTCCAGCAGCCCGGCAGCACCCAGCACGAAGGCGCCGCTGCAGATGGACAGCACCCGGCCGCCGTCCTCGACCACCCCGCGCAGCGCCTCCAGCAGCGGCTCCGGGTAGGTGCGGCGGATGCCCGCCGCGGTGACCACGGCGAGGTCGGCCCCGGCCAGCCGCTCGGGTCCGTACGGGACGTCCACCGCGAAGCCGGAGTGGGTCGCGTGCGGCCCCGGGCGGGCCCCGGCGATCGCGAAGTCGTACCCGGGCAGCCCGTCGGCGGTGCGGTCCAGGCCGAACACCTCGCAGGCCACGCCCAGTTCGAAGGGGTGGATCTCCTCCAGCACCACCGCGACCACGTTCTCCAGCATGCCGTCCAGAATGCCCCCGGCACCCGCCCCGGCGGAAGAATCCTGGTGGCAGGAATTCGAGGCGATCGGTCGTTCCTGCCACTCGTGGCCGCCGTGGGCGCCCGGCCACAGTGGTGCCCATGGACAGCGACACCCTTTCCGGCGCACTCGCCCTGGCCGCGGCCCTCGGCGGCTTCGGCCTGCTCGGCGTCCTGATCGGCCGCGAAGCCTCCCGTGGCCCGGCGGCCGGCCGCGACAACCACCACCGCCCGGGCGGCTACCCCGCAGACCCGGCCCGCCCCGAGCGGCTGTACGGCACCCCGCCCGCCGCCGCCCCGCGCCCCGGCGCCGACCGGGCCGCCCTCCCGGCCCGTTCGACCCCGGAGAACCGTCCCGCAACGGGCTCCGGCACACTGGCCCGATGGACTTCCTCATCCGCCAGGCCCTCCCGGAGGACCTGGCCGACGCCGGCCGGATCACCGTCGAGGCCTTCGTCGGCGACGGCTACACCAGGCCCACGAGCAGCTACGTCGAGCTGCTGCGCGACGCCGGGCGACGGGCCCGGGAGGCCGAGCTCCTCGTCGCCGTCGACGCGGCCGGAACCGGGGTCCTCGGCTGCGTGACCTTCGCGGTCGGCGGCACCGAGTGGGCGGACATAGCCTCCCCGCAGGAGGGCGAGATCCGGATGCTCGCCACCGCCACCGCCTCCCGCGGCCGCGGCGTCGGCGAGGCCCTGGTCCGCGCCACCGTCACCCGCAGCCGCGAACTCGGCCTGGCCGGCATGGCCTTCTCCACCCGCCCGGAGATGACCGCCGCCCACCGGGTCTACGAACGCGTCGGCTTCCGCCGCACCCCCGGGCGCGACTGGTCCCCGTACCCGGGGATGGATCTGATGGTCTACACGATGGCGTTCTGAGCGGGCGGCCCGCCCTGAACACCCGTCACGGCCTCTTGTCGTACCCGGGCGCCACGTAGACCGTGTACCGGCCGTGCTTCCCGCTCGTCACCACGGTGACCACCCGGTACCCGGCGGCCTTCAGGGTGGGCTGGATCGCCTTGTCGATGGCCGCGGTCTGGGTGAAGTCCAGGACCACGACCTTCCACTCGTGGGCCTGGATGCCGGCCTGGATCGCGGGCACCCCGTTCTGCATCTCGCCGGTGGCCGGGTCCCGGCGGAAGACGGCCACCAGGTCGTGCCACTGCTGCCAGTTGGTCTGCTTGCGCAGGTAGTACGCGGGGACGTTGTAGTTCTCGACCAGGTACCGGTCCTCGCCCTTGACGATGTACGGCTCCAGGGCGGCTACGAACTCCTTCGAGTTCGACCACTCTCCGTACATCTCCCGGCCCTGGGCCGAGCCCACCCAGACGAGCGGACCGACCACCAGGGCGGCGGCCGCCACCCCGGCCACCAGGTGCAGCCGGCCCTTCAGCCAGAGCACCGTACGGGCCAGGACCAGACCCACCACGATGCAGGAGAACCAGGCGCCGAAGTCGACGTGCTTCTGCAGGGACAGCCAGGTGTGGATGCGGATCTGGTTCACCGGCGCCATCAGTCCGGCCAGCAGCAGGAGCAGCGCCAGCCAGAACTCGGGCCAGGCCGCACCACCGCGCCGCCGCGCCCGCACCAGCTGCACCAGCACCCCGGCCAGCGCGACCACCAGCAGCGGGCCGACCCAGCGGGCGGCCTCCGAGGCCACGTAGGAGTACGAGTCGTGGCCCGGGGCGCGCTTGAGCGTGGTGTGGTTGAAGCCGTTGACGTACTTCTCGCCGGCCGCCAGCGCCGCCGCACCGACCGCCACCACGAAGGTCAGCAGCACCAGCAGCCCGCGCCGCCAGGCCTCCCGGAGGCGCAGCGAACCGCGCGGCCCGGCCAGCACCGCGATGCCCGCCACCACCGGCACCCACAGCAGCGCGGCGTACTTGGTGGCGCCGGCCAGGGCCAGCAGCAGCCCGGAGGCGACCAGGCTCGGGTAGCCGCCGCCCGTGGTCAGCCGCACCGCGAAGTACCCGGCCCAGGCGAGGATCGCCAGCGCCATCGCGTCGTAGGTGGCCAGGCCGCCGAGGAACTGGGTGGGGCCGAGCGCGACGAAGGCCGCCGCCGCGCAGAACGCCGCGAGCGAGCCGTGCAGCCGCCGGGTGGCCAGGTGGACCGCGACGGTGGCGGAGAGCATGAACGCCAGGCTCAGCAGCCGGGCGCCGTTCAGCCCGCCGAGGAAGTCCGCGACGGCCACCACCACCGGGTAGATCAGCGGGGAACCGGAGAAGAAGGTCTCGTACGTCGACACCGGGGTGCCGTGCCGCAGGTGCGCGATCTCCTGGTAGCCCGCGTAGATGTAGGTGCCCTCGTCGATGAAGGCGGTGTTGCTGAGGATCAGGTGGTACGAGAGCGCCCCCTGGATCAGCAGCACGGCCAGCAGCGGCAGCCAGTCGGCCCGCAACGCCGGCCGGGCCGGGTGCGACAACCTGGGCGGCCCTGGCTTGCGGCGGCGCCGGTCGGCCGCCGGGTAGGCCTGCGCCGTCCCGGTGGCCGCCCGGTCGCGCTCGCCGAGGGCCACCCCAGCCGGCCTGGCCCCGCCGAGGACGGGCTTGCGGGTGGACTCGGGCCGGATCCAGCGGCCGTCCGCGCTCATCAGTACTGCTCCTCATCTGGGACTTCGCATCCGGACGGGCCCTGGAGCCCACGCCCCGGGGCGCGCTTCGGCCGCCGCCCCACACTGCCGGGGGCGGCGGCCGGACGTTCACGAGGGCCGGTCGGCCCTGCGGCGGGTCCTGCGGTCGTCCTCACCGGACCGCGGAACCCGCCCCGACGGGCTCAGCCGCCGAGCCAGGCACCGGTCGGCGCGGTGGCCGGAGGCGAGCTCGGACCGGCCACGATCTTGACGATGTCGGCCTCGGGCAGCACCTGGTCCCACACCTGGATGTCGGCGACCGCGCCGTGCCAGGGATCGGCCCACTGCGAGTTGGAGCTCAGCCGGCCGATCTGAAGGGTGTTGCCGCCGCTCGGCGGCACCCCGGCCGACTTGGCCGAGGACTGCGAAGCGCCGTTGACGTACAGGGTGATCTGACCGGACGGGTCGTCGTACACGCCGGTCAGCAGCACCCACTGGTTGACCGTCGCGTCGCCCTTGGACCAGGCGATCGCCGAACCGCCGCCCGGCACCTGGACCTTGAAATACCACTGGTCGTGCCCGTTGTTGCTGGCCCGGCCCAGCGAGTACGAGTAGTACTGGCCGTCGCCCTGGCTGACCGCGCTGCGGTTGCCGTTGGGCACGTCGACCAGCACCCGCGCGGAGACGGTGAAGCTCTTGCTCACGTCGACGACCGGGGTGGACGTCGAGGCGAACGAGTCCTGGCCGCTGGGCAGTTTGAGGACCTGCCCGGAGAAGCCGGGCATCGTCCCCTGCTTGGCGTCGGCACCCAGGTTGAGCGCGGCCGAGCCCTTCTTGGCGGGCAGCGAGCCGACGGTCGGCGGGCTGTCGATGCCCTTGACCGGCGGTGCGCTCGCCGGGCTCGACGGGCTGGAGGTCGTCGGGCCGGGCTGGCCGGTGCCCTGGGCCACCGGCTTCTTCTCCTTGTCGTGCTGGTAGTACCAGTACCCGCCGCCACCACCGGCGGCGGCCACCACGACCACGGCGGTCACCACGCCGATCAGCTTGCGCCGGCGGCTGCGCGTGGCGGACTGCTCGTTCTGCTCGGCCAGCGCCTCCCAGTTCGGTGTGCCGGACTGGGAGACCGGCACACCGGACGGGGGGACCGGCTGCTGGAAGCCGCCCTGCTGCTGCCAGTGCGCCACGGGCTGGGCCGGCTGCGCGCCCGGCGGGAAGGGCTGCTGGCCGACGGGCGGACCGGGCTGTGGCATCGGCGCCTGCGGCTGGACGGGGTACGGCTGGACGGGCTGCGCCTGCTGCGGCGCCACCGGACCGGGCTGTGGCGCCACCGGACCGGGCTGCACCGGCCCCGGCGCCAGCGGGGTGGGTCCCCCGCCCGGATGCGGCACCGGCGGCACCGGCTGCGCGGCCGGATGCGGCGTCATCTGCTGGGGCTGCACGGGCGCAGCGGGCGGCGGCCCGTAGCCGGACGCGGGGCCGAAGGCTCCGCTCGGGGACTGCGGTGGCACACCGGTGGCCGGAGCGGCCCCCCCGGCCGGTGCCTGCTGCGGTGGCGTGGGGGGCTGGCCCGGCTCGCCACTCGGTACCGGTCGATCGCTCATGGCCCGAATGCTAGGGCATCCACCCGGCCACGCCCATGGGGGGTGCGCGGACGAAACGTCAATGCGGCTGCGGTTTACCGCGCGCGACGCCGGCTCACGCGGCTCCGTTGTACGGCAGCTTCCAGCGCTGCGAGACGGTGTCCGCGCACGGCCTCAGGAGCACCGCCGTACCGTCCGCGAGCGCCCCGCCCGCGGTGCCCAGGCACAGCCCGGTGTCCTGGTGCTTCAACCGCTGCCCGGGGGCGGTGACCCAGCGCTGCGCAGGGCCGCCGGTGCACTCGGCCAGCGTCACCGAGGAGCGGTCGGCGGCCGGCGTCAGGCAGGCCGCTCCGCCGCGCAGCGAACCGTCGTTGCCCACCGTCCACCCGGTCGAGACGGCCTGGTCGCCGCAGGATCCGACGGTCACCGGCGTCCCGGCGATCCCGCCGCCACCGTGCCGCAGGCAGATCCCCGGAGCCCCCGCCGGGACCTCGCCGGCCGGCAGGCCGACCCGGTTGTGGAAGGCGAAGGAGTTGCTGCGCAGGCCGGTCCCGCCGCTCCAGACCTCGAAGCCCGCCTGCACCCGACACAGGTAGGAGCCCTTGGGGACGTACCCGCGGGCCATCGCGTCGGCGGTGAACAGCCGCAGGTTGAGGCCGCGGGTGGTGTGGGTGGGTGCCGTGCGGACGTAGCTGATCACGCTGTGCGGGCCGGTGATCGGCGCCTGGTAGACGTGATAGCTGGCGTCGCCGAAGGGCAGGGCGTCCGACACCTTGTCACCGGCGGGCCGCACGTTGTCGGTGGCGTCCAGCCAGATCATCACCTCGGCGCTCTCTCCCGGGAGGCAGTTGCCCGGGCTGGAGCCGTACCAGAGGTCGAAGGAGAGGTTGAAGGAGCCGCTCACCCGGCCGTTGGCGTCCCAGTCGGCGGTGGCGTCGCCGAGTGCGCTGACCGGCACCGGCAGTCCGCTCGCGCCCGGGGCGGTGGAGACGTTGGGGTAGGCGCCCGGGGCGAGCGGGTTCTTCGGAACGAAGTCATCGGTCCGGGACAGCGTGAACCCGCTGTCCCCGACCGGGTCCACGCAGACGGTGCCGGCGGTGTTCCACGGGTTCGGTTCGAGGACCTTGGCGCCGCCGTCCAACGCCAGCTTGGGGAACGGCTCCTGCGCGGTCGAGCAGAGACCCGGCCCGGACGCCGCCGTCGTGGCGGCCGGCGGCTCCACCGCCCCGACCTCGCCGCTGCACCCGGCCAGCAGCGCGGCGACCGCACCGAACGCGGTGACCGCCCGCAGGCCCCGCGCCAAGCGCCCGGCCGTGCCGCCCTCGATGATCATCACTCTTCCCCGAACCGTCCTCGCCCGTCGAGCGGACAACCGTACACAAGCATTCCGGCCGCACCCTCGTTCACATCACGATCGGAACTCGATATCGGTTCCTGGCGGCTGACGGAAGAGGGGGGAGCGCACTCCGTGCGATCGGTCCCGTACGATCCTGGCGTCCCCTGGTGCCCGAGCGACAACGGCCGCCTGGCCGGGACGGTTCAGACTCAGTACGGCTTCGGGGGAGTAGAGCACGTGACTGTCACCGAGAGCGCGCGACTCGCGGGAGGCGGTCAGCCGCCGGTCTCACGACGCCGCAGTCGGCGCGACCCGGCCGCCCGCAACCGGTGGGGCCTGCTCCCCCAACCCCCGGACAACACCGAGAAGTACCTCTACGCCCGCACCAACCTGTGGGTGCTGACCTGCTTCTCCCTCATCAGCTTCGCCTGCATGGTGGCCAGCGAGATCGGGCTGCTGAGCGCGACGCCGTGGTTCCTCTTCTTCGTACCGCCGCTCGCCTTCACCATCGTCTACTACCTGATCTCCCGTTGGGTGCACGGCTTCAACGAGACCTTCGACCTCTCCGCCCACCGGGCCCTGGTCAAGTCCTGGCAGCCCGAGCGCTATCCGACCGTCGACATCTTCCTGCCCGTCGCCGGCGAGCCGATCGAGGTGCTGCACAACACCTGGACCCACGTCGCCCGGCTGCGCGACCAGTACCCGGGCGAGGTCACCCCGTACGTCCTCGACGACAGCAACAGCCCGCAGCTCGCGCAGATGGCCGTCGACTTCGAGTTCGTGTACGGCACCCGCGACAGGCTCGGCTGGTTCAAGAAGGCCGGCAACCTCCAGTTCGGCTTCCGCAACTCCGACAGCGACTACGTCCTCAT
Source organism: Kitasatospora sp. NPDC093102 (assembly GCF_040683915.1). Classification (NCBI taxonomy): domain Bacteria; kingdom Bacillati; phylum Actinomycetota; class Actinomycetes; order Kitasatosporales; family Streptomycetaceae; genus Kitasatospora; species Kitasatospora sp. NPDC093102. The sequence goes on along the minus strand of NZ_JBFBFA010000003.1, from coordinate 232,050 downwards.
CCTGGACGCCGACTTCGCGCCCCGGCCGGACCTGCTGAACGAAATGCTCCCCTACATGGAGGCCAACCCGCGCCTCGGCATCGTCCAGTCCCCGCAGTTCTTCCGCATCCTCGACTCGCAGAACTGGATCGAGCGCGGCGCCGGCGCCGTCCAGGAGCTGTTCTACCGGACCGTCCAGGTCTCCCGGCAGCGCAACGACGGCGCCATCTGCGTGGGCAGTTGCGCGATCTACCGGCGCGCGGCGCTGGAGGAGAACGGCGGCACCACGCTGATCGGCCACTCCGAGGACGTGCACACCGGCTTCGACCTGCGCCGCCTCGGCTGGGACCTCCAGTACATACCCGTCGCGCTGGCCACCGGCGTCTGCCCGGACAACGTCGGCGGCTTCTTCAACCAGCAGTACCGCTGGTGCACCGGCTCGATGAGCCTGCTCGGCAGCAAGAAGTTCTGGCAGACCAAACTGCGGCCGGTCACCCGGGCCTGCTACCTGTCCGGCTTCTTCTACTACATCCACACGGCGCTGTTCACCGTCGTCTCACCCCTCATACCGATCGTCCTGCTGCTCGCCCGCCCCGACCTGATCCGCTGGGAGAACACCGCGCTGGTGCTGCCCGGCCTGATCTACGCGACGATCATCTTCCCGCTCTGGCACCGCAACCCCTACCGGCTGGAGGCCTGGGCCGCCCGCATGATGTACGGCTGGGCGCACGTCTTCGCCATCTGGGACATCGTGCGCCGCAACCGGATGGCCTGGCAGCCGACCGGCTCCAGCGGCGCCAAGAGGAACAAGACCCGCCGGTTCTGGATCGGCGTCATCGCCTGGGGCGGCGGAACGGCCCTGCTCTGGGTGCTGCTGAGCATCTGGCGGATGCTCACCATGGGACCGCTGAACTTCGCCCTCGTCCTCGCCTCCGGCCTCTTCTACGCCACCATCGTGGGCCGGGTCCTCGTCCAGCCGCGCCCCACGGAAGCAGTGTGATCGCCATGACCGCCCACCTCCGGCGGGCCGGCCGGCTCCGTCGCCGGCTGGCGCTCCCGCTGCTGACCGCCGGGTTGCTGCTCCTCACCGCCTGCGGCCCGGAGGACCCGGGCTTCGCGATGCAGCAGGACGTCGCCGCGCCCGCCCCGGCCGCCGCCAGCACCCCGGGCGCGCCCCCCGCCGCCGCGGTGCCGACGCAGGCCGCCCAGCCCAAGGCCCTGCCGGCCGGCGTCCCGTACGACGTCACGCCGCTGCTCAAGCCGAAGAACAAGTACCTCGGCACCGCCCTGCCCGGCGTGCCCGCCACGATGGACGCGCTGCCCGGCTACGGCGGCGCGATCGGCAAGCAGCCCAACGTCCTGGAGTTCTACGCCCATTGGAAGGGCGGCTTCGACACCGCCGGCGCGCGCCGGATCCACGAGGCCGGCGCGCTGCCCTTCATGGCCTGGGAGCCGCACGAGCCCTCGCTCGCCGCGATCGCGGCCGGCGACACCGACGACTACGTGCGCGGCGTCGCCAAGGCCGTCGCCAAGCTCAACCTGCCGATCGCCATCAGCATCGCGCACGAGATGAACGGCGACTGGTACCCGTGGGGCCGCCAGGCCGCCAGCCCCCAGGACTTCGTGGCCGCCTGGCGCCACGTCCACGACCTCTTCGACCAGGCCGGCGCCACCAACGTGATCTGGGTCTGGAGCCCCAACATCACCGTCCCCGCGCCCAACACCCGCCTGGCGCCGTACTACCCCGGCGACACCTACGTCGACTGGGCCGGCATGACCGGCTACTTCACCAACGACGGCCCCAAGACCTTCGAGGCCCTGTACGGCCCGACCATGGCCGAGATCCGCACCTTCTGCAACAAGCCCTTCTTCATCAGCGAGACCGCCGCCGAGCAGGGCAGGCACCAACAGGCCTTCGTCGACCAGCTGTTCTCCGGGATGGAGGCGCACGACGACATCGTCGGCTTCATCTGGTTCAACATGATCAAGCGGGCGGACTGGCGGGTCGAGACCGTTCCGGACACCCTCGCCGCCTTCAAGAAGCGGGTGTCCGCCCCCCGCTACGGCTTCGACATCCGGAACCCATGATGACCAGCGACCTCTCCCCCACCCCGAAGCACCCCGCCGGCCCGGTGTCGGACGTCCCCCCGCCGGACGGCCCGGAGCCCCGTACGCCCGTGCCCGTCGACAACCCCGACGGCGTCGAGCTGGCCCCGTACACCATCCCGCAGGTCCCCGCGATCGGCTGGGACCCGGGCCCCAGCCCCCGCCGCCGCTGGATCGCCCGCGGCCTGCTGGGCGCCGTCCTGACCGTCCAGGCCGCACTCTCGCTGCGCCTGCTGGCCGCCGCGCACCCCGAGGAGGCGGCCGCCATGGTCGTCGGGCGCCAGCAGCTGGCCCACCTGCTGCACGGCACCCCGGTCACCACCGACCTGGTCGACCGGGTGCACGGCTCGCCCTGGCTCTACCCGCCGCTGGCCGGCGCCGCCGCCGACGCCAACGGCATCTGGGGCACCCGGCTGCTCAGCCTCGGCTTCGCGCTGCTGACCACGGTGCTGCTGTACTCGCTGACCAGGCGGCTGTTCAACGAGCGGGTCGCCATCTGCGCCATAGCCGTGTACGCCGTCCTCCAGTCCACCGTCGTGGTCGGCTTCTACGCCGCGCCCGAGTCCCTCGCCGTCCTGCTGGTCGCCGTCGCGGCCTGGACCACGGTGTTCACCGCCCGCCGCCACCCGGCCATGGCCCTGCTCGCCGCCCCACCCACGGCACTGGCCTGCGCCGTGGCCTACTCCGCGGCCTTCGCCGTCCCCGCGCTGGTCGCTCTCGCCTTCGCCTGCGCCCGGCCGTACCATCGGGCCGGCCCGGCCGCCGTGCGCGCGCTGCTGGCGGCCCTCGGCACCCTCGTCCTGCTGCTGCCGTTCGGCACCCTGGGCAAGGTCGCCGGATGGTCGCCCTCGCAGGGCAACGCCCCCGGCTCCACCGGCTCGATCCTGCTCGGCACGCTCCAGTGGGCCGGCCTGTTCACCGTCCTCGCGGTGGCCGGCACCATCGCCTACGCGCGCCGCGAGCAGATGAACGAGCACGACGCACCGGAGAAGGACGCCGTCCCCACCTCCCGGAGCCGGCGCGCCCTGCTCGGGGCCACCCTGACCGTCACGGCCCTGCTGATCCCCGCCGCCCACCTGTGGACCGGCACCTCCGGCGCGTTGTTCCGCCACCTCGGCTACGGCATGCTGCTCGCCGCCCCGCTCGCCGGGGTCGGCCTGACCCGGCTGGTCGGTGCCCACTTCCGCCATCCCCAGCTGGGCATCCTGGTCTGGGTCGCCCTGCTCGCCCTCGGCCTGGAGCAGTCCGCCCTGCGCTACCAGAACGGGCCCGACTCCGGCCGCCTGCTGGCCGTCCTGCGGGCCCACACGCAGCCCCAGGGCCGCTACCTCACCGAGGTCGACGGACTCGCCGAGTACTACCTCGGCAGCGTCTCCAAGCCCGAGCAGTGGGTCTCCGCGCGCACCGGCACGGAGTACCGCGACGGGGCCGGGGTCGAGCATCACGGCGACGACGGCAGCGTGGCCGCGATCCGGGACGGCTGGTTCACGATGGTCGTCCTCGACAGCACCGCGCCGAGGGCCACCGACCGGGCCCTGAGCGAGGCCCTGGCCGTCGCCGGGCACTACCGGCTGGTCGCCCAATTCACGTCGCCGACCGGCGATTCGAGTACGTACAAGGTCTATCTCAAGCACTGACCGGCCGCCCGGCCTACGCACATCCGCGACACGACAGGCACAACATATGGTGCCGCCGCAGTCCGGCGGCACTACATGTATGCTCACTCCTGCTGTCGATGCAGGGGAACCCGGTGCGAATCCGGGACTGCCCCGCAGCGGTGTGCGGGCGGCTCCAGCAGCCGTACCCGCGAGTCCGATGACCTGCCGAACAGTGTGCGCCACGGCCCTCCCGCAGAGGCCGCGCCGGCACCAGCAGTACCCCCTCCGGGCCTCGCGGGCGGGCCGGGGAGTCACCGTCGCGCGACGCCGTCTGCGTTCGCGCCGTGCTCCCCTGCCCAGATCGGCCCGGTGCCCCCGATCACCGCCGCCGATCGCCGCCAGGAGAGAGCGCCTTGACCATCGCCGCCTCAGCCACCCTGCCCGCCCAGGGCTCCGGTACCGCCTTCACCGACCCGACGGTCTCCGACCCCGGCGGCGCCCTGCTGCGGCTGCTCACCGACCGCAGCACCGACCTCACCGAGGTGGACCCCGGCCATGTCGCCGCCGCCGCGCTGCGCGGCCGCCACGCCGGCTCGGACTTCGCCGAGCTGCGCGGGCTGGCCGTGGACGCCGCCGCGTCGATGATCGCCGAGGACCCCCAGTACTCGAAGCTGGCCGCCCGCCTGCTCGCGCTGGAGATCGTCGACGAGGCGACCAGCCAGGGCTCGGTGTCCTTCTCCGCCTCGATCGCCGTCGGCCACGCCGAGGGCCTGATCGGCGACACCACCGCGGCCTTCGTCGCCAAGCACGCCGCCGCCCTGGACGGGCTGGTCGACGCCGCGGGCGACGACCGCTTCGAGTACTTCGGCCTGCGCACCGTGCAGTCCCGCTACCTGCTGCGCCACCCGATCACCCGCAAGGTGATCGAGACCCCGCAGCACTTCCTGCTCCGCGTCGCCTGCGGCCTGGCGGTCGGCGACAGCGAGCAGTCGGTGCGCGAGGTGGCCGAGCTGTACGGCCTGATGAGCCGCCTGGAGTACCTGACCTCCTCGCCGACGCTCTTCAACTCCGGCACCCGCCACCCGCAGATGTCGAGCTGCTACCTGCTCGACTCCCCGCTGGACAACCTGGACTCGATCTACAACCGCTACGCGCAGATCGCCCGGCTGTCCAAGCACGCCGGCGGCATCGGCCTGTCCTACTCGCGCATCCGCTCGCGCGGCAGCCTGATCCGCGGCACCAACGGCAAGTCCAACGGCATCGTGCCGTTCCTGCGCACCCTCGACTCCTCGGTCGCCGCCGTCAACCAGGGCGGCCGCCGCAAGGGCGCGGCCTGCGTCTACCTGGAGACCTGGCACGCCGACATCGAGGAGTTCCTGGAGCTCCGCGACAACACCGGCGAGGAGGCGCGCCGCACCCACAACCTCAACCTGGCGCACTGGATCCCGGACGAGTTCATGCGCCGGGTCAACGCCAACGAGGACTGGTCGCTGTTCTCCCCGGCCGACGTGCCGGAGCTGGTCGATCTGTGGGGCGCCGACTTCGACGAGGCGTACCGCAAGGCCGAGCTGGCCGGCAAGGCCGTCCGCACCATCCCGGCGCAGACCCTGTACGCCCGTATGATGCGCACCCTCGCGCAGACCGGCAACGGCTGGATGACTTTCAAGGACGCCTCCAACCGCGCCGCCAACCAGACCGCGCTGCCGGGCCGCACCGTGCACTCCTCCAACCTGTGCACGGAGATCCTGGAGGTCACGGACGACTCCGAGACCGCCGTCTGCAACCTGGGCTCGGTCAACCTCGGCGCCCACGTGGCTCTTGATGCCCGTGCCGATGACCTGATCAACGCCATGGACTGGGAGCGGCTGGACGCCACCGTGCGCACCGCCGTGACCTTCCTCGACCGTGTGGTGGACATCAACTTCTACCCGACCACCGAGGCCGGGACGTCCAACTCCCGCTGGCGGCCGGTCGGCCTCGGCGTGATGGGCCTCCAGGACGTCTTCTTCAAGCTGCGCATCGACTTCGACTCCGCCGAGGCGAAGCAGCTGTCCACGCTGATCGCCGAGCGCATCATGCTCACCGCGTACGAGCGCTCCGCCGACCTGGCCGAGCAGCTCGGCCGCCACGAGGCGTACGGCGAGACCCGCGCCGCCCGCGGCGAGCTGCACATCGACCACTTCGCGAGCGCCGCCCCGCAGTGGGCCGACCGCTGGACGGCGCTGCGCGCCCGGATCGCCGAGACCGGCCTGCGCAACTCGCTGCTGCTGGCCATCGCGCCGACCGCGACCATCGCGTCCATCGCCGGCGTGTACGAGTGCATCGAGCCGCAGGTGTCCAACCTGTTCAAGCGCGAGACGCTGTCCGGCGAGTTCCTCCAGGTCAACCCGTACCTGGTGCGCGAGCTCAAGGAGCTCGGCGTCTGGGACCAGCAGACCCGCGACGCCCTGCGCGACGCCAACGGGTCCGTCCAGGAGCTGAACTGGCTGCCGTCCGAGGTGCGTTCGCTGTACCGGACGGCCTGGGAGCTGCCGCAGCGCGCGCTGATCGACCTGGCCGCCGCCCGCATGCCGTACCTGGACCAGAGCCAGTCCCTGAACCTGTTCATGGCGGCGCCGACCATCGGCAAGCTCAGCTCGATGTACGCCTACGCGTGGAAGGTCGGTCTGAAGACCACCTACTACCTGCGTTCGCGCCCGGCCACCCGCATCGCCCAGGCCGCGCCGGGTGCCGCCCGTGCCGCCGCGCCGGTGCCCGTGAACACCCCCTCCCTCACCCCGGAGCAGGAAGCCGCCATCGCCTGCTCCCTGGAGAACCCCGAGTCCTGCGAGGCCTGCCAGTGAGCACCCCTGAAGACCGCAAGATGCTGCTCGACCCCGGCTTCGAGCTGACCCTGCGCCCGATGCGCTACCCGTCGTTCTACGACCGGTACCGCGACGCGATCAAGAACACCTGGACCGTCGAGGAGGTGGACCTGCACTCCGACGTCGCCGACCTGGCGAAGCTCAGTGAGGGCGAGCGCCACCTGATCGGCCGGCTGGTCGCGTTCTTCGCCACGGGCGACTCGATCGTCTCCAACAACGTGGTGCTGAGCCTCTACAAGCACATCAACTCCCCTGAGGCGCGGCTGTACCTGAGTCGGCAGCTGTTCGAGGAGGCCGTGCACGTCCAGTTCTACCTGACGCTGCTGGACACCTACCTGCCCGACCCGGAGGACCGCAACGCGGCCTTCGCCGCGGTGGAGAACATCCCCTCCATCCGCCAGAAGGCCCAGTTCTGCTTCAAGTACATGAACGCGGTCGACCACATCGACTCGCTGCAGACGAAGGAGGACCGCCGCGCTTTCCTCCTGAACCTGATCTGCTTCGCGGCGTGTGTCGAAGGCCTGTTCTTCTACGGCGCGTTCGCGTACGTGTACTGGTTCCGGTCGCGCGGTCTGCTGCACGGCCTGGCCACCGGCACCAACTGGGTGTTCCGCGACGAGTCCATGCACATGGACTTCGCGATGTCGGTCGTCGACACCGTGCGCGAGGAGGAGCCCGACCTCTTCGACGACGAGATGGCCAAGCAGGTCACGGAGATGCTGGAGGAGGCCGTCGAGGCCGAGCTCCAGTTCGCACAGGACCTGTGCGGTGACGGCCTGCCCGGCATGAACACCGCCTCGATGCGCGAGTACCTCCAGGCTGTGGCCGACCAGCGCCTCGCGCGGCTCGGCCTGCCGATCCGGTACGGCTCGGCCAACCCGTTCGGCTTCATGGAGCTCCAGAACGTCCAGGAGCTGACCAACTTCTTCGAGCGTCGCGTGTCGGCGTACCAGGTGGCCGTCGAGGGCTCGGTCGCCTTCGACGACGACTTCTAAAAGAAGTACGGACACAGTGGTGCCCCGCACGGCCACAGCCCGTGCGGGGCACCACTGTTGTTTCAGTCGGTCGGAAACTCCCCGGACTTGACCCCGACGAGGAACGAGGACCAGGCATACGCCGGGAAGAGCAGCGCCGGCCCACCCGGCTCCTTCGAGTCCCGAACAGCCATCCCGCCCACCATCAACAGCCGGGTCTCCACGCACTCGTTCGCCTGGGCGCTATAGCTGCTCTTGCGCCACTCACGTTCGGGGACGGCCACGACGTCGGCTACCTCGATGCAGTCGCTCTGCGCGCCCGAGTAGGACGACTTACGCCACTCAAGTCCGACAGCAGAAGCGGACGGCAGGAACATACTCACCATTTCTAGATCTTGTCCTTTGCACGCTCGATGAGTGCGATCGATTCGGTACGCGGCAGCGACTCCGCCAGTGCACGGCGGAACAGGTTGGTGTACTTGAACACTTCCTCCGGCTCCTCGATGTAGAGCGTGCTGAGCAGACTGTCGACGTACACAACGTCCGTTTCTGTCGCCTCGGGGAAGCTCAGGATGGCGACAGGCCCGAACAACGCAGCATGAACGTCCGACTCCTCCGGCAGGATCCGGATGTTGATGTTCGGCTGTTCGGCACTCACCACCAGGAAGTCGAGTTGCTCCCGCATGACCGAGCAGCCGCCGATCCGGTGCTTCAGTACGGATTCCGACAAGACGACCCACATCCGAAGCGGTGCCTCCCGCGCCAGCACAGCGCGCCGTTCCTGACGGACCTTCGTCAGTCGCTCGACCTGCTCCGAAGTCGCATCCTCTATCTGCGCACGGACCACCGCACGCGTGTAGTCCTCCGTCTGTAGCAGGCCCGGCACCAGGAACGTCTGGATGCTGTACATGTCTGACGCATCGGATTCCAGTGCGATGAAGTCGGCGTAGAGCGGCGACAGCGTGTCCGAGTATCGATCCCACCAGCCGCGCAGGCGGCCTTCGCGCGCCAAGGCCTCCAACCGACCCCGAACCGTTGGATCCGCCACCCCGTACAAGTCGAGCAGCAGCCGGAGATCCACCAACCGAATGCCCGACTGAGCTGCCTCGATACGGCTGATCTTGCTCTCGGCGCAGGCAAGTTGTCGAGCCGACTGGGCAATCGTCAGATCAGCGCCTGTTCGCAGTTCTTTGAGCGTTCGGGCCAGCCTTCGCTGCCGAACCGTCGGGTTCTTGTTCACGGGCACCGCCGCGACCTCCCCACTTCCGTGAGCTGCCAGTCTGCCCTCCCCCGGCACCGACAACAATCTTTGATCACTTCCAAAGTGGGGACTTGCACTTTAGAAGCCACCAGGAGCATGCTACTCAACGTATCCAGCCAGTCGACACATCGTGATCATGCGAGCTGGTCGCCTGGCATCCCCATGCCTTCTTCAGCCGTCTTCACCCCGCACCACCGGAGGTGGCCCCGCCATGTCTGAAGCCGTCTTCCCTTCCCCCGTCGAGCAGACCTGCCGACTCACCCGGCACCGAAAGTCCGCCCGAACCGCCCGCCGGAAGCTCCACGACTTCCTCCTCCCCCACCCCGCGGGCGAACTCCTCCTCCCGACCGGCGAGTTGCTGGTCAGCGAGCTGGTCACCAACGCCATCCAGCACTGCCGCGCCCCGCGCGACCGGCACATCCTCGTCCACTTCCAGCTCTCCCCGGACGGCACCCTCCGCATCGAGGTGCACGACGCCGACGGTGAGAAGCCCACGCCCCGCCCCATCTCCACCTCCTCCGAGACCGGCCGAGGCCTGTTCCTCGTGCAGGAGTTGGCCACCCAGTGGGGCTGCTGCCCGCGCGAGGGCGGGATCGGGAAGTTCGTCTGGTGCCACATCTCCCCCGAGGCGGGCGCCGCGTGAGCGCCGTCCGGGCCGGGATCGTCGGCATCATGCGCCCCACCGACTTCCCCAGCGTCGACCACGCCCTCCCCGTCCTCTGGGAGCGCGTGCGCGAACTCCCCATCCGCGAGGCCCACCGGGACTTCATCCGGATCTGCATCGGCCCCGGCGGCGGCGAGGGCGTCGCCCGCTGCCTCAGCCGTAACAACACCTGGAGCACCACCCTCTACGTCGGCGAGATGACCGACTGGACCTCCCACCTGATCACCATCACCAGCCAGCCCTGAACTCCCGCTCCCCCGACCGGCGTTCACGCCGGGCAGGGACTACCGGAATCGGGGCAGCGCTGCGGGAGCTTCGGCCGGCTTCCGGCAAGGAGGCCAAGGCCGTGGCGCGCAGAGCCGTCACGCCGCCGCACAAGTCGCACAAGACCCATCAGCCGCCAGATCCGTTTGGGCCTCACGACACAGGAAGTCGGCCGGCCCGACTTCCCGTGCACGGGTTCGGTGGGACCACCTGGGCGTTGGACCTTTGCCTGCCGGCCGGCTCACCACCGCATCGGCCTCTGGCGCTGCCGGGCCGACCTCTTCCCCTCATTCTTCCGCCCAGGTCCTGGGCGGGGCGGGGCCGTTCCATGCCGCCCCGAAGCGATACCGAAAGGTGCAGACGATGACCGATCACAACCTGTACGAACTCGACCTCTCCCGAGTCGAGTTCAACCGCGCGTGCGGCGGCAACCAGGGCGGGGGCGACGACGGCGAGTCGTGCGTGACCCTCGGCCTGGTGCAGCACGGCGTCTTCGCCCTCGGCGACAGCAAGCGTCCCGACCGCGAGCCCCTGCTCTTCACCGCCGAGGAGCTGACCAACGCCGGGATCGACCCGGCTCGGTTCGGCCTGCGCGCCTGACATCCCCCGAACCACCCTGGCCGCCCGCAATCCCGTGCGGGCGGCCGGGGCACCAACCACACCGAGGAGCAGCACAGTTGCACTTCCACGGTTACGAATGGGCCGGCGACGGCCGGCTTCTGGCGAAGGAATCCGAGCGCCGGCCGATCGACCGTGCACAATTCAGCCACTCCGGCCTGCCACCTCTGATGACAGGCTGGTGGCTGCTGCGGCCCGCCGCCCAGGTCCGGAGCACCTGGTCAACACCGGCCGATGCGGCCGACTGGCTCGTACAACGCTACGCGGAGCACACGCCCGGCGGAGACCCCTGGCTCCCGCTCTCCACCCGCCGACAGCACGCGCTCGACCAACTGGCCGATCACTCCGACGTGGTGTGGTCCCGATGGGTCTCCGACAGCCGTTGGTCCGGCCACTACATGATCGTGTGCCCCAACCGCTTTTGGACCGACGTCCCCTGCCCGGCCGCCCCCTGGGGGCCGGCACGGTAGCCCCGCCCCGCCCTCAGTCGTGCTCGTCCCAGTCCGGTGCGCAGAAGCGGGCCTCGCTGAGCATGGTGTCCCCGGCCCTGGTCGCCCGGACGTACATGTTGCTTCCGTCCGGCCCCTGGTCCCCGGCGCAGGTGAGGCGCAGGTGCAGGTCTCGTTCCTCGACGTAGCGGGTGATGGCCGCGTCGACATCGGAGACCGACCGGCCGATCAGCCGGATGCCTTCGAACTCGACCTGGGGCCCGGTACGCCCGTGCAGGGTCACCGCCGCGAGGACGGGGGCGCCCAGCCGGCCGCCGTAGTGGGCGGTCACCCCGGTCTCGTCGAAGACGTCTGCGCTCAGGGTCCACTGTGCGGCCTGCGGCCAGGGTGCGGCCCAAGGGTGGGAGCCGCGGCGCACGGCCGGTACTTCGCCGTACAGGGCGGCCGCCACCTGCGACGGGCTCATCCCGAACCGAAGCGGGCCCACGCCCTCCAACGGGGTGCAGTCCCAGCGGGGCCGGTCCTCGTCCGGCGTCACCTGCCACGTCCCGGAGTGCATCTCCCCCGCGCGGACGCCCGACCAATCGCTCACCGGCCCCGGCCCGTAGGGGTCCTCGGCCAGTTCGGGGCCGACCAGCAGGACATCGGTGATCGCTCCGCTCCTCCGCTCCACGTACCCTTCGGGCGCCACCCCCCACTCCTGCTCGGCCCCCATGGACACTCCCCATGCGGCCACCTCCGGGTCACCGCTCCGGTTCACCCGTATCGATGCCCCGTCCTGGCGGGCGAGTTCGTGGAGGTCCGCACGAACCTCCGACGGAACCCGGGCGATCAGCTCGATACCCCGTAGCAGTACCAGCGGTCCGGACATCGCGTCGACCGCCACTGCGACCAACCGCGACTCCGACCCGTAGATCGCGGTCACCCCGAGGTCGCGGTAGCACTGCCGGGGGCCCACGCCTTCCGGTCCCTGCGTGATCCCGGCGACCTCCCCTCCCAGGGCGGCCTCGACGTGCCCGGGACTCATCCCGAACCGCAGCGGCCCGACCCCCACCAGCGGGTCGAGCACCCACCGCACCCGCTCCTCGCCGGGCTTCCTGTTCCACCAGCTCACCGCCGCACCCCCACCACCCGATGATCTTGTCGGCCACCCTAGGCCCGACCTCCGACAAGGGAGCCGACTCCTCCCCGGCCGCCGAAATATATCGGACCCGCTACGGTCGCATGCGCGATGAAAGAAACCGGCGCCCAGCCCGCCGAGACCGAGCTCCGGATGACCCTCGGCACGAGAGCGGTCGTCTGGGAAGGCGCCCGAGCTCCCGTGTGGCAGATTGACCGGACGGCCCCGCGCAGGGGCGCGTGATCGAGAACCGAGGTCTCCCGTGTCCGCATACAAAGCCGCACCGCGAACGGTCGTCGAGGCCTGCTTCGACCCGCAGGGCACGGCCGCACTCGACTACGTCTACGACGTCGCCGCGGCGGTCGGCCTCTCGGACCAGCCGGTCCGGTTGGCCGTCCGCCGGCTGGAGGCGGCCGGCATCCTGCGCCAGGAGGGGCGGGGCCGCAAGGGCCGTCTCGTCCTGACCGACGCGGGCAGGCTCCGCTCGGACACCGACGTCCGGTTCGTCGCGCTCGCCTACGCCCAGGACGCCGGTCTCGTCCCCTGGGACGGCCTCTGGCGCCTCTACACCTTCTCCGTCCCCGAACGGCACCGGTCGGAACGCGACGCCCTGCGCACCGCGCTGACCCGGCTCGGCGCCGTCCCGCTCGCGCCCGGCGCCTACGTCAGCCCCCACGACCTCCTCGACGAACTCACCGTCGAGGCCTCCGCACGGACCGTCGGCACCTACCTGATCACGGCGGAGGCCACCCGCCTGACCGGCCCGGGCTTCACCGATCCCACCGCCACCGCGGAGCACCTCTGGCCCCCGGCCGAGACGGTCGAGGCCTACCGACCGCTCGCCGAAGCGCTCGCAGAGGAGCCCCTCGGCCCCGACCGCGACCCCGTCGAACTGGTCGCGGCCGCGCTGCGCCTGGCCGAGGCATTCACCCACGCCCTGGAGTGCGACCCGCTCCTCCCACCGGAGCTGCGGCCCACCCCCTGGCCGCCGTCCCGGGTGCGGCACGACTTCCACGAGGCCTGGACCGCCATCCGCGGCCGCACCCCCGACCTCTCGCTCTTCCGGGCCTTCGACACGGAACCGGCGGCCACCGGCCGTTCCTGATCCCCGGGCCGTTCCTGATCCCTCGCGTCCGGCACGGCTGCCCCGTGCCGGAGCGGACAACGCACAGGGCCGGTACGGAACTTCCGTACCGGCCCTGCCGACTCGGGGTCGGTCCTTACTCGTTCGGCACGGTTGCGTACTTCGGGGTGCCCTCGGCCATCTGCCGCAGGGCGTCCTTGCGGTCCCGCTTCGACAGCTTGTCGATGTAGAGGGTGCCGTAGAGGTGGTCGGTCTCGTGCTGGAGGCAGCGGGCGAAGAAGCCGGTGCCCTCGACGCGTATCGGCTTGCCGTCCTTGTCGACGCCGGTGACCGCGGCGTAGTCCGGGCGGGCCAGCTCGGCGTAGGCGGTGGGGACGGAGAGGCAGCCCTCGTTGCCGTCGTCGAGGACGCGGCGACGGTCGGCCGGGTACTCCTCCAGCACGGGGTTGATCACGTGGCCGATGTGGCGCACGCCCTCGTCGTCCGGGCAGTCGTAGACGAAGACCTTGAGGTCGACGCCGATCTGGTTGGCGGCGAGGCCGACGCCCTCGGCGGCGTACATGGACTGGAACATGTCGTCGATCAGCCCGGACAGCTCGCCGTCGAAGGCGGTGACGTCCTTGACCTCTCGGTGCAGCACCGGGTTGCCGAAGACGGTGATCGGGCGCGCGGTGCCCTTGCTGAGGTCGGGCTCCTCGCCGATCACCTTCACGGGCGTCTCGGGCGCCGTCCCCTCCACGTCGTGCTCGTGCTCGTGCTGCTCGGCCTGCTCCGCCATGTCTTCCGCTTCCGTAGGTCTACGCGTTACCTCACCAGGGTACTCAGCACACTTCTTCGAGATCCCGGTAAGCCCGACTTCCCGGGGCCGCCGCGACCCAGCGGTCCAGCAGGGTGCGCACGAGGTGGGCCGGGGCGGCGATCCCGCACTCGCGCTCGACCAGCCAGGACATCCCGGCCGCGCCGCCCTGGCTGAGGTGGCTGAGGTGGCCGGGGTGGGCGGCGTCGCCGTCGTCGTGCGGGTCGTGGTGGGCGGCGACGCCGTCGTCGGAGGCCATCCGGCTCTCCGAGCAGGCGCGGCACAGCAGCCGCACCGAGGAGGTCCAGTCCTCGGCCGCGTAGCCGGCGTCGGCGACCAGCCGTTCCAGCGCGTCCCGGTCCCCGGCGGTGGCGGCCTGGAGCAGCACCACGTAGGTCGGCACCGGGGAGGGCGCCCACAGCTCGATCTCGTCGAACACCGGGTAGGCGACGCCGTCGGTGACCCGCTCGCCGTGCGGGGCGCCGTCGTGCAGCACCACCTCGCCCCAGCGGCGGCCGGAGGAGGGCAGCGGGATGGACAGCACCTCGATCCGGGCCGGATCCAGCCGGCGGCCCCAGACCACCTCGGACTCGCCGTCCGGGGAGAGCCGCACCGGGGTGGTGCCGAGGTCCAGGCTGACCGGGCCGTCCGGCTGCCCGCCGGGGCCTCCCGGCAGCTTCAGCCCGTACGCCTGCCAGGCGCGGCGGGCCAGCGGCCAGTCCTGGAGGGCGGTGGCGGTGATGCCGAGGTTCCACCAGTCCGGGGCGCCGTGCTCGCGGTCCAACAGGGCGACGGCGCGCAGGCCGGCCGAGCGGGCCTGCTCCCAGTCCCGGCGGAACTTGTGCAGCAGGGCGAGGTTGAACCAGGAGTCGGAGAGCCACGGCTCCAGGTCGGCGGCCATCACCAGCAGCGCGCCGGCGTCCTCGTAGCGGCCGTCGCCGATCAGCGTGAAGGCCCGGTCGGTCGTCTGCCGCCAGGTGGCGGACGGCCGGTGCCGTGCCCGGTGGAAGATCCTCACGTTCGTCCCTGCCGTCGTCGTCCGCTCAAGTCCCGTGCCACCGTGCCCGTCCCGCCTCGGACGGCGTTCGGGCCCGGTGTCCCGGGTCGGTGTTCCACGCTACGACCGCATCCAACCACGCCCGCCCCCGCCCGCGCTCCCCACCGCCGAGGTTGGGGCCCGCCCCTCCCCAGCCTGCCTGCCCGATCCCGCCCGCTCAACCCCTGGCGTCCGGGAGCCGGTTCCCGGGCGCCGCGAAGGCGGCGGCGGGCCCGTGCTGAGCGAGCCCCGCGCACCCGGGCCCGCCCTCGGCGACGGGCTATCCGCCCACCCTGGCCAGGGCGTCCACCACGCGGGCGTCGTAGACCCGGCCGCGGCCCAGCCGCAGCGCCTCCAGCGCCTCCAGCCGCCCGACCGCCTCGCCGACGCCCCGGCCGCGGGCCGCCGTGAGCAGGTCGTCGTGGGCGTTGGCGACCCGGATGATCCGGGACGCGAGCGGCACCGGGCCCTCGCCGGGGGCTGCCCCGGTGCCGGGGTCGGCCAGTCGGGCGACCTGCTCGGCGACCTGCCGGGGCACCCCGGTGCGGCTGATCACCTCGCTGCCCAGGCGGGCGATCCGCTGCTGCTCGGCGCAGGGCAGCAGGGCGGTGGCGCCGTCCGGCACCGGTTCGACCAGGGACAGCTGGCCGACGTCGTGCATCAGCGCGGCGTACTCCAGCAGGGCGAGCTCGCGGGTGCCCAGACCCAGCTCGCGGCCCAGCGCGCACGCCGTGTCCGCGACCCGGCGCGCGTGCCCGTGCGGGGTGTAGCCGGCCAGCTCGGTGGCCCGGGCGAGGCTCGCGATGGTCTGCCCGGTGGTGGCCCGCACGGCGGCGGCGCGCCGGAAGGACACCTGGGCGAGCAGCAGCGGGGTGCAGAACAGCGGCAGCGCCCACAGCCCGACCTCGCCGGCCGCGAGGCTGACCAGCATCCCGGTGGCGACGATCGCCGAGCCGATGCCGAACAGCGAGCGCAGCTCGTCCTCCAGCGCCGCCGGGAACCGCAGCCCGCCGCCGGAGCGGCGCAGCAGTGCCGCCAGGGTCGCGTCGCAGAGCGCGGCCAGCGCGGCGACGGCGGTCAGGAACACCCCGTACGCCGGGCCGTCGGGGGAGAAGCGGTCGACCGTGCCGCCGTTGTAGAGCGGCTGGAAGACGGCGGCCGCGAAGCCGACCGCGAGCACCCGGCGGGCGGCGCCGTCGCGGCGGGCCGGGTCGGCCCAGGGCGGACGGCGGTGCGGGTGCCCGGGACCGTCCGGCGGAACGGGGCGCGGCAGGACGAGACCGGCCAGCCCGCCCAGCAGCAGGCCGGCCCCGGTCACCGCGACCACCTGGAGCGTCCCGTGCGCGGTCGGCACTCCGCGCAGCGGCCCGAGCAGGGCGTACGCCAGCGCGCCGGCCGCACCGATCGGGGCCTGCTCCCGATCCCCCGGAAGGGTGATCCGGACGCACTCGCCGAGCGCGATCAGCACGGTGAACGCCAGCGCGACCCTGGGCCCCGCGACCCCGCGCACCGCGACCGCGCCCAGCGCGAGCACCAGCAGCGCGGCGGCCGCCGCGTGCACCGCGCGCGCGGTGCGCCCACAGGGCGTGCGGCCGCGGACCACGCGCCGCAGCGCCCGGGCCCCGGGCCCCGCACGACCGGCAGCGGAACCAGCGGCAGCCGTACGGCCGGAAGCGGTACGCCCGGAAGCGGCACGGCCGGACGTCGCGCGCCCCCGGGCCTCGCGCCCGAGGGCCCTCACGGTTGCCCGGCCGCGGGGACGGTCCCGCCCCGGGGTGGCACCCGGCCCGGTGCCGCCCGGACCGGTTCGGGCACCCCGAGCGGGATGTCCGGCACCGCCTGGATGCAGTCCTCGGAGTGCACCACCGGCTGCCAGTCGTGCCCGGCCAGCGCGTCGATCAGCGCCCGCACCATCACCGGGTCGAACTGGCTGCCTGAGCAGCGCTCCAGCTCCGCGACCGCCTCGCCGACCGGGCGGCCGCGCCGGTAGGAGCGGGTGGAGGTCATCGAGTCGAAGGCGTCGGCGACCGAGATGATCCGGGCGAACTCGGGGATCTGCTCGCCCGCCAGCCCGCTCGGGTAGCCGCGGCCGTCCATCCGCTCGTGGTGGTGCAGGATCCCGGCGTGCGCCTCGCCGAGGAAGTCGATCCCGCGCACCAGCTCGTACCCGTACACCGGGTGGATCTCCACCGCCCGGCGCTCCGCCTCGGTCAGGGGACCGTTTCTGCGCAGCAGCTCGGTGGCCACCCCGAGCTTGCCGACGTCGTGCAGGATGCCGGCGAAGCGCAGGGTGCGCAGCCGCTCGGCCTCCATGCCGAGCTGATTGGCAATCAGCACCGAGGCGTGGCCCACCCGTTCGCTGTGGCCCCGGGTGTAGGAGTCCTTGATCTCCACGGCCTGCACCAGTGACTGCACGGTGGCCTGGTGGGCGTCCCGCTCGCGCTGGCCCTGGGCGAACACCCAGGCCGAGATGGACAGCGGCAGCAGCGCCAGCAGCGCCGCGAACGCGCCGTACGGGCCCTGCCAGAGCACCGCGACCATCAGCCCGCCGGCCGCGTGCACCAGCACCGGCAGCCCGCACACCGACTGCGCCCCGCGCAGCAGCACCCCGGGCCGGCGCCCCTCGCTGAGCATCAGCATGACACCCACCACCACCCCGTTGACCAGGCAGAACACCGCGACGGCGGCGAAGCCGGGCAGCAGCGCGGCCGGGAAGCGGGAGCCGAGCAGCAGCTGCGGACCGTGCAGCAGGCAGAAGGCGGCCGAGGAGGCGAAGGCGCACAGCGCGAGCTGGGAGCCGTTGAACAGCTGGCGCGGGCGGCAGCCGCGCCCGCCCGGTCCGCCGAGCAGCGCGGCCGGGGCGGCGACCAGGGCGGAGGCGGCCGGCGGGAGCATCAGCACCCCGGCGAACAGCACCGGGAAGAAGGCGTTCACCCCGGGCCGGGCGGGCGCCCGCTCGGGCAGTGCCGGCCGGCGCAGCAACCGGCGCACCAGCACCAGGCAGGGCGTGGGCAGGCCCTGGGCCAGGGACTCCCAGCAGCCGTGCAGGAAGGCCAGCAGTCCGACCTTGGGCCAGTCCACCGGTGCGCCGAGCCAGCCCGGCACCCCGGGGGTGGCCGCGGCGGGCAGCAGTGGCACCAGGCAGCACAGCGCCGCCACCGGGACGGCCACCAGGTAGCGCGCCGCCCCTCGCGGCAGGGCCGATCCTCCACAGTCGGTAGCGATCGCGACCTCCCCGCCGTACGGACCTTTGTTGCCTCAACGCGCCGGGCGGACCGACGGTGAGTGTCCGTCAGGAGAATAGGCCGCCGCCCGGGCATGGGGACGCATGGTGCCGCAATGGCGCAGTTGGC
The DNA here is from genome assembly GCF_040683915.1 of Kitasatospora sp. NPDC093102. Classification (NCBI taxonomy): domain Bacteria; kingdom Bacillati; phylum Actinomycetota; class Actinomycetes; order Kitasatosporales; family Streptomycetaceae; genus Kitasatospora; species Kitasatospora sp. NPDC093102. The sequence continues at coordinate 213,884 of NZ_JBFBFA010000003.1, read as the reverse complement.
GCACCGCCAACTCACTCGAACGAGTGACGGCGCATGTGAGCAGGACGGGAGCGGCCCCGGGGGCGCATGCTCCCGGGGCCGCTGTACTCCTGGTCCGAACCGTCCGGCCCGCCCTCACCGGCGGACCGGCGGACTACCGCACCCGGCGGTCGACCACCCGGCCGGCCACCGTACGGGCGTTCGACCGACGGGCCGTCATTCCGCCTGGGCGCCGGCCTCGACCGGGGCGCCGGAGCGCTCGGCCGACTCCGCCCCGGCCGCTCCACCCGGCCCGGGCGCCGGCCGGGCCGACTCGGCGTGCACCTCGACGGTGGTCTCCACCGCGACCACCACCTGCTCGCCCGAGCGCTGCCCGGCCCGGATCGAGTCGATCCTGGCCAGCACCTTGCCGCGCAGGTCGGTCGGGGTGTCGTCGCACCCGCAGGAGCGCTTGATCAGCGCCTTGATCGCCTGCTCCAGCCCGTACTGCTTCAGGCAGGGCGAGCACTCCTCGAAGTGCACGCGCAACTTTGCGCAGTCGCCCTCGGGCATCTCGTTGTCGAGGAATTCATAGAGGTGGTCGAGGACCTCGCCACACTCGGTTTCGTGCGGATCGCCGCAGCTCATGAGCCCGAGCCCTTCGCTTCCTGCCCTGCCCCGCTGCCGGCCGGGACCAGCCCGCGCTCACGGGCGTAATCCTCCAGCATGCCGCGCAGCTGACGGCGGCCGCGGTGCAGCCGGGACATCACCGTACCGATGGGAGTACCCATGATGTCCGCGATCTCCTTGTACGCAAAGCCTTCTACGTCCGCGAGATAGACGGCGATCCGGAATTCCTCCGGGATGGCCTGGAGCGCGTCCTTCACGTCGCTGTCGGGGAGGTGGTCCAGCGCCTGGGTCTCGGCCGAGCGCAGACCGGTCGACATGTGCGACTCGGCCCGGGCCAGCTGCCAGTCCTCGATCTCCTCCGCCGCGGTGCGCTGGGGCTCCCGCTGCTTCTTGCGGTACGAGTTGATGAACGTGTTGGTGAGGATGCGGTACAGCCAGGCCTTGAGGTTGGTGCCCTCACGGAACTGGTGGAAGGACGCGTACGCCTTGGCGAACGCCTCCTGGAGCAGGTCCTCCGCGTCGGCCGGGTTGCGCGTCATGCGCAGCGCCGCCGAGTACATCGGATCCAGGTAGCCCAAGGCGTCGCGCTCGAAGCGCTCCCGCCGGGCCTCCTCGCTCTCCTCCGCCGACACCCGGTAGGTGTCCTCACCGATCGCCTCGGCCAGCTCCTCACCGGTGAGCGCCTCGCCCGCAGGCAGGGCGTCGCCCGGGCCACGGCCCGGATCGGCCTCGTGCTCGGTCCCGACGACCGGACCCACCTCCTCGGCATGACGGGCACGGCCCACGGCGGGCCGTCCAGAAATGGAGGATATCGGGCTGACGGGCTTCTCGCCCGCGTCGAGCCACTCCGACCAGGAAGGGGCGAACGCCGCGGTGGCCTCGCGCTCCTCAGGCCGTTCGGGGCACGCGATCGAACCCATCTGCCCTGCCTCTCACCGGTGACTCCTGCTGACGGTGACGACAACCACGGGGGCCCCTCCCGCATTCCCGCCCGCGCCGGCCGTTCACTCGCACGCGCGATCGAGTGGAAGCGCCCTGCTCACCGGCGCCGGACGAGGGCCAGCACCCAGTCCCCCACCGCACCGCAGACCAGGTCCAGCACCTCGTCCTGCCCCACCGGCGCCCGCTTGGGCACCTCGAAGCCGTGGCTGCCGTACGGCACCCCCACCAGCTCGTGCCCCGCCGGCAGCTCCGGGAACTCCCCCGGCCCACCGAACGGGTCCGCCGCGCTCTGCACCACCAGCGTCGGCAGCCCGGAGTCCAGCAGCTCCTCGGCCCGGCTCTTCTCCGGCTTGCCCGGCGGGTGCAGCGGGAACGCCAGCGCCACCACCCCGACCGCCCCGGTCGCCGCACCCGTCCGGCAGGCCACCCGCGCCCCGGCGCTGCGCCCGCCCACCACCAGCGGCAGCCCCTGCCCGGCCAGCCGCTCGGCCACCGGCCGCCAGCCGAGGTCCAGCGTCTTCGGCGCCGGGCCGAGCTTCCTGCCCGCCACCCGCCAGGGCTGCTCGACCAGCGCCACGGTGATCCCCCGGGCCGGCAGCCTCCCGGCCAGCGCCACCAGGTCCCGGGCCTCGATCCCGCCGCCCGCACCGTGGCCGAGCGCCAGTACGGCCTCGGGCTCCGCGGCCCGGTGGTAGCTGATCCGGGCCTCCCCGGCCTCGGTGGGGACCAGTTCGGTGGTGCTCATCTCGACGTCTCCAGGAACGCTCGGCACGGGTCAGAACAGGGTGGTCTCGTACTCGACCTCGGCCCACGGCTCCTTGAGCTCCGGGCCGTTGTTGCGGATGCTGCCGACCGCCGGCGACACCGGGGTGGCCAGCAGCGCGCCCGGCGGCGGGGGTATCAGCAGCCGGCGCAGCCCGTCCGGGTCGGTCAGCCGCGGGTCCAGCCACTCGTCCCAGTCCTGCGGGTCCAGGAACAGCGGCATCCGCTCGTGGATCGGCGCCAGCGCCTCCTCGGCGTCCGTCGTGACGATGGTGAACGTCACCAGCCAGGCCTCCGGGTGCCCGGGCGGCACCGCCCGGTTGCGCCAGAACTCGTACAGCCCGGCCAGCGCCAGCGGGCTGCCGTCCGCCCGGGAGACGAAGTACGGCTTCTTGCGCGCCTTGCCGCGCTCCCCCGGGACCGTCTGCCACTCGTAGTAGCCGTCCACCGGCAGGATGCACCGGCGCGCGGCGAAGGCCTGCCGGTACGAGGGCTTCTCGTGCACCGTGTCCGACCGGGCGTTGATCATCTTCACCGCCGTCTCGGCGGAGTTCGACCACTGCGGCACCAGCCCCCAGCGCAGCACCCGCAGCTGCCGCACCGGCCGCGGCCGGTCCCTGCCCAGCCGCTCCAGCACCACGAACGCGCTGTCGGTCGGCGCGACGTTCCAGTTCGGGTCCAGGGTCTCCTCGGGGTCCCAGTGCTCGACGCCGAACAGCTCGACGACGTCCTCGGGCTTGCTGCTGGCTGCGAACCGACCGCACATGCGGGCCAGCTTGCCATGCCGCCGGTCCTCAGGACTTGTTCATCCCCGGCCCGGAACCGCCCGCTCCCGCCAGCCCGTCCCCGCATGGGAGGCTGCCCCGAACGGCCCAGTGCGACGGCCCAGTGCGACGGACGGAGGCGGAGAGACACCGATGAACGCGAACGACCAGACTCTCGGCGACCTGTGGAACCAGGTGGCCGGCACCCAGACCGCCCCGCCCGGCTGGCTGGTCCTGGCCACCGGCGCCGCCGCCCTGCTCGCCGTCCTGGCCCGCCCGCTGTGGCACGTCGCCCGCAACGCGGTGACCATCGCCCACGAGGGCGGCCACGGCCTGATCGCCCTGGTCACCGGCCGCAAGCTGGCCGGCATCCGGCTGCACTCGGACACCTCCGGACTCACCCTGTCCTACGGCCGCCCCACCGGCCCCGGCATGGTCCTCACCGCCGCCGCCGGCTACACCGCCCCCGCCCTGCTCGGCCTCGGCTGCGCCGCCCTGCTCGCCGCCGACCGGATCACCCTGCTGCTCTGGCTGGCGGTCGTGCTGCTGCTCGCCCTGCTCCTGCGCATCCGCAACGCCTTCGGCTTCCTCTCGGTGCTGGTCGCCGGCGGCGCCTTCTTCCTGGTCTCCTGGTTCGGCAGCGCCGAGGTCCAGGCCGGCTTCGCCTACCTCGGCTGCTGGTTCCTGCTCTTCGGCGCCGTCCGCCCCGTCCTGGAGCTCCAGCACCAGCGCCGGACCGGCTGGGCCCGTGACTCCGACGCCGACCAGCTCGCCCGGCTCACCCACGTCCCCGCCCTCGCCTGGGTCACCGTCTTCCTGCTCGTCGCCCTCGCCTGCCTCGCCCTCGGCGCCGCCTGGCTGCTCCAGCCCCTGCAGTAGGGCCCGTCTTCGAACTCCCATCTGCGGGACCGTTCCGGCGCGGCCCCTAGACTTGCCCCATGACCGAGACCCTGTGGCCCGCCCCCGTCGCGACCAGCCCCGTCGACGCCACCGTCACCATCCCCGGCTCCAAGTCGGTCACCAACCGGGCCCTGGTGCTGGCGGCACTCGCCGACGGGCCGGGCTGGGTGCGCCGCCCGCTGCGCAGCCGCGACTCCCAGCTGATGGCCGACGGCCTGCGCGCCCTCGGGGTCACCATCGAGGAGAAGGTCAACAACGACTCCGGCGGCACCGGCGGCGGCGAGGCCTGGCGGGTCATCCCGGCCCCCGCGCTGCTCGGCCCCGCCTCGATCGACGTCGGCAACGCCGGCACGGTGATGCGCTTCCTGCCCCCGCTCGCCGTCCTCGCCGACGGCCCGGTGCACTTCGACGGCGACCCGCGCTGCTACGAGCGCCCCCAGCACGGCGTGATCAACGCCCTGCGCGCGCTCGGCGCCCGGATCGAGGACGGCGGCCGCGGTGCCTTCCCGCTCACCGTGCACGGCACCGGCTCGCTGGACGGCGGCCCGGTCGAGCTGGACGCCTCCTCCTCGTCCCAGTTCGTCTCCGCGCTGCTGCTCTCGGGCGCCCGCTACAACCACGGCATCGAGGTCCGCCACGTCGGCGGCCCGGTTCCGTCGCTGCCGCACATCCGGATGACGGTGGAGATGCTGCGGCTGGCCGGCGCCCAGGTCGACGCCCCCGAGGACGGCGGCGAGAAGGACGTCTGGCGGGTCACCCCCGGCGCCCTGCTCGGCCGCGACCTGGTGGTCGAGCCGGACCTCTCCAACGCCGCGCCGTTCTTCGCCGCCGCCCTGGTCACCGGCGGCCGGGTCACCGTGCGGGACTGGCCCAAGCACACCACCCAGCCCGGCGACCAGCTGCGCGAGATCTACACCCGGATGGGCGGCGCCTGCGAGTTCACCGACGAGGGCCTCCAGTTCACCGGCACCGGCCGGATCCACGGCATCGAGGCCGACCTGCACGACGTCGGCGAGCTCACCCCGGTGATCGCCGCGGTCGCCGCGCTCGCCGACTCCGAGTCCCACCTGTACGGCATCGCCCACCTGCGCCTGCACGAGACCGACCGGCTCGCCGCGCTCGCCAAGGAGATCAACGACCTGGGCGGCGACGTCACCGAGACCGAGGACGGCCTGCGGATCCGCCCCCGTCCGCTGCACGGCGGCGTCTTCCACACCTACGAGGACCACCGGCTCGCCACCGCCGCCGCCGTCCTCGGCCTCGCCGTGCCCGGCGTCGGGGTCGAGAACGTGGCCACCACCGCCAAGACCCTGCCCGACTTCCCCGGGATGTGGTCCGAGCTGCTCGGCGAAGCGGCGGCGGGCGTCTGAGCGGAGACTGAGCACATGCGCCGTTACGGCAAGGACGCCGACGAGGACGACATCCGCAACCGCCCCGCCCGCCGGGGTTCCCGGCCGCGGACCCGGATCCGGCCCAAGCACGAGGACGCCGCCGAGGCGATGGTGCTGACCGTCGACCGCGGCCGGATCACCTGCCTGATCGACCCGGGGACGAAGCAGGAGCGCGAGGTCGTCGCCATGAAGGCCCGCGAGCTGGGCCGCAAGGGCGTCGTCGTCGGCGACGTGGTCAACCTGGTCGGCGACCTCTCCGGGGACGCCGACACCCTCGCCCGGATCGTCCGGGTCGAGGAGCGCAGCTCGGTGCTGCGGCGCACCGCGGACGACGACGATCCGTACGAGCGGATCGTGGTCGCCAACGCCGAGCAGCTGGCCATCGTCACCGCCCTGGCCGACCCGGAGCCGCGTCCCCGGCTGATCGACCGCTGCCTGGTGGCGGCCTACGACGCGGGCATGGAGCCGCTGCTGGTGCTCACCAAGTCCGACCTGGCCCCGGCCTCGACGCTGCTGGACTCCTACGCGTCGCTGGGCATCACCTACGTGGTCACCCGCCGCGACGAGCTGGAGACCACCGGCGCCGAGGCCGTGCGCGAGCACCTGCGCGGGCTCTCCACGGTGTTCATCGGCCACTCCGGCGTCGGCAAGACCACCCTGGTCAACGCGCTCGTCCCGGACCGTCAGCGGCAGACCGGGCACGTCAACGCGGTCACCGGCCGCGGCCGGCACACCACCGTCTCCGCCCTGGCCCTGCGGCTGCCCCCGCCGCCCGGCGCCAAGCCGGGCTCGAAGAAGGCGCTGAACTCCGGCTGGGTGATCGACACCCCCGGCTTCCGCTCCTTCGGCCTCTCGCACATCGACCCGTCCCGGGTCATCCACGCCTTCCCCGACCTGGAGCCGGGCACCGTCGACTGCCCGCGCGCGTGCAGCCACGACGAGCCGGACTGCGCGCTGGACGCGTGGGTCGCGGACGGCCACGCCGAGGCCGCCCGGCTCTACTCGCTGCGCCGTCTGCTGGCCAGCAAGGAGGGCGAGGGCGACTGAGCCCGGCCGCCCTTTGCCGTTCCCTCAGGTTGGTGACCCGCTCGAGGTGTCGGAGCGGGCTCACCTGGCGATCATAGGAAAGTCGGGCCATCGCGGTCCGGCCGTCGATCGACAGGGAGGGCACGCGATGGCATGGGCCCTGGTGGTCCTGGCCGGCCTGCTGGAGACCGGCTTCGCGGTCAACCTGAAGCTCAGCGAGGGCTTCACCAAGCTCTGGCCCACCATCAGTTTCTGCGTGTTCGCCCTCGGCAGCTTCGGCCTGCTCACCCTCTCCCTGAAGACCCTGCCGGTCGGCCCCGCCTACGCGGTGTGGACGGGCATCGGCGCGGCCGGCACCGCGGTCTACGGCATGGTCTTCCTGGGCGAGAGCACCTCGGTGCTGAAGCTGGTCTCGATCTCGCTGGTGATCGCCGGCGTCGTCGGCCTCCAGCTCAGCAGCACGGCGCACTGAACGGCCGAACGCCCGCACCTGCTCCGTCCCGCCCCGCGAGCCCGGCTGTGCCGATCGGGGGAGGCTCGCTAGGGTTTCGGGCATGGCCGACTACCACGACGACCTCCGACTCGCCCATGTCCTCGCCGACTCGGCCGACTCGGTCACTCTGGAGCGCTTCCGCGCGCTCGACCTGAAGATCGAGACCAAGCCCGACCTCACCCCGGTGAGCGACGCCGACAAGGCCGCCGAGGAGCTCGTGCGCAGTGTGCTCCAGCGCGCCCGCCCGCGCGATGCCGTCCTCGGCGAGGAGTTCGGACTCCAGGGCTCGGGCCCGCGCCGCTGGGTGATCGACCCGATCGACGGCACCAAGAACTACATCCGCGGCGTCCCGGTCTGGGCCACCCTGATCGCCCTGCTGGAGGACGGCCCGGACGGCGTCGAGCGCCCGGTGGTCGGCATCGTCTCCGCCCCCGCGCTCCAGCGCCGCTGGTGGGCGGCCAAGGGCCTCGGCGCGTTCGGCGGCCGCAGCCTGGCCAAGGCCTCCCGGCTGCACGTCTCCGGCGTCTCCCGGATCGAGGACGCGTCCTTCTCCTACTCCTCGCTCACCGGCTGGGAGGAGCGCGGCCGGCTCGACCCGTTCCTGGACCTCACCCGCGCCTGCTGGCGCACCCGCGCCTACGGCGACTTCTGGTCCTACATGATGGTCGCCGAGGGCGCCGTCGACATCGCCGCCGAGCCCGAGCTGTCGCTGTGGGACATGGCGGCCAACTGCATCATCGTCGAGGAGGCCGGCGGCCGCTTCACCGGCCTGGACGGCGTCCCCGGCCCCGGCGGCGCCGACGCGGTCGCCTCCAACGGGCTGCTGCACGAGGAAGCCCTGCGCCGGCTGAGCGTCTGAGCGTGGTCGCGGCCCCTTGACCGGTGGGAGCCGGTCAAGGGGCCGCCGCTCTGCCCGGCCCTACTGCTTGCGCAGCTCCCGGACCGCCGCGTCCAGCCGCTGCCCGAAGTCGGCGTCGGCCTTGCGGAAGTTGTCGACCGCCCGCTCCACGATGTCCTCGCGGTCGGCGGAGACCTTGGCGATGAAGCCCGCCAGGTTGGCGATCAGACGCTGCTTCTCCTCCTCGGAGAACAGCCGGTACAGGTCGCCGGCCTGCACGAAGTCGTCGTCCTCGGCGTGCGAGGGCGCGACGTGGTTGCCGGTGAGACCGTCGACGGCGGTCGCGGCCCACAGCGGGCGGCCGGTCTGCACCGGGCCGCCGAAGCTGTTCGGCTCGTAGTTCTTCTGACGGCCGTGGCGGCCGTCGTACAGGTGGCCGTCCCGGCCGTTGGTGCGGGCCTCGGTGGCGTGCGGACGGTTCACCGGCAGGTGGTCGGCGTTGATGCCGACCCGGTAGCGGTGGGCGTCGGCGTACGCGAACAGGCGGCCCTGGAGCATCTTGTCCGGGGACGGGCCGATGCCGGGCACGAAGTGCGCCGGGGAGAAGACCGACTGCTCGACCTCGGCGAAGACGTTGTCGGGGTTGCGGTTGAGCTCCAGCCGGCCGATCTCGATCGGCGGGTAGTCGGCGTGCGGCCAGACCTTGGTCAGGTCGAAGGGGTTGAAGCGGTAGTTCGCCGCGTCGGCCGCGGGCATGATCTGGACCTGCACCGTCCAGCTGGGGAACTCGCCGCGCTCGATCGACTCGCGCAGGTCGCGCTGGTGGCTGTCCGGGTCCTCGCCGGCGAGGGTGTTGGCCTCGGCCTGGGTGAGGTTGCGGATGCCCTGGTCGGTCTTGAAGTGGTACTTGACCCAGAAGTGCTCGCCGGCCTCGTTCTGCCACTGGTAGGTGTGCGAGCCGTAGCCGTTCATGTGCCGGTACGAGGCCGGGATGCCCCGGTCGCCGAACAGCCAGGTCACCTGGTGGGTGGCCTCGGGCGACAGGCCCCAGAAGTCCCAGACGTTGTCCGCCTCCTGCGAGCCGGTGTACGGGTCGCGCTTCTGGGTGTGGATGAAGTCGGGGAACTTGATGGCGTCCTTGATGAAGAACACCGGGGTGTTGTTGCCGACGAGGTCGTAGTTGCCCTCCTCGGTGTAGAACTTCAGCGCGAAGCCGCGCGGGTCGCGCACCGCGTCGGCCGCGCCGAGGTTGCCCGCCACGGTGGAGAAGCGCAGGAAGGCCTCGGTCTGCTTGCCGATCTCGGACAGGAACGCCGCCCGGGTCCAGGGCGTCACGTCGGCGGTCACGGTGAAGGTGCCGTACGCACCCGCGCCGCGGGCGTGCACCACGCGCTCCGGGATCCGCTCGCGGTTGAAGTGCGCGAGCTTCTCGAACAACAGCTGGTCCTGGATGAGCGCCGGACCCCCGACGCCCGCCGTCTCGGCGTTCTGGTTGTCGGCGACGGGGGCACCCGCCTCCGTGGTCAGGGTCGGGCGCTGCTCGTCCTGGGTCGTCATGGGAGTGCCTCCGCGGTATCCGGTCGTGATGACACGATCCTAACTTGGACTTTGTCCAAGTCAACACTGGAACCAATCTCGGAGCGTGACCTACTCTGGATGACATGAGCGACCTGCTGGAGAGACTGCGCGGAAGAGGCTGGCGGCTGACCTCGCAACGCCGGGTCGTGGCCGAGGTCCTGGACGGCGAGCACGTCCACCTGACCGCGGACGAGGTGCACGCCCGCGCGACGGCCCGGCTGCCGGAGATCAGCCGCGCCACCGTCTACAACACGCTCGGCGAACTCGTCGCCCTCGGCGAGGTCCTGGAGGTGGCCACCGACGGCCGCGCCAAGCGCTACGACCCCAACGCGCACCGCGCCCACCAGCACCTGGTCTGCTCGGGCTGCGGCGCGATCCGCGACGTCCACCCGCAGGGCGACCCGCTCGCCGCCCTCCCCGCCGCCGAACGCTTCGGCTTCGCCGTCACCGCCGCCGAGGTCACCTACCGCGGCCTGTGCCCGAACTGCCGCGCGTAGCCGGCCGCCTGTCCGGCTACGCGCTCAACTCCGCGCTCAGCGCGCCCAGCAGCCGCCCGGCCCGTTCGGCCACCTCGGCCGGCCCGTGGTCGATCGCCCGCCGGCACCAGTTCTCCGCCTGCGTCGGCTCCCCGCGGCGCAGCGCGAGCAGCGCCAGGCGCAGCGCCGCCCGGCCGTGCCCGGCGTCGGCGGCCCGGGTGTACCAGAGCATCGCCTCGGCCTCGCTGTCCTGCCGGGCCAGCAGCAGCCCGAGGTTGAACGCGGCACTGCGGCTGCCCGCCTCGGCGGCCCGCCGGTACAGGCTCTCGGCGATCTCCAGCGCCCCGCGCTCGGCCGCCCGCACGCCCATCCGCACCTGCGCCCGGCGGTGCCCGGCGTCGGCCGCCAGCGCGTACCAGTGCTCGGCCTCGGCGTCCGCGTCCCCGCGCCGGTCCAGCAGCGAGGCCAGCCGGAACGCGCCCTCGGCCGAGCCCCCGGCCGCCGCCTGCCGGTAGCGCTCCAGCGCCCCGGCCAGGTTGCCGCGCTGCTCCTGGACGACCGCGAGCTGCAGGGCCGCCTCGCCGTGCCCCTCGGCGGCGGCCCGCGCGTACCACTCCTGCGCCTGCTGCTGCTCGCCGCGCCCGGCGTGCAGCACGCCGAGGTTGAACGCGCCGTCGACGCTGCCGGCCTCGGCCGCCTTGGAGAACCAGGGCTGGGCGCCGGACTCGTCGCCGCGCTGCAACAGCACCACGGCCAGCGCGTTGCAGGCCTCCCGGTGCCCGGCGTACGCGGCCCGGCGGTACCACTGCTCGGCCTGCTGCTCGCGGCCGGTGCCGGCGCAGAGCAGGCCCAGGTTGAAGGCTCCGTTCTGGTCGCCCGCGTCCAGCGCGGCGCGGTACCAGCGCTCGGCCGCGGCGGCCTCGCCACGGCTCGCGTGCAGCGCGCCCAGCGCGTTGGCGGCGTTGCCGTCCCCGGCCTCGGCGGCCTCCTGCCACCACTCGGCGGCGGCCGCCAGGTCCCCGGAGTCGCGCAGCAGGAAGCCCAGCGCGCAGGCCGCGCGCGGCTCCCCGTTCTGCGCGGCCTGCCGGTACCAGCGGGCCGCCTCGTCCAGCAGCGACCGGTCGGTGCGGGCGCGCTCCTCCAGCAGCACGCCCAGGCGCAGCGCGGCGCGGGCGTGGCTGCGCGCGGCGGCGGTGCGGTACCAGGTCTCGGCGGTCTCCTTGTCCCCGGCGGCCTCGCGCATCCGGGCCAGCCGGTAGGAGGCCTCCCGGTGCCCGGCGTCGGCGGAGACCTTGAACCAGCGCTCGGCGCGCACGTCCCGCCGGTGCTCCATCAGGTCGCCCAGCGCGTAGGCGCCCAGCGGGTGGCCGTGGTCGGCGGCGAAGTGCAGCCAGTACTCGGCGGCCTCCTCCTCGCCCTGGTCGCGCAGTTGCAGCCCGAGCGCGTGCGCGGCCGGCGCGCTGCCGGCCACGGCGGCCTGGCGCCACCACTGGCCGGCCTCGGCCCGGTGGCCCTGCTGGTGCAGCAGCACGCCGAGGTTGTTGGCGGCGGCGCGCACCCCGGCGGCCGCGGCGGCGCGCAGGTAGGGCTCGGCGTCCTCCAGTTCCCCGCGGCGCAGCAGCAGGGTGCCGAGCCGGCAGGCGGCGTCCGGGTCACCGCCGTCGGCGGCCTGCCGGTGGCGGGCCTCCAGCGCGGCGGACTCGCGGGCGGCGAGGGCGGTCTCGAAGCTGGTCGAGTCGAGGCCGGCCGGGTCGAGCGCGGCTCCGGCGGCCGGCTCGCCACCGGGCTGCCCGCCGTACGCGCCGACCGCGGGGGCGAACTGACGAGTCGACACGTGGACCAGGCTGTCGGGCCCGTAGCCCGGGGTGGGGCGCTCGGACAGTCCGCTGGTGCGCTGGGCGGGCAGGGCTCCGGGGTGGCTCTCGGTGCTCTCGGCGCTCTCCGCCCAGGCGTCGGTGTCCGCCTCGACGGCCGCCGAGGACTTGGCGCCTGACTTGCCGATCAGCCTCATGCCGACTCCCGCTCCCCCAGAGTGTCGCGGCATAGTGCCCCGGCGTGCGGCCGGGGGGACTCCCAGGAGAGGTGCCGGACCCGACGGCCGGTCAGCGGCCGTGCACCGTCCCCCATGTGTCCCATCGTCGCATCACCCAGTACCCGCGTACACCTGCCCCGGCCGAATTCCGGCGGGGCCGACCCGAAGCCGACGAAATTGCTTCGGCGCTTTGTCGATTTCCCGACACTTCAACCCCACAAACCCCGCTGCCGTCGTCCTTGGCGACGGTCGATAGTACCGGAGCGGTTCCCGCCGCTTCCGTGCGAGAACGGCGCGGGAAACACCAGAGGCCCGGAGGAAGGATCCTCCGGGCCTCTGGCCTTTGTAGCGGGGACAGGATTTGAACCTGCGACCTCTGGGTTATGAGCCCAGCGAGCTACCGAGCTGCTCCACCCCGCGTCGGTGGTTGAACCATAGCACGGACGCGGGGTGGAACGGAAAACGGTTGCCGCAGCTCAGCGGGCTACGGCTGCGGGCTGGTCGCTCCGCCCCCGGTGGCGCCCGGGGCCGGAGCGCCGGTCGGGGCGGGCGCCGGGCTGCCGCCGCGGGCCGCCGTGGCGGCCTTCAGGGCGTCGCCGAGCGCCTTCTGGGCGTTGCCGTAGGCCACCCAGTCGCCGTTCTTGAACGCGGTCTGGCTGTCGTTGTACGCCTTCTCCGCGTCCGAGAGCGCCTTCTGGAGCTCCGGCGAGATCGTCCCGCCCGGCGCCGGTGCGGTGGGCGGGGTCGGGGTGGCCGGCGTCGTCCCGGTGCCGGGCGTGGACGGCGCGGTCGGGGTGGCCGCCGGGGGCGCCCCGCCGAACACCTTCTTCAGCGCGGCCTCCAGGGTGTCCTCGAACGCCACGTTGTCGTCCCCGTACACCGCCAGGACCTTCTGCATCGTCGGGTACTTGGCGCCGCGTCCGCGCACGTACACCGGCTCGATGTTGAGCAGCCCGCCACCGACCGGCAGGGTCAGCAGGTTGCCGTACTCCAGCTCGGAGTCACCGCCGCTCTTCAGCAGGGTGATCTGCGAGGCCACCTCCTGGCGGGAGTTGAACTTCGACTGCACCAGGCCCGGGCCGGGGGCGCCGCTCTCGCCCGTCATCTTCAGGATGCGGATCTTCCCGTAGTCGTCCCCCGGGTCCGCGTTGACGGCCATGAACGCCGCCAGGTTGGGCCGCTGGTTGGGCACGAAGGTGCTGGTCAGCGAGAAGCTCGCGGCGTTGGTGTCCGGCATCCGCACCGTCACGTAGTACGGCGGCTGGACCTGCTTGGTGTCGCTGGTCGGGTCCACCGGGGTCTGCCAGATGTCACTGCCGTTGAAGAAGGAGTTGGCGTCGGTGACGTGGTACTGGCCGAGCAGGTCGCGCTGCACCTTGAACATGTCCTGCGGGTAGCGCAGGTGCGGCAGCAGCGTCTGCGGGATGTCCGCCTTCGGCTCCACGGTGCCGGGGAAGGCCTTCATCCAGGTCTTCAGCACCGGGTCCTTCTCGTCCCACTGGTAGAGCTTCACCTCTCCGGTGTAGGCGTCCACCGTGGCCTTGACCGAGTTGCGGATGTAGTTGACCTGGTTGGCGACGGTCAGCAGCTCACCGCGCTGGTTGGTCAGCGAGTCCTTGGTGGCGGCGCCCAGCGTCGTCTTCGAGGAGAACGGGAAGCCGTCCGAGGTGGTGTAGCCGTCCAGCACCCAGAGGATCCGGCCGTCCTGCACCACCGGGTACGGGTCGGCGTCGATCGACAGCCACGGCGCGACCTTCTCCACCCGCTCCTTCGGCGTCCGGTTGTAGATCACCTTGGCGCCGTCGGTGATCGCCCCCGCGTAGAGGATCTGCGGCTCGGCGAAGCGCACCGCGTAGGCCGCACGGGTCAGCGGGTTGTCCAGCGAGACCCCGCTGTCGCCCTCGTAGGTGGTCTCGGCGTTCTGACCGGTCTTGGTGTCGGTGTAGTCGATCTCCTTGTTGGAGCCGCCGACGATCGAGTACGTCGTGGTCTTCTCGCCGTAGTAGATCCGCTGCTGGTAGTCGCCCAGCGTGCCGGAGGCCGGCAGGCCCGACTCGGTGAACACCGGCTGGCCCTTGTCGTCGACCTGGTTGCCCTTGGCGACCACCGCGCCGTAGCCGTGGGTGTACTTGAAGTGGTCGTTGATCCAGTTGCGCTGCACGCCGTTGAGGTCCAGCTCGCGCAGGCCGATCACGCTGTCCTGCTTGTCCTGCCCGGTGCCGTAGCGGTCCACGTCCAGCGTGTTCGGGAAGGCGTAGTAGTTGCGCTGCTGCTCCAGCGACTGGAACGCCGGCGAGACGACGTTCGGGTCCAGCAGCCGGATGTCCGAGATGGTCTGGGCGTCCGGCTTGAGTGCGTCCGCGGTGGTCGTGCCCTGCGGGGTGTACGGGATGGTCTGCGCGTCCGCGATCCCGTACGCCTGGCGGGTGGCGTCGATGTTCTTCTGGATGTACGGCGTCTCCTTGGCCTGCTCGTTCGGCTTGACCTGGAACTGCTGCACGATCGCCGGGTACAGCCCGCCGATCAGCACCGCCGACAGCACCATCAGCCCCAGGCCGATCAGGGCCGGGGCCCAGGTGCGGCGGATCGGGGTCAGGAAGAACAGCACCGCGCAGATGATCGCGACGAAGAACAGGATGTTCTTGGCCGGCAGGAACGCGTTGGCGTCCACGTAGCGCAGGCCGGTCCAGCCGGAGACGCCCTTGTACGAGCCGGTCTTCACCGCCAGCGCGTACCGGTCCAGCCAGTACGCGACGGCCTTCAGCAGCACGAACACGCCCAGCAGCACCGCCAGGTGCCCCTGCGCGCCCGCGCTCGCCCGGCGGCCCGGGCCCTGCAGCCGCAGCCCGCCGTACAGGTAGTGCACCAGCGCCGAGGTCAGCAGCGAGACGATCACCGCGCTGAACGCGAAGCCCAGTACGAACTCGTAGAACGGCAGGTCGAAGGCGTAGAACGAGACGTCCATGCCGAACTGGGCGTCCTTCTCACCGAAGGAGGTCGCGTTCGTCCACATCAGCCAGGTCCGCCACTGGCCCGAGGCCGCGGCGCCGGCCACCAGGCCGATCACCAGCGAGACGCCGATCAGCGCCCAGCGCTTGAACGGCGCCAGGCCGGCCCGGTAGCGGTCCAGGCTCTGCTGCTCCACCGACATCGCCGACAGCGGCGGCCGCAGCCGGTGCGCCAGCCAGATGTTGAAGCCGACGATCACCGCCATCAGCAGGCCGAACACCGCGAACAGGCCGATCTTCGTCCACAGCTGGGTGGTGAACACCGAGGAGAAGTGGACCGACCTGAACCACAGCCAGTCCGTCCAGAAGCCCGCGAACATGACGAACAGCAGGAAGAGCACCGCGAGCACGCCCAGGGTCAGCAGGGCCACCCGCGCCCGCCGGGAGGGCGGGCCTACCCTGCGCCGGAAACCCGGCCCTGAGCGTTCGGGCATCTGGAAGACCACGGTGGCACCTCGGCTGTGTCGTCTGAATGGGGTCGGTCGTCAGAGCAACTTAACCAGGCTTTGGCCGAGTTCCCACCGTTAGCAGACGGTTACGACCCCCGCCCGCTTCCGGCCGTCCCCGCCACGGCTCCTCCGTCCCTTCGGCGGCTCTCCCGGCAGCTCTTCCGGCGGGCTCTCCCGGCGAGCACGGACCGTCCGGCGGGCGCGGGCCGCCCGGCGTGTGAGGATTGAGGCATGTCCGACGCGTCTGATCTGAACAACTCCCCCGACGACGTCTCCAAGCTCCCGGCCGCCACCCCGCTGACCCGGGCCGCGCTGGAGATCGACGAGTACGCCGCCACCCTCGGCTGGGACCTCCCGGCCCGGCTGTTCGCCCTGGTGGACAGCGCCGCCCTGCGCAAGGCCAACCCGAAGATCGCCAAGCAGCTCGGCCTCACCGAGGGCGACGAGGCCGGCCTGACCCCGATCGAGCAGGACGAGCTGCCGGCCGGCATGGAACTCGACAAGTTCCTCGGCACCATCGCCTGGCCCGACGCCGTGGCCGGCTGCGCCCTGGTCGTCGAGCGCCTGATGCTGCCCCCGGGCGCCGAGCAGTCCCGCCCGCGGGGTGCCACCGACGCCCAGCTCGCCGAGTGGGTGGCCAACCACCCCAAGCGCGAGGAGGTGCGGATCACCGCCGCGGTGCTCCGCGACGGCAAGAAGGAGATCGCCCTGCGGCTGCGTTCCAAGGACGTCGCCCGCGAGGTGCTGACCGGCCCCGACCTGGTGCCGGGCCTGACCGACGCGCTGCTGGCGACCTTCGCCTGACGCCTTCCCCGGTGGCCGCCCGGCGTTGCTCGGCGGCTGCCCGGTGGCTACTTGGCGGCGCAGGACGGCAGCGCGGAGGTCTGCCCGGAGCGCAGCTGCTCCAGCGACTTCAGCGCGCCGTCCAGCGTGTCCGTCTTGATCAGGGTCAGCCCGGACGGGATGTCCTTGCTCGCCTCGGCGCAGTTCGAGGACGGGGTGAAGAAGTACTCGGCCCCGGCGTCCCGGGCGGCGATCAGCTTCATCGAGATGCCGCCGATCGGGCCGACCTTGCCGTCGTCGTCGATGGTCCCGGTGCCGGCCACGAACCTGCCGCCGGTGAGGTCGCCACCCGGGGTCAGCTTGTCGATGATGCCGAGCGAGAACATCAGGCCGGCGCTGGGGCCGCCGACGTCCTGCAGGCCGATGTCGATCTGGAACGGGTAGGTGTGCCGGATCCCGGTGCCGATGCCCACCACCGCGAGCTCCGCCCGCTCGGCCGGGGCCTTCGGGTCGAGGTCCTTGGCCCGTACGGTCGGCACGGTGACGTCGGTCTTCCCGCCCGGCGCGGCGCCGCCGCCCGCGTCCTTGACCCGCGGCACGACGGTGAAGACCACCGGCTCGCCCGGCTTGTGCTTGGTGACGGCCGCGACCACCT
Organism: Kitasatospora sp. NPDC093102; assembly: GCF_040683915.1. NCBI lineage: Bacteria > Bacillati > Actinomycetota > Actinomycetes > Kitasatosporales > Streptomycetaceae > Kitasatospora > Kitasatospora sp. NPDC093102. The sequence goes on along the minus strand of NZ_JBFBFA010000003.1, from coordinate 197,199 downwards.
GGTCGACCGAGCCGACCGGCGCGCCGTCCACGGCCACGATCTGGTCGCCCGCGTGCAGCCGGCCCTCGGCCGGGGCGCCCGCGGTGACCGACTTCACGATCAGCTCGCTGCCGACCGGGATGCCCAGCTGCTTGAGCGCCGCGGTGCGGGCGCTGTCCTCGGAGGAGGCGAACTCCTCGGCGTTCTGCTTCTTGGCGTCCGCGTCCGACTGCCCCTTCGGGTAGACGTTGTCGTGCGGCACCACCAGCACGTCGTCCCGCAGCCAGCCGACCACCGCGTTGACCAGGCTGGGCTCGTACTTGGCCCCGGTGACCTGGACGGTGGTCATGTTGAGGTGCCCGGTCGTCGGGTACGACTCGTGCCCGCTGATGCTGATCACCGGCTTGCCGCCCTGGCTGCCGAGCGTGTTGTACGTCGGCCCCGGGCTCATCTCCGTGTACGGCACCTTCATCAGCACCGAGACGCAGAGCAGCGCTATGAGCAGCAGGGTGGCAGCGAGCATCGTCGCGGAGCGGCGTGGCATGCCTCGACAGTACGGGACGCGCCGGAACCGGCGCCCGCCGGGCTACCTGCCGGGGCGCTCACCCGGGGCGGCGGCGCCGGCGGTGGTGCGCTCCATGGCGGCCATGAAGCGCCGGTGTTCGGCGAGTGAGGCCGGGTCCCCGGCGGCCCGCGGCTCCCGCTGGGCCCACAGCGCCCAGAGGCCGGCGGCCACGCCGGCGACACCCGGGATGATCAACCAGGCGAGCGCACCCATACCAGTACTCCCAGCTCGTCGTGTCTATGAGCAGATTAACCACTCCGGCGGACAACGCGGCCGGCGCCGTCCGGGTTACGGCACGGCCGATCGGCTCACTTCCAGGGAGTATTCGGAGTGCCGCTGCGCACCCGTTGGAGTGAAGCCGCGGCGCGCCTGACCCGACGGACGCACGAGGTGTGCATATCGGTTCCGTCGCACCGGGAGCGGCCTCAGCAGCCGCCGGCGCCGACCCACTCCTCCTCGCCGTCGGAGAAGACCTGGTGCTTCCAGATCGGCACCTCGTGCTTGAGGTCGTCGATCAGCCGGCGGGCGGCGGCGAAGGCCTCACCGCGGTGGGCGCAGGAGACGGCGACGATCACGGCCTTGTCGGTGATCTCCAGCCGGCCCACCCGGTGGACCGCGGCGAGCGCCCGGACCGGGAAGTCCGCGACCACCTTCTCGGCGATCCGGCGCATCTCCTGCTCGGCGGTGGGGTGGCAGCTGTACTCCAGCGCGGCGACCGACTTGCCGCCGTCGTGGTCCCGGACCGTCCCGACGAAGACGGTGGTGCCGCCGGCCGCGTCGTCGCCGACCGCCTCGTACACCTCGTCCAGCGAGAGCGGGGTGTCGCGGATGGCGAGCAGGCGGATGGGGTCGTGGATCTCGGACATGACCCCATGATTCCCCATCCGGGACGGTGCGGGGCAAGTACTTTCCGCATCACGGCGAGGAAATTTCGCATCGTGAGAAGTGCTGCCCGTCGACCGGCTCCCCCGGCCGATCAGAACCGCCGCCGCTTGCGGGCCCGGCGCACCAGCGCCGCCGTACCGACCAGCGCCACCGTCGCCCCGGCCGCCCCCAGGCTGGTCGCCGCCTCCTTGCCGCCCAGTCGGCGCCCGGCCACCGCGTGCTTGCCGGACACCTGGTCCAGCAGTTCGGCCAGCACCCGCTCGTTGGTGTGCGCCGGGCGCCAGCCCGCCTCGTGCAGCCGGCTGCCGGACACCACCCACGGGTACATCGTGTACGCCAGGTCCCCGGCCGGGGCCGGGGTCAGGCCCAGCCGGTGCAGCCGCGCCGCCGTGCCGAGCGCCAGCGAGGCCGGCAGCTCCATCCGCCGGATCCCGGACAGCCGCTCGACGTCCTCCTGCTCCAGCCAGCCGTCGCAGCCGACCGTCACCTCGCCCTCGACCAGGCCCAGCGCCGCGTACTCCAGCGCCGACGCCAGGTCGTCCACGTGGCAGAACTGCCAGCACGGCCGGGACCCGGCCACCACCAGCAGCCGGGGCGCCTCGAAGTGCCGGGTCAGCACGGTGTCCACGCCGGGGCCCACCACCACGGCCGGGCGCAGCACCGTCACCTGGAGGCCCGGGTGGGCGCGCGGCGCCCGGCGGGCCAGCCGCTCGATCTCCAGCAGGTCCCCGACCAGCGAGGCCTCCTCGGTGGCCCGCAGCTCGGAGTCCTCCGCCAGCGGCACCTCGTTGTCGGCCAGCGCGCCGTAGACCATCGCCGAGGTGCACAGCACCACCCGGTGAACCCCGGCGGCCGCGGCCGCGGTCAGCACCGTCTGGGCGCCGCGCACGTTGTAGGCGCTGCGGGCCCGGGCGTCGGACTCCATGCCGAAGTCCATCGCCAGGTGCACCACCACGTCGACCCCGGCCAACCGCTCGGCCACCGCCGGGTCCCGCACGTCGAGCACCCGCCAGTGCACGCCCGGCACCTCACCGCGCCGGTCGTCCACCGCGAGGACCTTCCGCACGTGCGGGGAGGCCACCAGCCGGGCGGCGACCCGCTCGCCCAGCACGCCCGCGGCACCGGTGACCGCCACGGTCAGCGGCCGCCCGCCGTAGGCTGGAGGCGGCGACGCCGTGGTGTCCGACGCGTCCTCTCCTCCGGTCAGCCCAGAGCGAACGTCCGAAGGCGGGGAACTCACCGGCCATCCTCCACGGTTAGCTTTATGTGCGTACGGACGTGTGTCACGTACGTCCATCCTGCCCGAGGCGAAGGCCCGGCGGTGCACCCGGCGCGGGCCTGCCGCGTGGGAGCCGCCCCCGAGTCCCCCACTCCGCCGTCGCTCCGGGCACAGACTTTCCCGCCACACCCGCATGACGGCCGACCGGATCGAGGACCCCGTGAGCGACCTTCCCTTCGGATTCGGCGTTCCGCCCGAGGAGCCCGAGGACGGCAAGGCCAAGCCCGACGACGCCCAGAAGAAGAAGGACCAGGAGTCCGGCAGCGGCCCGCAGCCGTTCGGCTTCGGGGGCGGCAACCCCTTCGGTGCGATCTTCGGCATGCCCGGCGCCCCGGGCGGCGCCGGCGCCGACAACCCCTTCGCCGCGATGTTCGGCGGCATGAACCCGGGAGACCTCGGCGCCGCCTTCCAGCAGCTCGGCCAGATGCTCTCGTTCGAGGGCGGCCCGGTGAACTGGGACCTCGCCACGAACATCGCCCGCCAGACGGTGGTCGCCGAGCCCGCCGAGGGCAAGAGCAAGGACCGCTCGGTCAGCGCCGCCGAGCGCTCCGCCGTCGCCGAGGCCGTCCGCCTGGCCGACCTGTGGCTCGACGGCTCCACCGAGTTCCCCTCCGGCGCCGGCACCGCCGTCGCCTGGAGCCGCGCCGAGTGGATCGAGGCCACCCTCCCGGTCTGGAAGGACCTGGTGGACCCGGTCGCCGAGCGGGTCGGCAACGCCATGGGCGGCGTCCTGCCCGAGGAGATGCAGGCCATGGCCGGCCCGCTGATGGGCGTGATGCGCTCGATGGGCGGCGCCATGTTCGGCACCCAGATCGGCCAGGCGCTCGGCGCGCTCGCCGCTGAGGTGGTCGGCTCCGCCGACGTCGGCCTGCCGCTCGCCCCGGCCGGCAAGGCCGCGTTGCTGCCGCAGAACGTCGCCGAGTTCGGCGAGGGCCTGAACGTGCCCGCCGACGAGGTCCGCCTCTACCTCGCCCTGCGCGAGGCCGCCCACCAGCGGCTCTTCGCCCACGTGCCGTGGCTGCGGGCCCACCTGCTGGGCGCCGTCGAGGCCTACGCGCGCGGCATCAAGGTCGACACCTCCCGGATGGAGGAGCTGGTCGGCCAGCTCGACCCGAGCAACCCGGAGGCCCTCCAGGAAGCGCTGGCCGGAGGCCTGCTCCAGCCCGAGGACACCCCCGAGCAGAAGGCCGCGCTCGCCCGCCTGGAGACCGCGCTCGCCCTGGTCGAGGGCTGGGTCGACGCCGTCGTGCACGCCGCCGCCGAGCCGCACCTGCCGCAGGCCGGCGCACTGCGCGAGACCGTCCGCCGCCGCCGTGCGGCCGGCGGGCCCGCCGAGCAGACCTTCGCCACCCTGGTCGGTCTGGAGCTGCGCCCGCGCCGGCTGCGCGACGCCTCCCGGCTCTGGGCGCTGCTCGCCGACGCCCGCGGCATCGAGGGCCGCGACGCGCTCTGGGAGCACCCCGACATGCTGCCCACCGCCGCCGACCTGGACGACCCGGACGCCTTCGTGCACCGGGGCTCCGCCGACGACCTGGAGGGCGGCATCGACTTCGACGCGCTCGACAAGCTGCTCGGCGAGGCCGCGGCCGGCAAGCCCGACCTCACCAAGAGGGACGAGCAGCCGAAGACCGACGAGGACGGCACCGACGGGAAGGGCGAGCCCACCGCATGACGGACACCGAGACGCCCGCCGCCACCCTGCACGCGGACGCCGTCCGCACGCTGACCGGGTGGCGGTCCGCCGACCAGGACCAGGAGCAGCTGCGGCTCGACTACCTGGAGCACCTCGCCGCACAGCCCGACGGCCTGTACCGCTCCTGCCTGCCCGCGCACATCACCGCGAGCGCGGCGGTCGTCGACCCGGCGGCCGGGCGGGTGCTGCTCACCCTGCACCCCAAGGTCGGCATGTGGCTGCAGATGGGCGGGCACTGCGAGCCCGGCGACCGCGACCTCGCCTCGGCCGCCCTGCGCGAGGCGGTGGAGGAGTCCGGCATCCCCGACCTGGTGCTGCTGGAGAGCGGCGGTGCCCCGGTGCCGGCCAAGCTGGACCGGCACCTGGTCCGCTGCGCCGGCAAGGACCGGCCGGAGAACACCCACCTGGACGTCCAGTACATCGCGCTGGCCCCGGCCGGCGCGCAGGCGCTGATCAGCGAGGAGTCGCTGGACCTGCGCTGGTTCGACTACGACCGGCTCCCGGAGCTCACCGACCACTCGGTGCGCGACCTGGTGGCCCGGGCGCGGCAGCTGACCGGCTGAGGTGTGACACCGGAAGGGGGCGCGGAGCCTGTCGGCCCGCGCCCCCTTCCGTCGTTCCTGCGGTCGAACCGGCCCGCACCGTCCGGCCCTGCCCGTACCGTCCGGCCACGGGATCGCACCGCCGCGGCCTCAGCTGCAGGAGGCGGCCGGGTCCGGCCCGGTCGGGCCCGGGTCGGCGTGCCGCGCGCCGGGGATGTGCGGCAGCCGGGCGGCGGAGACCACGCCCTCCAGGTACCCGCGGGCCCGCTCGGTCCGCGGGTAGGCCTCCAGCAGGGCCCAGAACGCCGGGCCGTGGTCCGGCACCAGCAGGTGCGCCAGCTCGTGCAGCAGCACGTAGTCCAGCACGTACTCCGGCATGCCCTGGAGCCGATGGGAAAGGCGGATCGTCCCCTCGCTGGGGGTGCAGGAGCCCCAGCGGGAATTCTGGTTGGTGACCCAGCGGACCTGACTGGGCCGGGCGCGATCGCCCAGGTAGGCGGCCGACAGCTCGCGGGCCCGGGTCATCAGGGCCTCGTCCCCCGGGATCCGCCGGGACTCCTGGGCGGCGAGCTTCTCCAGCATCTGCGCGACCCAGCGCTGCTCCTCGGCGTGCGACATCCGGGCCGGGATCAGCACGACGGTGCGGTCGCCCTCGCGGTAGGCGGAGACGGTACGGCTGCGGCGGGCGCTGCGGCGCACCTCGACCCGGCTGCGGTCGTGCGCCTCGGGGGGCACGGCACCGGTGCGCGGCGGCTGCGGTGGGGCCTGCTGCCGCTGGTCCGGGCGCCCGCGCGTGTTCGGCGCCGCAACCTGCGACCCGGACGCCGCACGGGCACGCCGACGCGACGCCGGTGGATGGGAGTCCCGCTCGGCTGCCATGGCACACGACGTTACCCCGCACCACCGACAGAAGTCCGCTGCCCTGGCCGGAATCTTTCATGGAGTGATCGGGAACGAAAAGTCGACGGCGGGTGTCCGGAAAGCGACGCCGGGGAGGATGGCCAGTTATCCACAGGGTGCGCGAACGGATGGTGTGATCATGCGCACGGGCCTGTGGATAACTCCCTGCACGCCGTCGCCACGATGGGGCATGCTGCGGTCAGCCGTCCGGAAACGATCGGAAGGGAGATCGTCGTGCGCCTCGCCCTCAAGCCCGCCCTGTCCCGCAGCTGGCGGGACTCGGAGACCCTGCAGTTCGGCACCGTCACCCGTTTCGCCGGGGTGCTCGGCAACGCCGACAAGACCCTCTGCGACTTCCTCGCGCTGCTCGACGGGACGCGCGACCGACCGGAGCTCCTGAACGAGGGCGAACGCATCGGGCTCGGCCGCGAACCGGCCGACACCCTGCTCACCGGTCTGGAGGAGACCGGCCTGCTGGACGACGCAGAGGCCGGCGACCGGGCGCTGGCCCGCTTTCCCGGGCAGCAGCGGGAACTGCTCGAACCCGACCTCGCCTCGCTCTCCCTGGTCCACTCCGGCCCGGGCGCCGCACCGGCGGTCCTGGGCCGCCGGGCCGACGCACGGATCGAGGTGCGCGGTGCGGGCCGGGTCGGTGCCGCCGTGGCGGCGGTGCTCGCCGCCGGCGGCACCGGCACGGTCACGGTCGCGGACGGCGGCCGGGTGAAGCCCGGCGACTGCTCCCCCGCCGGGCTGCCGCCCGGGGACGTCGGGCGGCTGCGCTCGACGGCGGCCCGGGAGGCGGTGCAGCGCGCCGCGGGCCGGCCACCGGCGCCCGCACCCCGGCGTCGGCCCGGGGATCCGCCACCGGACTTCGTGGTCCTCGCGCCCCGGGACGGCAGCGCCGCCTTCGCGGGCGGGACGTACGAGGCCCGGCTGCTGTTGCGGGCCGGGGTGCCGCACCTCTACGTGGGCGTGGTCGAGGAGTTCGGCGTCATCGGACCGCTGGTGATCCCCGGGATGTCGGCCTGCGGGCACTGCCTGGTGCTGCGTCGGGAGGACGAGGACGCCGCCTGGCCGCGGGTCCTGGCCCAACTGGCCGGCGGAGGTCCCGGACGGGCCCGTACGCCGGCCTGCGACACGGCCCTGGCGACGGCGGTCGCCGGACTGGCGGCGCTGCACGTCCAGGTGTTCCTGGACGGCGGCCGGCCGCCGAGCGTGGACGGCTGGTGCGAGGTCTCGGCCGGGGACGGCATGCCACGGCGCCTGCGACTGCGCGGGCACCCGGACTGCGGCTGCCTCTGGCAGCCGCTGCCGCCGGCGTGAGGGACGGAAGAGGGAGAGGGAGAGGAGGAGAAGAACGAGTCTGACGGGAGCAGGCCCGGCGGCTGCACGGCTCGGCAGCCTCTCGGCCTCCCCACGGCACCACGGGCATCCACCCGGCCATACGAGCCGATGGCCAGGTGAGCCCGCGGTCCCGACGGACCCCTGACGGGGGTCGACGCCCCACGGGCGGGTACGAGGCCTCTGGCGGCCCGTGCCCTGCCCTGGGCAGGGCACGGGCCGCCAGAGGACGGGGAGCCACCGTTCCGGGTACGAGGCGGCGGGTGCGGTGGGCGGGTGGCGGGTGGCGGGCGGGTGGTGGGTGGCGAGGGTGGGTGGGGGGGAGGGGGCCCCGGAAATAGCGGCCGACCCGGGTCGGGGAACGGGCACAATGGCGTAGAGATGGTCGGCCGTCCGGAACCGGACGGCCAGGGAATGGAGGCCCGGGGTGAGCGATCTTCCGCGCAAGGCGATGACCCGCACGGCACGGCTCGCTGCCCTGCCGCTGGGGATAGCCGGCCGCGCCACGCTCGGCCTGGGCAAGCGGATCGGCGGCCGTTCCGCCGAGGTGGTCACCGCCGAGCTCCAACAGGCCACCGCCGACCAGCTGTTCAAGGTCCTCGGTGAACTCAAGGGCGGGGCGATGAAGTTCGGGCAGGTGCTGTCCGTCTTCGAGGCCGCGCTGCCCGAGGAGATTGCCGGGCCGTACCGGGCGGCGCTCACCAAGCTCCAGGACGCCGCTCCCCCGATGCCCGCCGCCAAGGTGCACACCGCGCTCGCCCAGCGGCTCGGCGACGACTGGCGCGAGCTGTTCCGGGAGTTCGACGACCGGCCCGCGGCCGCCGCCTCGATCGGCCAGGTGCACAAGGCGGTCTGGCACGACGGCCGCACGGTCGCCGTCAAGGTGCAGTACCCGGGCGCGGGCGACGCGCTGCTCTCGGACCTCTCGCAGCTGAGCCGGGTGGCCTGGCTGCTGGGCCCGCTGATCCCCGGGCTGGACATCAAGCCGCTGATCACCGAGCTGCGCGAGCGCGTCTCGGAGGAGCTGGACTACGAGCTGGAGGCACAGGCCCAGCGCCGGCACGCCGAGGAGTTCACGGGCGACCCGGACATCGTGGTGCCGGGCGTCGTGGCGCAGGCCGACCAGGTGCTGGTCACCGAGTGGATGGACGGCACCCCGCTGGCCCAGGTGATCACGGACGGCACCCAGGAGGAGCGCGACCGCGCCGGGCAGCTGCTGGCCCGGTTCCTGTTCGCCGGCCCGTCACGGACCGGCCTGCTGCACGCGGACCCGCACCCGGGCAACTTCCGGCTGCTGAAGGACGACGGCCCGGTGTCGGGCTGGCGGCTGGGCGTGCTGGACTTCGGCACCGTGGACCGGCTGCCCGGCGGGCTTCCCGCGCCGATCGGGGCCTCGCTGCGGATGGCGCTGGCCGGGGACGCCACGGGCGTGCTCCGGATGCTGCGCGAGGAGGGCTTCGTGAAGCCCTCGATCCGGCTGGATCCGGACGCGGTGCTGGACTACCTGCTGCCGATCATCGAGCCGGCCGCGGTGGAGGACTTCCACTTCACCCGGCCCTGGATGCGCGCCCAGGCGGCCCGGATCGCCGATCCGCGCTCGCCCGCCTACAACCTGGGCAAGCAGCTGAACCTGCCGCCGGCGTACCTGCTGATCCACCGGGTGACGCTGAGCACCATCGGGGTGCTCTGCCAGCTGGGGGCCAAGGCGCCGTTCCGCACGGAGATGCTGGAGTGGCTGCCCGAGTTCGCCGACGGCCCGTCGGCGAAGCCCGCCGAGCCCGCGCTGCCGGCCCGTCAGGCCGGTCCGGCCCCCGAGCTCGCCGAGCCCGCCCGGGTCCGCAAGGACTGACGCCGGCACCGCGACAACGGCCGCAGGCCGCTCCCCGACGACGGGGAGCGGCCTGCGGCACGACGGGGGTGGGAGCGGAGCCGGCGAGGGCCTGTCGACGACGGGCCTGCGGGCCGGCAGGCCCTACATCAGCGCGACGGCGAGCGCCTTGCGGGCCCGCATCGAGGCCCGCTCGGCACGCTGCCTGAGCTTGCGGGCCCGGATGACCCGGCTGACGAGCCGTTGGTTCTCGGCCTCGTGCAGCCTGTCTTGCATATGGGCACGGGCCAGGGATTCGTGGAGGAGTTGCATCTCGAGGATCCTGTTCTGGGTCTGGAGTTCGGTGGCCTGCTCGGCGCGGGCGGTGGGGTCGACGGCGGCGGGGTTCATGTCGTGGTCCTGCTCGTGGTGCTTGCTCGGGAACGGGATGCGGGCTGCGGCATCGGCCTTGGCGGCGGCGATCCGCACGGATCGGCGGAGGGCGCTGTCCAGCGGGGGCTGCTCTCCCCGGCGGATGGCCCTGGCTTCGACGGCGGGGTTCACGCCATGACCTCGGTCTTGCGCGGACGGCCACGGGGACGCTTGCGGGCCACCACGACGCCCTGGACGAACAGCTCGCCACCCCAGACGCCCCACGGCTCACGCCGCTCCAGGGCGCCGGCCAGGCAGGCGTCCTTCACCGGGCAGGTGCCGCAGAGGGACTTCGCGTACTCGACGTCGGCCGGCGTCTCGGCGAAGAAGACCTCGGGGTCGAAGGCGCGGCAGGGGATGGGGAGACCGAGGGACTCGGCCTGCTCGATCGAGCTGAGCTGCATGGAAGGAACCTCCGGGGGGTCGGCCTGGTCGGCCTTGGTGATCTGGCTTGTCGGCGGTACGGACGGGGTGGGCGGTGTGATGACCGTGGACACTGTGGGCGTCTTCCTCGTCTTTTCTCAGTGGTTCCGGCCCAGGGGACTGGTGGTGCTGGGCCGGAGGCCCCGGAGGGCCTGGGTGGTCTTGCGTACCGGACAAAACAGAAGGGCCGCGGATCCCGGTGGTGACGGGTTCCGCGGCCCTGGAGGTGCCGACCTGAGGTTGGCTCAGGTTCGTTCTCTCCAGGGTTCAGGGCCGCGGAAGGCCCACATCCGGACGGCCTTGGCGCCTGCGAAGGCGGCCTTGGCCTGGTTAATCTGCTGCTCGTTCTGCTTCTGGGTGTTTCCGGCACCGATGACCTGCGCATAGCCGCCATGCATGGCGGCGGCTACAGCCGCCTTCGGTGCCTGGATCGGTCGCTCGTCGTGCACGGAGCACGACGTGCCGAACGACGCCCAGTCACGGGACAGACCGGTCTCGACAAAGGTGCCGTCGACGCTCCTGCTGCCCGTGAAGCACAGATCAGTGTGTCCAAGACCACTGACAGCGGGGACGACGGAGACACCGGTGGTGTCGAGACCCAGACCGGTTCCACCGAGCTCGGCGAGCGCCCGCAGGCGGGCGGCACGCAGGGAGGCAGCGACAACGGTCTGGCCAGTCATTTTGGTGATCATGATGTTTCCCACTGTCTTCGCCTCCTCTCGGCGTCTCGCGGAGCCTGGTCTCCCTGGCTCCGAATGTTCGGATGTCTGTCTCGGTGAAGCTCTGGGTGAAGCTCTCGGGCGAGGGGAATCGGCACAGGTTTCACCCCGTGCGACCGCGTCCCCTTGACCGCTCCGGCAGGCTATTGCGCTCCCGGCACGCGGCGCAAACTATTTTTCACGCGAGTTCTTCGGCACGTCACACAACGGGTTCCGAAGCCACCCGGACAGCCCCCGTGACCGCGCCTGGACCGGCTCAGGCCGGATCGGCCGGACCACCGTCCTCGACGCCGTCCGGACCCTCCTCGGGCTCCTCCCCCGCACACAACGAGAGCACGGCGTCCCCGTACTTGTCCAGCTTCATGGCGCCGACCCCGGAGATGGCGGCCAGCTCCCGGCGGCCGGCGGGCACGTCCTCGGCGATCGCCATCAGCGTGGCGTCGGTGAACACCACGTAGGCCGGCGCGCCCTGCTTCTTCGCCTGCCGGGCCCGCCACTCGCGCAGCCGCTCGTACAGCCCCTCGTCCATCGTGGACGGGCAGCTCTCGCAGCGGCGCAGCTTGCGCTCGACGGCCTCGGTGAGCACCTTGTCGCAGACCCGGCACTTGACCGGTCCGCGGACCCGCCGCGCGGCGGAGCGCTCGCCGGGCTCGAAGCCCCCTCGCCCGCCGCGCGCGCCGGAGCGCGTGCCCGGGGCGGCGGAGCCGGGGCGCAGCCCGTCCAGGAAGCGGCTGGGCTTGCGGCCGGCCCGGCCGCCCGGGGAGCGGGAGAGCGACCAGGAGAGGGTGAGGTGCTTGCGGGCCCGGGTGACGCCGACGTAGAGGAGGCGGCGCTCCTCCTCGACCTGCTCGTCGGTCTTGGCGTAGATGATCGGCAGGGTGCCCTCGGTGAGGCCGACCAGGAAGACGGCGTCCCATTCGAGGCCCTTGGCGGCGTGCAGCGAGGCCAGCGTGACGCCCTCGACGGCCGGGGCGTGCTGGGCGGCGGCGCGGGCGTCCAGTTCGGCGACGTAGGCGGCGAGGTCGGTTCCCTCACCGGCCGCGGTGCGGGTGCGCTCGAACTCCTCGGCCAGCCGGACCAGGGCGGCCAGTGACTCCCAGCGGTCCCGGACGGCGCCGGAGCCGGCCGGGGGCTCGGCGGTGAAGCCGCGGGCGGCCAGCACCGCGCGGACCTGGCCGGCCAGGTCGGGGGCGCCGTCGGTGAGCGGGTCGGAGGCGGCCCGGGCGGCGCCGCGCAGCAGCACGCCGGCGTCCCTGACCTCGGGGCGCTCGAAGAACCGCTCCGCGCCCTTGAGCTGGTACGGGACGCCGAGGTCGGCGAGGGCCTGCTCGTAGACCTCGGACTGGCCGTTGGTGCGGAACAGCACCGCGATCTCGCTGGCGCGCACCCCGGCGGCGAGCAGCTCCTTGATCCGGCGGGCGGTGGTCTCGGCCTCGGTGGGCTCGTCCTCGTACTCGGTGTAGACCGGCTCGGGGCCGGCCTCGCGCTGGGAGACGAGCTCCAGGCGGTGCCGGGCGGCCTCGCCGCGGGCCTGGGCGAGCAGTCCGTTGGCGAGGTGGACGACCTGGGGGGTGGAGCGGTAGTCGCGGACGAGCTTGACCACCGTCGCCGCGGGGTGCCGGCCGCGGAAGTTCAGCAGGTAGTCGGGGGTGGCGCCGGTGAAGGAGTAGATGGTCTGGCTGGCGTCGCCGACGACGCAGAGGCTGGCGCCGCCTTCGGGGCCGGTCCACTGGTCGAGCAGGCGCTGCTGGAGCGGGGAGACGTCCTGGTACTCGTCGACGGTGAAGTGCCGGTACTGGGAGCGGACCTGGTCGGCGATGTCCGGGCGGTCCTCCAGGATCGCGGCGGTGAGCAGCAGGACGTCCTCGAAGTCGATGTTGCCGCGGCGGCTCTTGGTCTCCTCGTAGACGCGGTAGACCTGGGCGGTCTCGGCCGGGTCGCGGGGGGCCTCCCGGCCGGACTTGGCGACGGCCGCGGGGTAGTCCTCGGGGGCGGTCTGGGTGACCTTGGCCCATTCGATCTCGGCGGTGAGGTCGCGCAGTTCGGTGCGCTGGACGCGCAGGCCGCAGCGGCCGGCCGCCTCGGCGACCAGCTGGACCTTGCGTTCCAGGAGCTGGGGGACGGGGCCGCCGACGGCGCGCGGCCAGAAGTACTGGAGCTGGCGCAGCGCGGCGGCGTGGAAGGTGCGGGCCTGGACGCCGTCGGCGCCGAGCTGGCGCAGCCGGCCGCGCATCTCGCCGGCCGCGCGGGCGGTGAAGGTGACGGCGAGGACCTGCTGGGGGTGGTAGACGCCGCTGCGCACGCCGTAGGCGATCCGGTGGGTGATGGCGCGGGTCTTGCCGGTGCCGGCGCCGGCGAGCACGCAGACGGGGCCGTGCAGGGCGGTGGCGACGGCGCGCTGCTCGGGGTCGAGCCCGGCGAGCACGGCGTCCGGGCCCGTGGCGGCGCCGGGGTCGGCCCAGGGGGAGCCGTGGGGGCCGTCGTACGGGCTGCCGCTCAAGAGGTCTTCCTGCATGCGTTCCATCTTCTCAGCCCGGTGGGACAACCCGGACGGAGTTGTCCACAGGCCCGGTGTGATCGCAGGATGATCGCTCCGCATGACGGTCGACGGCGTGCCGGAATGCCCGCCGCCCGGTGGACGTTCCTGCCGGAGACCGTACGCACCTCTCTTCCCAAGGAGCCCCCTCGATGTCCGGCACCGTGACGATGTACAGCACGACCTGGTGTGGGTACTGCAACCGACTCAAGAGCCAGCTGGAGCGTGAAGGCATCGGCTACACCGAGATCAACATCGAGGAGGACCCGGCGTCGGCGTCCTTCGTCGAGTCGGTGAACAACGGCAACCAGACCGTCCCGACGGTGCTGGTGACGCCGGCCGGCGGCGGCGAGCAGGTCGTGATGACCAACCCGAGCCTGCTGCAGGTCAAGAAGGCCCTGGCGGCCTGAGTCCGCCCGGCCCGAGCCGCCGGGCCGGCGCGCGTCACGGCGCGTCGGCCCGGGCCGGGTCGACGGGCGTGGCGGGGGCGGGCAGGGTGGTGCGCGCGCCGAGGTCGCCGACGCCGTAGACGAGCCGGCTGCGGTCGGCCGAGTAGCGGGTCTCGATGACCCGCACGGGCCCGCGCCGGTCGTAGGTGACGCGGGTCTGCACCATCAGCGGCACGCCGGGGCCGCCCTGGAACCACTGGGCCTCCTCGGGGCCGGGCATCCGGGCGACCAGGTGGTCGACGGCGCCGATCTCGGTGCGCCCGAGGGTGGCGAGCACCGCCTCGTCGCCGCCCTCGACGGGGTCGGGTTCCATGAGCGGGGTGCCGGCGGCGAGGCCGGCCCGGTAGTGGCTCTCCTCGATCGAGTACGGCTCGCGGTCGAGCAGCCGCAGCTGGCGGCGGACCACGATGGCCTCGCCGGGGCGCAGTCCGAGCCGTTCGGCGATGTCCACCCGGGCCCGGACGATCATCATCTCGAAGTCGGTGCCGAGTTCCCGCCCGGCTTCGTCCGCCTCGCCGAGGTAGACGGCGGAGGGTGCGGCGAGGCAGTCGCGCGGTGCGTCGGGCGGGCAGGGTCCGTAGGCGCGGTGGTCCAGGACGGGGTGTTCGCGCAGGTACGTGCCCTTGCCCTGGAGGCGGACCAGGCGGCCCTCGTTGACCAGGACGTCGACGGCGAGCCGGACGGTGTTGCGGGCGACGCCGTACTGGCGCTCCAGTTCGCTCTCGACCGGCAGGGCGGCGTCGGCGGTGAACTCGCCCTCGGCGATCCGGCGGCGCAGGTCGGCGGCGAGGCGCTGGTATTTGGGGGATTGGGCAGTGCCCCGGGGGATTGTCACCCTCGTGAATGTAGCGAGCGCGGTGAGCCGGTTTCAGCCGTTTCCGGCAATATCGTCCGAGCGGGGTGACCGCGGGCCCGTGCCGGCTCCTCCCAGTAGCAGAACTGGCCCGTCCGGATACGAACAGCTGGTCGTGGCGAATTCGGGAAGGGGTTGGAACGAAAAAGGGGGGCGCGTGGAATTGCCCGCGCGCCCCCTTTCGTACGGAACCCTCTTCGTACGGACCCTCTTGGTGCGGGCCCCCTTCGTGCGGGCCCCCTTCGTACGGGCCCCTTTCCGGCCGGCCCCTTTCCTGCGGGACTACCAGCGCGCCGCCGAGGGCAGCGGCTCCCCGTACCAGAGCTCGACCAGGTGCCGGGCGATCGAGATGCCGGACGGCGGCAGGATCTCCCCCGCCTCCATCCCGGCCCGCAGCTCCTCGCGGGAGAACCAGCGCGCCTCGGCCAGTTCCTCGCCGTCCACGGTGATCTCGGTGCCGCCGGGCAGCGCCCGGCCCGTGAAGCCGAGCATCAGGCTGGACGGGAACGGCCAGGGCTGGCTGGCGACGTAGCGCACCTCGCCGACCCGGACGCCCGCCTCCTCCTGCACCTCGCGGGCCACCGCCTGCTCGATCGACTCCCCCGGTTCGACGAAGCCGGCCAGCGTCGACCAGCGGCCCTCCGGCCACAGCGCCTGCCGGCCGAGCAGGCAGCGGTCCTGCTCGTCGGTGATCACCATGATCACCGCCGGGTCGGTGCGCGGGTAGTGCTCGGCCGCGCAGGACGTGCAGCGCCGCACGTGCCCGGCGCCGGCCTTCTCCGTCGGGTGCCCGCAGCGCGAGCAGAAGCTGTGCAGCCGGTGCCAGTGCTCCAGCGCCACAGCGTGCACCAGCAGCCCGGCGTCCCGGTCGGACAGCAGCCCGCCGACCTCGCGCAGCCCGGCCGGGCGGGCGTCGCCGTCCAGGCGCCCGGGCAGGCTCTCGCCGGCCAGCGCGAAGTACGAGACGCCGTCCTGGTCGGTGCCGAGGAAGTACCGGTCGCCGGTCTGCGGCGCCTCGAAGGAGGGCAGCAACACGAGCTCGGTGCCCTGCGCGGTGTCGACCACGAACGCCTCGCCGCCGGCGATCGGCAGGACCCGGGTGCTCGGGTGGCTCCAGGCGGCCGCCAGCCAGGGCTCGTCGAAACGGTGCTCGGCCGCCCGGTCCACCCCGGACCGGGCCAGTGCCAGGTGCAGCGGGCGCTCGGTCTCAGGCACGGTGCTCACGTCTGTTCCATCCCCACGTGGTGAATCATCCGGATGAGTGATCTGGCTGCCATGGTGCACGCAGCGGGGGTCATGCCCCCGGCCGGAAGTTCTCGGCCAGGTCGCCCCAGAGGTACGCGGCGGTCTCCACGCCCTTGGCCAGCAGGTCCAGCTCGACCTTCTCGTTGACCGAGTGCCAGCCGTCCGAGGGCACCGAGATGCCGAGGAACAGCACCGGCGCGCCCAGCACGTCCTGGAGGTCGGCGGCGGGGCCGGAGCCGCCCTCGCGGGTGAAGAGGATCTTCTGCTCGAAGGCCCGCCCCATCGCGCGGACGGTGGACTGGAGCGCGGGGTGGTCCAGCGGGGTCAGGCAGGGGCGGGTCGCGCCCGGGAAGACCAGCTCGTACCGGATGCCCTCGGGCACCTGCTCGGCCACCCAGGCCCGCACTGCCTCGCGGACCTTCTCCACCTCCTGCCCGGCGACCAGCCGGAAGGACAGCTTGAGGTGGGCCGAGGCGGGGACGATGGTCTTGCCGCCGGGGCCGGTGTAGCCGCCCCAGATGCCGTTGACCTCGGCGGTCGGGCGGGCCCAGATCCGCTCCAGGGTGGAGTAGCCGGCCTCGCCGCGGGTGCCGTACGACTTGGCGACCGTCAACCACTGCTCCTCGTCGAAGGGCAGCTCGGCGAACAGCTCGCGCTCGCGCTCGGTGAGCTCGATGACGCCGTCGTAGAAGCCGGGGATCGCGACCCTGCGGTCGGTGTCGTGCAGGGCGGCGGCCATCTCCGCCGCGACCTGGGCCGGGTTGGGGACGGCGCCGCCGAAGGAGCCGGAGTGGATGTCGGTGTCCGGCCCGTACAGGTCGACCTGGGCGTCGGCCAGGCCGCGCATGCCGGTGCAGACGGTCGGCGTGGTCGCGGACCACATGCCGGTGTCCGAGATGACGACCACGTCGGCGGCCAGCCGCCCGGCCTCGCGCCGGACCAGGTCGGCGAAGTTCGGCGAGCCGGACTCCTCCTCGCCCTCGATCAGCAGCTTGAGGTTGACGGCCGGCGCGGTGCGGCCGGTGGCGGCCAGGTGGGCGCGCACGCCCAGGGTGTGGAAGAACACCTGGCCCTTGTCGTCGGCGGCGCCGCGCGCGTACAGCCGGCCGTCGACCACGGTCGGGGTGAACGGCTCGGTCTCCCAGCCGTCCTCCCGGGCCGCGGGCTGCACGTCGTGGTGCCCGTAGACCAGGACGGTCGGCGCGGACGGATCCCCGGAGGGCCACTCGGCGAACACCGCCGGCAGTCCGTCGGTCTCCCACACCTCGGCCACCGGGAAGCCGGTCTCGCGCAGCTTGGCGACCAGCCACTCGGCCGAGCGCCGCACGTCGCCGGACCGGGCCGGGTCGGCGGACACCGAGGGGATGGCCAGCCACTCGGAGAGGTCCGCGAGGAAGGCGGCCTGGTGCTGATCGATGTAGGAGCGGACGACGCTGTCCGGGGTTCTCGTCATACCGACGACTGTAGTTCGCCCGTGCGGGTGCCCGCCCCGGCCGTCCGGCTGCCGGGCGCTCCGGGGGCTGTAACCTCCGTCACCCCCGTCGCGGCGGTGACGCGCGACGGGGGTGACGGACGGGTGCACCGGGCTCAGCCCGAGCGGCGCAGCAGGGTGATCCGCGAGCGGGTCATCAGCGCCGCGAGGGCGGCCGCGAGCACCGGCAGCAGCAGCACGGTGGCGGCGATGGTGGGCCACGGGAAGACCAGGCTCGCCTTGTTGGCGAGTTCCTCGGCGCTCATGCCGGGGTAACTGTTCGCCGCGGCCTCGACCTTGCGCAGCGCCACCCCCGGCACCACGCCGCAGACCGCGCCGAGCAGGGCGCCCATGGCGGCGATCACCCCGCACTGGAAGCCGGACAGCGAGCGCCGGATGCGGGGCTCGGCACCGACCGCCGCGAGGGTGGTCAGGTCGCGCTGGGAGTCGGCGGCGGCCAGTCCGGTGGCGATGCCGGCCGCGCCGAGGGCGACGATGGCGGCGAAGACGTTCAGGCCGAGGCGGACCAGGCTGGCCTCGGACTCGTAGCCGCGTTCGATCTTGAGCAGGTCGCGGTCGCTGATCTTGGACAGCGCGCCGTCGGCCTTCTGCTGGGCGCCGTCGGAGGGCATCGCGCCGGGCAGCCAGACCGAGCCGGCCGGGGCGGTGAAGAAGCCGAGCCGGGCGGCGGTGGCCGGGCTGATCACGGCCTGGGCCGGGGAGGCCAGCGAGGGCTCGGCGACGACGGCGTCCACGACGATCTCGTTCTGGACGGGCTTGCTCCGGGCGGTGACGGCCCCCTCGGCGGCGACCGGGGCGCTGTACTGGAGCGTGACCTTGCCGTCCTTGAGGTAGCGGGCGTCGAAGACCACGGCCTTGCCGGCCGCGAGGGCCTGGCCGGCACCCTGGTCGGTGACGCCGTAGAGGTTGCGCAGCAGGTTGGCGTCGCCGGCGGTCAGCGGGCTGTAGGTGCTGCTGTAGCGGTGGTCGACCTGGCAGCGCTTGTCGGTGCGCAGGACCCGGTCGCTCTCCTCCGGGGTGAGATCGTTCTCCAGGACGCGGACGGGGCAGCGGTCCTCCTTGGGCAGCTCGACGCTGATGTAGCCGCAGTAGCTGCCCTCGGAGCAGTTGACCTTGGGCTGGACAAGCTGGACATCGGCGCGCGGACCGAGGTCGGGGACGCTGCGTTCGACGGCCTCGCGCATCTGGGGCAGCAGCTTGATCTCGGCGCCGGCCAGCCAGCCGTTGCCGAGGATGACGGCACCGGAGGGCCCGGAGGCGACGTAGTCGCGCCGGTACTGCTCTTCGAAGCTGGCCATGTAGACGCTGACCGCGACGGAGCCGGCGACGGCGGCCATCACGGCGGCCACGGCGGGCGCGGTGCGGGCGCGGTGGCGCACCGAGTCGCGCAGGGCGAGGCGGGGACCGAGCGGGAGCCAGCGGCCGAGCCGGCCGAAGAGGCCGACCAGGTACGGCACGAGGGCGACCATGCCGAGTTCGGCGACGGCCGAGCCGCCGAGGACGGCGAAGCTGCTGTTGCCGACACCGCTGGTGGCGCCGTACAGGGCGAGGGCCGCGCCGCCGCCGAGCATCAGCAGGCCCAGGGCGGCGAGCTTGCGGCTCGGCGGCTTGAGCGTGTCACGACCGGTGAGCGCGGCGACGACGTCCTGGCGGGAGGCCTGGACGGCGGGCACGACCGCGGCCAACAGGCCGGTGGCGAGGCCGACCAGGAGGATGCCGAGCAGGTCGAGCGGCGTGACGGCGAAGTGGGCGAAGCGCCGGCCGGCGTACTCCTCGGCCTGGGTGCGCAGCAGGGCGACCAGGCCGACGCCGAGGCCCAGGCCGGTCAGCGCGCCGGTGACGCCGAGGACGACGCCGCCGCCGAGGACGACCGCACGGACGTTGGCGCGCTCACCACCGGCGGCGGCGAGCAGTCCGAGCTGTCGCCGGGAGCGCCGGGCGCCGACGGCGAAGGCGGGGCCCGCGAGGAGGACGATCTCCAGCAGGGCCATGCCGACGACGGTGGCGAGGATGACGACATCGGTCCGGTTGAAGTAGTCGGTGCCGCCGTACTGCTTCTGCTCGACGAAGTACGGGACCTCGTCGCGGGCCGGCGGGTCGGCCAGGACGGCGCGCGAGGTCACCACGAAGCCGTACTCGTTGAACTCCTTGACCTTCTGCCAGTCGAGCGAGGCCCCGGCCGGGAGCTTGACCAGCCAGCGGGTGGGCTCGTCGGGGCCCTTCGTCGGGCCGCCGGAGCCGCCCTCCATCGGGCTGTTGGAGTCGCCCGACGACTTGGGGAGCCGGTTGAGCACGGTGCCGGGGCGGGCGGTGAGCTCGGTGGCACGCAGTTCGCCGGGGTACTCGTAGACGCCGGTGATGGTGAGGGGGACGGCCTCCAGGCCGCGGACGGCGGTCCTGTCCCCGATCTTGAGCCCGGAGCGCTTGAGGAAGTCCCGGGTGACGGCGGCCTCGGTGTCGGCGGCGGGTGCGCGGCCCTGGACCAGGTTGATCCGGCCCCGCCAGACCGGGTCGGTCAGGTCGGCCTCGCTGACCCGGGTGTTGAGCAGGCCCTCGGTGCTGCTCGCGGCGGTGTACGGGCCCTGGAGCTCGGGCACCAGGGTGGTTCCGGCCGGGAGCAGCCGGCGGGCCAGCTCGGCGGGTGCGGTGTCGAGGGCGCGCTGCTGCGCGGGGGTGTACTTGAGGGCTTCGCCCTCCTTGACCTCGTCGTCCTTCGGGCCCTTGACGGTGTACCCCTTATCGGGGTCGGGCGCCTGCTTGACGGAGGAGCCGCGTTCGGTCATGTACAGCTCGCCGGCCGCCTGGCCCATGGCCCGGACGGCGCGTTCGGCGGGCGTGGGTTCGGCGCTGCGGAAGACCACGTCGGCGCCGGTGACGCCGAGGACGGGAAGGGCGACCATGGCGATGACGAGGGCGCTGCGGCCCTTGGCGCGCAGGGCGTCGCGGCGGGCTATGCGCAGGGCCACCCGCCAGGCGCTGAGCTTCACTCGTCCACCTTCAGGCTGTTGGTGGCGGCGCTGACGAGCAGGCTGGCGGCGTCCTGGCTGACGGACTCGTCGACCATGCGGCCGTCGCGCAGGAAGACGACCCGGTCGGCCCAGGCGGCGTGCCGGGCCTCGTGGGTGACCATCATGGCGGCGGCGCCGGCGTCGCAGCGGGCGCGCAGGACGGCGAGGACGGCCTCGCCGGTGGTGGAGTCGAGGGCGCCGGTGGGTTCGTCGGCGAGGACGAGGCGGCGGTCGCCGATCAGGGCGCGGGCGATGGCGACGCGCTGCTGCTGGCCGCCGGACATGTCGTCGGGGAAGCGGTCGGCGAGTTCGGGGATGCCGAGCTCCTCCAGGGCGGCGAGGGCCTCGCGGCGGGCGGCGCGGGTGGACAGCCCGTCGAGTTCGCGCGGCAGCGAGATGTTCTCGGCGGCGGTGAGCGCCGGGATCAGGTTGTAGTCCTGGAAGACGTAGCCGACGGAGCGGCGGCGGACCTGGGCGAGCTTCTTGCGGTTGAGCTCGCCGAGGGCGACGCCCTCGACCAGGACCCGGCCGCCGCTCGGGGTGTCCAGGCCGCCGGCCAGGGTGAGCAGGGTCGACTTGCCGGAGCCGGAGGGGCCCATGACGGCGACGAACTCGCCGGGGTGGACCTTGAGGTCGACGCCGCGCAGGGCCTGGACCTCGGCGGCGCCGTGGCCGTGGACGCGGGTGACGTTCTCCAGGTGGAGCACCGGCGCCTGCCGGGCCTCTTCGGTGTGGGACACGAATTCCCCCCTTGTGCTGGGTGTGGGCCCGGGCTCGGGGCCGGGCCTGGTGGTTCGGGTGTTGCGGGGGCTCAGGTGCGCACGCGGCGGCCGCGCTTGGCGGGCGCGGCGCCGTCGCGGGCGGCCTCGGCGGTGCGGTTCTGCAGGACTTCGGCCTGCTGGGCGAGCCGGGTCTCGCAGTGGTCGAGCCAGCGGATCTCCGCTTCGGTCTGGAAGATCAGCTGGTCGAGGACGAGCAGCCAGGCCAGGTCGTGGCCGTCCGAGGGCACCGTGCCGGGGCGCGCCTCGCCGGACAGGGCGCGGCCCTTGAGCCGGGTGTAGTCCTGGAGCGCCTTGATGCTGTGCCGACGCTGGCCCTGGACGACGGCGGAGACGTCCACCCCGGGGACGGTCACCGCCATGGCGAGCTTGATCGCCAGTTCGTCGCGCGGGGGGTTGGTCCGGGGCACCGGGGTGTCGAACCAGGTCCGCAGTTCCTCCCGGCCGGCGTCGGTGGCGGCGTAGAACTGGTGGCCCTCGCCGTCCTCCCCCGCGGGCTCGACCAGCCCGTCACGCTCAAGGCGCGACAGCGTGGTATAGACCTGCCCGACGTTGAGTGGCCAGGTGGCGCCGGTGCGCGCCTCGAACTCGGTGCGCAGCTGGTAGCCGTAGCGCGGGCCCTGGTCGAGCAGGGCGAGCAGACCGTGACGGATGGACATACCGAGTATGTATACCCGGTATGTCGTACCGCCTCAAGCCGGGCCCCCTCCCCCGGCGACCGGGTACCGTCGTGCGGTGTGAGCCAGTTGCGCATCGCCACCTTCAACCTGTTGCACGGCCAGCCGCTCGCCCCGGACGGCGCCCCACGGCCCTACCCCTCCGACGCCGGCACGCCGCTGGCGGATGCGGTGGCCGCCCTGGACGCCGACGTGCTGGCGCTCCAGGAGGTGGACCGGCACCAGTCGCGCTCCGGCGGCACCGACCAGGCGGCGGTGGCGGCCTCCGCGATGGGCGCCAAGGACTGGCGCTTCGCCGCCGCGCTGCACGGCCGCCCGGCGCCGGTGGCGGGCTGGGTGCCGGAGCCGTCCGGCCCGAACGGCCTGCGGGTGTACGGGCCGGACGAGGTGGACGACGGCGCCCCGCCCTCCTACGGGACAGCGCTGCTGACGAGGCTTCCGGTGCGGCACTGGCGGGCCCGGCGGTTCGCCCCGGCGCCCTTCGGGCTGCCGCTGCGGGTGGCCGGGCGGCGCGGGCTGACCCCGGTGCCGGACGAGCCGCGGGCCGCGCTGGCGGCCGTCCTGGACGGCGAGCGGGGCCCGTTCACCGTGGTGGCGGCGCACCTGTCCTTCGTCCCCGGCTGGAACATGGCGCAGCTGGCCGGCATCCGGCGCTGGATCGCCGACCTGCCCCAGCCGTACCTGGTGCTGGGCGACTTCAACCTGGTCGGCGCGGTGCCGCGCACGGTGCTCGGCGGGGCGACGGTGCTGGAGCGCACCGCGCCCCGGGTGCGGGTGCGCGAGCTGCGGGCGGCCCGGCGGGCCCGGCCGGCCCTGGCCGAGCCGCAGCGGCGCCGGGTGCGCGGGCCGCGCCCCCGGCTCCAGGGCTGGCACGACCTGGCGCGCACGCCGACCTACCCCTCGCACCGGCCCGCGGTGCAGTTCGACCACGTCCTGGCGATCGGCGTGCCGCGCACGGCGGTCGGCCCGGCGGCGGCGCCGCGCGCGGCGGTGTCGGACCACCGCCCGCTGCTGGTCGAGGTGTCGCTGTAGGCGCAGGCCGGCCCGGGCGCACCTACTGACGCGTCAGGACTCCTGCCTGCTCCGGGAGGTGAACGGTGCTCACGATCCGGGATCCCGCCGTGCCGAGCGCGGGCGGGGGGTCGAACTGGAGCAGCAGCATGGCCGCGTCGTCGCCGAGCTGGCGCCCGACGTGGCGCACCACGTCCTCGTGCAGGCGTTGCAGGACGTCGGCCGGGTGGCCGGCGGCGCAGCGCGGGAAGCGTTCGGCGAGCGGGTAGAAGACGCCCGTGCGGTCGCGGGCCTCGATCACCCCGTCGGTGAACAGCAGCACCCGGTCGTCGCCCTGGAGCAGCAGCCGGTGCACCGGCGGACGCACGTCGGCCGGGTCGAGGACGCCCAGCGGCGGTACGGTCTCGGCGAGTTCGAGCGGGCTGACCTCCCCGCCGCGCAGCAGCAGCGGGGCGGGGTGGCCGCAGTTGACGATCTCCGCGGCGCCGTCGGGCCCGACGGCGATCAGCACCAGGGTGACGAACTCCTCCTCCACGCCCGGGTGGTCGTTCTCGTGCAGGGCGCGGTCGAGGCTGACGGCCAGCCAGCCGGCCACCCGGTCCAGGGCGGCCTCCTGGTGGGCGGCCTCGCGGAAGGCCCCGAGCACGGCGGCGGCCGTCTCCACCGCGCCGAGGCCCTTGCCGCGCACGTCCCCGACCACGGCCCGCACCCCGTGCCGGGTGTTGACCACCTCGTAGAGGTCGCCGCCGATCCGGGCGTGCGCGGCGGCGGCCTCGTAGTGGACGGCCGCGCGGACGGTGCCGACCCGCTCGGGGACGGGCCGCAGCAGGACGCGGCGGGCGATCGAGGCGACCAGTTGGGCGTCGGCCAGCGCCCGTTCCTGGCGCAGCCTCAGGGTGGCGCTGACCCAGCCGATCGTGGCGACGAGCAGGATCGCGAAGACGCTGGCGACGTGCACGGACTCGCCGAGGGTGTCGCTGCGGAAGGCCATCAGGAAGGCCGCCGCCTCGGTGCCCAGACCGATGGCGAGCGGGTACCAGGTGCGGCGGCTGACCACGGCGGCCAGCGCGGGCACGGCGGTGAGGGCCGGTTCGACCGTCACCTTGGTGCCACTGAGGTAGTCGAGGGCGACGATCAGCACCATGCCGATGAACGGCAGCGCGAGTGCCGTCCTCGGCCAGGTGCCGGTCGCGCGCGGGGCGGGCCCCGGTGTCGGCCCGGCGAACCGCTCTCTGATCCATCCGGTCGCGCTCAACTTCGGTCTCTCCAGCAGAAGACGCCGATGCCCTAGGGCACCTGCGGTGATGACTGAGGGTTAGGGAATGCGGGCCTCGCTGGCGGCCGGAGCACGGGGGTTGACCGGTTACCGACCCCACAATAGGCGCGAAACGTGCACGACGCACAGGTTTCGGGCACTGGCGCGATGACTTGGATGCTCTGCGTGACTCAATAGTCACTGTTCCCGATCAGGAGCCGTTCCAACTCTTTTCGGTCGGGAAGTCCTGTCGGACGCACGATCCGGCCACTGCGGACGTACAGGAACGAAGCCGTGACCTGCTCGGGATCGACGCCCGCGTGCTCGGCCCAGGCCAGCCGGTAGACCGCGAGCTGCAACGGGTCGGCGGTCTCCTCCCGGTGGGTCTTCCAGTCCACCACTTCGTAGCGTGACGCACCGCCGGATTCCGACAGCACGTCATCTTCCCGGTAGACCGCGTCGATCCGCCCCCGCACCACCCGGCCCGCCAGCACCAGCTGGAACGGCACCTCCACCCGGTGGGGCCTGCGCTGCGCGTACGGGGTGCGCAGGAACGCCTCCTTGAGCCGTTCCAGGTCCTGCTCGTCCTCGATGCCGTCGTCGTCGGCGCCGGGCAGGGCGCCGGGCTCGACCAGCAGCAGCGGCTCGATCCGGGACTGGACCCAGGCGTGGAAGCGGGTGCCGCGCCGGGCCGCCGGCTGCGGCGGGCGCGGCATCGGGCGGGCCAGGTCGTGCGCGAAGCCGTCCGGGTCGGCGGCCAGCCGCAGCAGCTGGGTGGCGGACAGCGCCGCGGGCAGCGGCACGTCCCGCGCGGTGCGCCGGGACCGCTCCAACTCGCCCAGCAGCGCGGTCAGATCGCGGTCCCAGGAGGCGATCTGGCGCTGGTCCTCGGGGGCCGCCTCCTCGGCCTCGGGAGCGGGCGCTCCGGCCACCCGCGCGCGCACCACCTCGGCGACCCGGCGGCGGGCGTGCTGGGCGGCCGGGTCCAGCGGCAGCGGCCAGGGGCGCTCGACGGGTGCGGCCAGTGCCGGGTTCCCGGCGTCCTTCTCCGGCTGCTCGGCCCAGTGCTCGACCTCGCCGGCGCCGGGCCGCTCGCAGTGCTCGCGCAACCGCTCCAGGAAGGCGGACGGGCCGCGGACGGTCTTCTGGCTCGGCCCCCACCAGTGCCCGGAGGCCAGCAGCAGCGACCGCGGCCGGGTGAACGCCACGTAGCCCAGGCGCAGTTCCTCGATGCCGGAGTGCTCGGCCAGCTCCTTCTTGAACGCGGCCATCGACTTCCCGTTCCACCCCCCGCGCACGTCGGGCAGAGTTTCGGCGTCGCCGCGCAGGGCGTGCGGGAGCACGCGCTTGGTGCTCGTCCAGCGTTCGCGCGGGCTGGACGAGGGGAATGCGCCCCGCACCAGGCCCGGGACGGCCACCACGTCCCACTCCAGGCCCTTGGACTTGTGCGCGGTGAGCACCTTCACGGTGTCCTCGCCTCCGGGCAGGCTGCTGTCCAGGCCGCGCTCGTACTCCTGGGCGGCCCGCAGGAAGCCGAGGAAGGCCGACAGTCCCGGGTCGCCGTCGAGGTCGGCGAAGGAGGCGGCGACGTCCAGGAAGGCGTGCAGGGTCTCCCGCCGGCGGGCGGCCAGGGCCTGCGGGGAGGCGGCGAGTTCGACCTCCAGACCGGTGACGGACAGCACCCGGTGCAGCACGTCCATCAGCGGGTCGGCGAGCGAGCGGCGCAGCTCGCGCAGCTCGGCGGCGAGCCGGGCGAAGCGCACCCGCGCCTCGGCGGAGAACGGCAGCTCGTCCGGCTTCCCCTCCTCACCGGACGGGGCGTCGAGGAAGGTCTCCACCGCGTCGGCCAGCGAGACCACCTCGGTCGGGTCGGCCTCGGCGACCGCCGCGGCCAGCGCCTCGACGCCCTCGGGCCGGTCGGTGCGCACCAGGTCGGCGGCCCGGCGGCCGAGCAGCGCGAGGTCGCGCGGGCCGATCCGCCAGCGCGGTCCGATCAGCAGGCGCACCAGCGCGGCGTTGGCGGTCGGGTCCTGCAGCACCTCGCAGACCGCCACCAGGTCGGCCACCTCGGGCAGCTGAAGCAGCCCGCCGAGGCCCACGACCTCGACCGGCACCTCCCGGGCGACCAGCGCGGCGTGGATGTCCGGGAAGGCCGCGCCGCCGCGGCACAGCACGGCGATCCGGCCCGGCGCGGTGCCGGTGCCCACCAGGTGGGCGATCGAGTCGGCGAGCCAGTCGATCTCCTCGGCGTGGGTGGGCAGCAGCGCCGCGCGCACGTAGCCGTCCTGCTCGGCGCCGGGGGCCGGGCGCAGCGCCTCCACGCCCTCGTGCATCTCCCGCAGCGGGGCGGCGAGTTCGTTGGCGAAGGCGAGCAGGCGTCCGCCGCTGCGGCGGTTCTCGCTGAGCGCGTAGCGGTCGGCGGGGCGGCCGTCGGCCTTCGGGAAGTGCCGGGGGAACTCGTCCAGGTTGGCCACGGAGGCGCCGCGCCAGCCGTAGATCGCCTGGCAGGGGTCGCCGACGGCGGTCACCGGGTGGCCGCTGCCGGTGCCGTCCGGGCCGGCGCCGAACAGGCCGGCGAGCATCAGCCGCTGGGCGACCGAGGTGTCCTGGTACTCGTCCAGCAGCACCACCTTGAACTGGCCGCGCAGCAGCCCGCCGACCTCCGGGCGCTGCTGGGCGAGGCGGGCGGCGGCGGCTATCTGGTCTCCGAAGTCCATCAGCCCGGCGGAGCGCTTGCGGCGCCGGTAGTCCTCGACCAGCCGCAGCAGCTCCAGCCGGGCCCGGGCGGTGGCCGGGACGGCCCGCAGGTCGTCGTTGGTCAGCTTGACGGTGGCGAGGGTGTCCAGCAGCTCCTCGTCGAAGTCGCGCAGCATCTGCGGCTCGACCAGGTGCTCGGCGAGCTCGCCGTCCAGCGCGGTCAGGTCGGCGACCAGGTTGGCGAAGGTGCCGGTGAGCGCGGGGAACGGACCGCGGGCGGCGCGCAGGACCTTGGCGGCGAGCTGGAAGCGGGTGGCGTCGGCGAGCAGCCGGACGTCCGGCTCGATGCCGATCCGCAGGCCGTGCTCCTTGAGCAGGCGGCCGGCGAAGGCGTGGTAGGTGGAGATCTCCGGGTCCCCGAGCGGCTCGGCGGCGTCGGCCTCGGCCACGCCCGCGCGCAGCAGGGCGGCGCGCACCCGTTCGGAGAGCTCGCCGGCGGCCTTGTTGGTGAAGGTGAGGCCGAGCACCTCCTCGGGCCGTACGGCACCGGAGCCGACCAGCCAGACGACCCGGGCGGCCATCACCGTGGTCTTGCCGGAGCCGGCGCCGGCCACGATCACGGCCGGCTCCAGGGGGGCGCCGATGGCCGCCATCTGCTCCCGGTTGAACGGGATCCCCAGCAGCTCCTTGAGCTGGTCGGGATGGCTGAGCACGGCGGTCACCCCGCAACCGTAACCGGAGCGGCGGACAACCCTCACTCGACCAGTTGGGCGCCGTCGCGCTGGGCCGAGCAGCTGCGGCGGAAGGCGCAGCGGTCGCAGCCGCCGCCGGTCTGCGGGACGAAGCGCTCGGCGAGGACCTTCCCGGCCGCCTCGGCGAGCAGGTTCTCGATCCAGGGCTCGCCCTGCGGCGGCTCCTGCCGCTGCACCTTCGGGGCGTCCTGGGCGGCCTTGGCGGCGGGCTCGCGCAGGTGGACCAGTTCGGCGCCGCCGGTGTCCGGCGGGTGCGCGGTGAAGCCGGGCAGCTCGTCGAGGGCGCCGGCCCGGACGGCGAGCTGGTACACGGCGAGCTGCTTGTGCTCGGGCAGCGACTTGTCGGTGGGCATCTGCTTGCCGGTCTTGAAGTCGACCACGTAGGCGCGCCCGGCCGCGTCCTTCTCCACCCGGTCCATCGAGCCCCGGATGCGCACCGAGACGCCGCCGACGTCGAGGGTGACGTCGAAGCCGTGCTCGGTGGCGACGAGGTCCCGGCCGCGCTCCAGGACGTGCCAGTTGAGGAAGCGCTCCAGGGCGGCGCGGGCCTCGGCCTTCTCCTGGTGGGACTTCCAGGGGGCGTCGAACGCCAGCGCGTCCCAGACGGTGTCCAGCCGCTCCATGAGCACGGCGAGGTCGGCGGGGGTGCGGCCGGAGCCGACCTCGTCGGCGAGGGCGTGCACCACGTTGCCGAAGCCCTGGGCGGCCGAGCCCGCGCCGCGCGCCTTGACCTCCTTGTCCAGGAACCACTGCAGGGAGCAGCTCTCCAGCTGCTCCAGCCCGCTGCCGGACAGCCGGACCGGCGCGTCGGCGCTGCGCAGCGGCTCGGGGGCGGTGGTCGGGTCGTCCAGCCCCCACCAGCGCTCGGG
The DNA here is from genome assembly GCF_040683915.1 of Kitasatospora sp. NPDC093102. NCBI lineage: Bacteria > Bacillati > Actinomycetota > Actinomycetes > Kitasatosporales > Streptomycetaceae > Kitasatospora > Kitasatospora sp. NPDC093102. The sequence continues at coordinate 169,011 of NZ_JBFBFA010000003.1, read as the reverse complement.
GTGGGCGGCGGGCACCAGCGGCAGCCCCTCCTCGTCGGTGGCGGCGGCGAGGGTGGCGAGCCGTTCGGCGGCGGCGCGGCGCAGTTCGGGCGAGCGGGCGGGGTCGACGGTGACCGCGCGCAGTTCGGCGACCAGCGCGGCCACCGACAGCGGGCGGCGCGGGCGGTGGGTGACGTCCTCGACGGTGACCGGCGGGGTGCGACGGACCACCTTGCCGGTCCTGGGGTCGACGTCCTCGCGGTAGAGCTCGCGCAGGAAGCGGGACGGCTCGTCGCCGTCGTCGGCGGGGGCCTTGACGGCGGTGACGATCAACCGCTCCTTGGCCCGGGTCGCGGCGACGTAGAAGAGCCGGCGCTCCTCGCCGAGCAGCGCGCCCGGGGAGAGCGGTTCGGCGAGGCCGTCGCGGCCGATCCGGTCGGCCTCCAGCAGGGAGCCGCGGCGGCGCAGGTCGGGCCAGAGGCCGTCCTGGACGCCGGCCACCACGACCAGGCGCCACTCCAGGCCCTTGGACCGGTGGGCGGTCATCAGCCGCACCGCCTCGGGGCGCACGGCCCGGACGGTGAGGGTGTCGGCGGCGATGTCCTGGGCTTCGAGTTCGGCGAGCAGGTCCAGGGCGCTGCGGTGGCCGGTGACCTGCTCCTCGGCCCGGGCGGCGGTCTCGAACAGGGCGCACAGCGCGTCCAGGTCGCGGTCGGCGTTGCGGCCGCCCGCGCCGCCGCGCAGGGCGGCCCGCTCCAGGCGTTCGCGCCAGCGGCGGCTGCCGTCCCACAGCTCCCAGAGCGCCTCCTCGGCGGTGCAGCCGCCGGCCAGCAGCTCGCGGACCTTGCGCAGCAGGGTGCCGAGGTCGCGGGCCCGGCGGGCGTGCGCGGGGTCGAGGGCGACGAGGCGCTCGGGTTCGGCGAGGGCCTCGCGGATCAGCTCGCCGGCCGGGCGCGGGGCGGTGGCGGGGCGGCCGTCGGCGCGCAGCGCGGCGCGCTCCTCCTCGCGCAGGGCCCGGCCGAGGCGGCGCAGGTCGGAGCCGTCGAGGCCGCCGAGCGGGCCGGTGAGCAGGGCGTGCGCCAATTCGGTGGTGAGCGGGTCGGGAGCGTCCGGGTCGCCCTGCTTGTCCCGGGTGGCCTGCTCGGCGCAGACCCGCAGGGCGAGCAGCAGCTGGGCGACGGCCGGCTCCTCGCGCAGCGGCAGGTCGTCGCCGTCGATCTCCAGCGGGACGCCGGCCGCGCCGAGCGCCCGCCGCACGCCGGGGATGGAGCGGGCGCCGGCCCGGACGAGCACGGCCATCTCGCCCCAGGGCACGCCGTCCTCCAGGTGGGCGCGGCGCAGCAGGTCGGCAATCGAGTCCAGCTCGGCGCCGGGGGTCGGGTAGGTGTAGACCTCGACCCTCCCGCCCTCCCGGGAGGGCAGCAGGGCGCGGTGCTGGGCGAGCTTGTCGGCGGGCAGCCGGCCCATCGGCATCCGGCGGGCGACCTCCCGGGAGGCGGCGAGCAGCACGGCGCCGGAGCGGCGGGAGACCCGCAGCACCTTGACCTCGGCGGGGCTGCCGTCGGCCTGCCGGAAGGTCTGCGGGAAGTCGAGGATGCCGTTGATGTCGGCGCCGCGGAAGGCGTAGATCGACTGGTCCGGGTCGCCGACCGCGACCAGGTCGCGCCCGCCGCCGGCCAGCTGGCGCAGCAGCCGGACCTGGGAGGGGTCGGTGTCCTGGTACTCGTCGACGAAGACGACCTCGTAGCGCCGCCGCAGCTGCTCGCCGACCTCGGGGCGCTCGGCGAGCAGCACGGCGCGGTGGACGAGTTCGGCGTAGTCGAGGACGCCGCGCAGGTCGAGCACGTCGAGGTAGTCGGCCAGGAAGTGCGCGGCGGCGGCCCAGTCGGGGCGCTGGACGCCTCGGGCGAAGCGCTCCAGCTCGGCCTCGCCGAGGCCCAGTTCGCGGCTGCGGGCGAGGACGGCGCGGACCTCGTCGGCGAAGCCGCGGGTGGTCAGGCAGGCCCGCAGGTCCAGCGGCCACTCGATGCGGGTGCTGCCGAGCTTGGCGTCCTCGGCGCCGCCGGCCAGCAGTTCGCGGACCATGACGTCCTGCTCGGGGCCGGAGAGCAGCCGCAGCGGCTCGGCGTAGTCCTCCGGGTCCTGGTGGGCGCGCAGCAGGGCGTAGCAGAAGGAGTGGAAGGTGGTGGCCTGCGGGGCGGCGGCCGAGCTGCCGAGCCGGCCGGACATCCGGTCGCGCAGCTCGGTCGCGGCCTTGCGGCTGAAGGTGAGGACGAGGATCCGCTCGGGGTCGGTGCCGTCCTCGATCCGCCGGGCGACCGCCTCGACCAGCGTCGTGGTCTTGCCCGTGCCGGGGCCGGCCAGGACCAGCAGCGGCCCGCCGGCGTGCTCGACCACGGCGCGCTGGTAGGCGTCCAGCACGGGCGGATCGGGCTGGACGAGCGGGCTGCGCACGAGCCGGTAGGGGGAGCTCACGTAGTGGTCCTGAGGTCGAACTGGGGCATGGCGGAGGCGGACCCGCCGGGCCCGCCCGCATCGAGCCTACGATCCTGCCCCGTCAATCCCGCTCGTGTGGCGGTTTCGCCCGGTTCTCCTCGCCGTCCCAGCGGGCCCGCCCGAGGTCGACCCGGGGCGGGTCGGCGAGTTCGCGCAGCGGGGTGCCCTCCTCGCCGTAGTGGGCGAGGGCGCGCTGTTCGTGCCCGGGCAGGAGGCGGCCGTCCGCGCGGATCACCCGCCACCAGGGCACCGAGCCGCCGTACAGTGCCATCACCCGGCCGACCTGCCGGGGGCCGCCCTGGCCGAGGTACTCGGCGACGTCGCCGTAGGTCATCACCCGGCCGGGTGGAATCCGCTCGGTCAGATCGAGCACCAGTTCGGCGAACGGTGGCAGGGCATCCGGAAGACCGTCGTGTGTTACGTCCGTCACCTGCGGCATCCTTCCCTATGGGGGCGAACCCGCGGCACCGTGCGATCGAACCGCCGCGCCTGATTCGCCCCCTGTCCCGCACGGGGGGCCGGGGCATGCCACCATCTTCCGGGGCGGTGAGTGGTGATACGAGGACAAGACCAGATGACCGGGACGGCTGACGTGGGCGTGGACAAGGACTCCGACGAGTCCGCTGCCGCCGTGCCGTCGGCGCCCGGGAACGAGAGCGAAGGCCGGCCCGAACCGGGGCCGACGCCGGAAGTCTCCCTGATCAAGGACCGGACGATCAAGACCCCCGCACCCGCGAAGACCCCCGGACAGCCCGGCCCGCCCCCGGCCGAGACCACCACGGCCCCGGAACCGGCCGCCCCGGAACCCGCGGCCGCCGGCCCGGAGGCCCCCGCCGGCCCGCCCGACGACCACGACGCGCTGGACGACGCCCCGCACCTGGACGTCGACGAGCCGCTGCTCGCCGCCCGCGCGCACCGCCCGTCCGACCTGATCCGCTTCCTGGCCGGCGTCCTCGGGATCGTCGCCGTCTTCCTGCTGGCCGGCATCGCCACCTCGACCACCACCGGCATCGAACAGGACATCGCCACCAACGCACCGCACTTCTCCGCGGTGTTCTCCACCATCACCGGCCTGATCTCCAGCGTCGCGGTGCTCGCGGTCCCGCTGGCCTTCGCCGTCGAGCGGCTGATCAAACGCGACGGCCTGCGGGTCGCCGACGGCGTGCTCGCCTCGGTGCTGGCGTACGGCGTCTCGCTCGGCATCGACTGGTGGGTGGCCGAAGGCGCCTCCGACAACATCCGGGAAGCGCTGACCCGGCTGCCGATGGACAGCAACGGCACCCTCACCGACCCGGTGCACGGCTACCTCGCCCCGGTGATCGCCTACATGACCGCCGTCGGCATGTCGAGCAGACCGCGCTGGCGGATCGCCCTGTGGGTGGTGGTGGTCTTCAGCGGGATCACCGAGCTGCTCGGCGGCTACACCACCCCGCTGTCGCTGCTGCTCACCGTGCTGATCGGCTGGTCCGTCGCCTACGGCACGCTCTACGCGATCGGCTCCCCCAACATCCGGCCCACCGGCCAGCACCTGATGATCGGCCTGCGCAAGGTCGGCTTCACCCCGGCCGGCGCCGTGCGCGCCCCCGACGCCCCCGGCGGCACCCGCCGCTACCACGTCATCCAGCAGGACGGCCCCCCGCTGGACGTGCACATCATCGACCGCGAGCAGCAGGCCTCCGGCTTCTTCTACCGGGGCTGGCGACGGCTGCGGCTGCGCTCGGTCGCGGTGCGCCGCAGTCCCCAGTCGCTGCGCCAGGCGCTGGAGCAGGAGGCCCTGATCGCGTACGCGGCGGCCGCCTCGGGCGCCTGCGCACCGCAGCTGGTCGCCACCTCCGAGCTCGGCCCGGACGCCGCGATCCTGGTGTACGAGAACGTCGAGGGCTGCACCCTGGACGAGCTCGCCGACGAGGAGGTCACCGACCCGGTGATGGCCTCGATCTGGCAGTCGGTGGCCGCCCTGCACGAGCGCCGGATCGCCCACCGCCGGCTCACCGGCGAGTCGCTGCTGGTGGTGGACGAGCGGACCGGCTGCCTCGTCAACCTCTCCGGCGGTGACATCGCCGCCACCGACCTGACGCTGCGGATCGACGTCGCCCAGCTGCTCACCACCTTCGCGCTGCGGGTCGGCCCGGAGCGCGCCGTCGCCACCGCCAACGCGGTGCTCGGCGCCGAGCGGGTGGCCCAGGCGCTGCCGCTGCTCCAGCCGGTCGGGATGAGCCGCTCCACCCGGGTCGACCTCGCCAAGCTCACCAAGGAGCGCAAGGCCGCCGCCCGGGCCAGGGCGCTGGAGCAGGTCGCGGCCGGCGAGCGCACCCAGCAGCAGGCCGAGGAGGACATCGCGGCGGCCGGCGAGGACCTGCTGAGCCGCATCCGCGGCCAGATCCTCCAGATCGCCCCCGAGGCCCCGATGGCCCCGGCCAAGCTGGAACGGCTGAAGCCGAAGAGCCTGATCATGGTGATCGCGCTCACCTTCGCCGCCTACCTGGCACTGACCACCATCAAGCCGGCCCAGCTCAAGCTCTCCCAGCTGAACTGGGCCTGGGCGGCGGCGGCTCTGCTGGCGGCCGCGTTCAGCTACGTCGCCGCCGCGATGAGCCTGACCGGCTTCGTCCCCGAGCGGCTGCCGTTCCGGCGCACCGTCGCGGCCCAGCTGGCCGGCTCCTTCGTGAAACTGGTCGCCCCCGCCGCGATCGGCGGCATCGCGCTCAACACCCGCTACCTGCAAAGGGCCGGCATCCGCTCCGGCCAGGCGGTCGCCTCGGTCGGCGCCTCCCAGCTGGCGGGCCTGGCCGGGCACCTGCTGCTGCTGTTCAGCTTCGGCCTGATCACCGGCAGCCAGACCAACGGCGACCTCTCCGCCTCCCGGGCGGTGATCATCGGCGTGCTGACCGCCGCCGTGCTCGCCCTGGTGGTGGCCGCCGTCGCGCCGCTGCGCCGCTTCGTGCTGGGCCGGCTGCGCTCGCTGTTCTTCGGCGTGGTGCCGCGGATGCTCGACCTGATGCAGACGCCCAGCAAGCTGGTCACCGGCTTCGGCGGCATCCTGCTGCTGACCCTCTCCTTCACCGCCTGCCTGGACTTCTCGGTGCAGGCCTTCGGCGGCGACGTCAGCTTCTCGGCCGTCGCGGTGGTCTTCCTGACCGCCAACGCGGCCGGCTCGGCGATCCCCACCCCGGGCGGCATCGGCCCGGTCGAGGTCGCCCTGATCGGCGCCCTGACCGCCGCGGACGTCTCCCTCTCGGTCGCCACCCCGGCGGTCTTCCTCTACCGGGCGCTCACCTTCTGGCTGCCGGTGCTGCCGGGCTGGATCGCCTACAACGTGCTCCAGCGCAAGAACGCGCTCTGAGCGGCCCCGGGGCGGTCCGGACCTCCCCGCGCAAACGGAAAGGGCCCGCCGGACGGCGGGCCCTTCCGCGTGGAGCGTCGGTCAGTAGACCGGCTTGTGCGGCTCGATCTGGTTCACCCAGCCGAGCACGCCGCCGCCCAGGTGGACGGCGTTGCCGAAGCCGGCCGCCTTCACCACGGCCAGCACCTCGGCCGAGCGCACACCGGACTTGCAGTGCAGCACGATCTTCTTGTCCTGCGGCAGCTTCTCCAGCGCGTCGCCCATCAGGAACTCGTTCTTCGGGATCAGCACCGCGCCGGGGATGTTGACGATCTCGTACTCGCCGGGCTCGCGGACGTCGATGAGGTAGATGTCCTCCTCGTCGTCCTGCCACTGCTTGAGCTGCTGCGAGGTGATGGTCGAACCGGCGGCGGCGGCCTGCGCCTCCTCGGACACGACGCCGCAGAAGGCCTCGTAGTCGATCAGCTCGGTGACCGTCGGGTTCTCACCGCAGACGGCGCAGTTCGGGTCCTTGCGGACCTTCACCTGGCGGTAGTTCATCTCCAGGGCGTCGTAGATCATCAGCCGGCCGACCAGCGGGTCACCGATGCCGGCCAGCAGCTTGATCGCCTCGTTGACCTGGATCGAGCCGATGGACGCGCACAGCACGCCCAGCACGCCGCCCTCCGCGCAGGAGGGGACCATGCCCGGCGGCGGGGCCTCGGGGTAGAGGCAGCGGTAGCAGGGGCCGTGCTCGGCCCAGAACACGCTGGCCTGGCCGTCGAAGCGGTAGATCGAGCCCCACACGTACGGCTTGCCGAGCAGCACCGCGGCGTCGTTCACCAGGTAGCGGGTGGCGAAGTTGTCGGTGCCGTCCACGATCAGGTCGTAGCCGGAGAAGATCTCCATGACGTTGGAGTTGTCGAGGCGCTCCTCGTGCAGCACCACGTTGACGTAGGGGTTGATCTCCTTGACCGAGTCACGCGCCGACTCCGCCTTGGAGCGGCCGACGTCCGACTGGCCGTGGATCACCTGACGTTGCAGGTTCGACTCGTCCACCACGTCGAACTCGACGATGCCCAGCGTGCCGACACCGGCGGCGGCCAGGTAGAGCAGCGCGGGCGAGCCGAGACCGCCGGCGCCGACGCACAGCACCTTGGCGTTCTTCAGCCGCTTCTGCCCCGCCATGCCCACGTCCGGGATGATCAGGTGGCGGGAGTACCGGCGGACCTCGTCAACGGTGAGCTCGTCGGCCGGCTCGACCAGGGGTGGCAACGACACGGGGACTCCGATGGGTCTTGTTCGGGTGGCCAGGGCCAACCTCGGCGTTGGGTTGCTGCTCCGCCACTCGGGTGGCTCTCTAGGCCAACAGTGTCACGCCCCTGCGGTATTCCGAGACAGCCCGTCCGATGGGCGAGATGGGCGGCGCCGGATCGTGGAACCGGCGACAGGGCCCCGGAAGGCGCCCCGGGCCCGTGGTTGACGGGCCCGGGGCACCGCGCGGCGCCGTCACACCCGACAGGCCGTCTCCAGCCAGATGTCTCCCAGCGACTCCTCCAGCGGCACCTGTGTCCGCCATCCGAGACGGTCCCGGGCGGTGCGCACGTCCGCCTGCCGCCACGGCACCGGCTCGCCCGGCACCCCCCGGCCCTCCGGGCGGTGCCCCTCCGGCCGGTGCCCGGGCAGGTGGTGCCCGGGCAGGTGATGGCCGGGCAGGTGGTGGTCGCCACCCGCCGACCCGGCGAGTTGCGCGGGCAGCAGGACCTGCCGGTTCTCCTCGACGATCTGCCCCTCGAAGCCCGAGGCCCGCACCAGCAGCTGGGCCGCGTCCCGGGCCCGGACGGCGTGTCCGCTGCCGATGTTGACGACCCCGGTGGCGGCCGACACCGCGGCCGCCTGGATGGCCCGGGCGACGTCCCGCACGTCCACGAAATCCCGGTATCCGGACAGGTCCGGCATCCGCACCTGGTGCTCGTCCCGCTCCAGCGCCCGCCGCAGGCCCTCGGCCAGCCGCCCGAACAGCGAGGCGGTCGGCGCCCCCGGGCCCACCACGTCGAACACCCGCAGCACCGCCGCGTCCAGCCCGGAGGCCAGCACCAGCTCCGTCCCGGCCAGCTTGGACACCCCGTACGGGCCGACCGGCCGCGGCTCGGCCTGCTCGGAGACCGGCACCCCGCCGGGCACCGGCCCGTACTCGGCGGCCGAGCCGACGTGCACCAGCCGGGCCGGCTCCCGGCTGCGCCGGATGCCCTCGCAGACGGTCGCGACGGCCAGCGTGTTCGCCCGGATCAGGGTGCGCGAGCTGCCGTAGGTGGCGCCCGCGCAGTTGATCACCACCTGCGGCGCGACCGCGTCCAGGAACCGGGCCAGCGCGCCCGGGCTCCCGGTGGTCAGGTCGAAGCGGATGTCGGCCGAGTCGCGCCGGCCGAGCACCGTCACCTGCAACTCCTGGTCCATCAGCAGACGATCGGTGACCCGGCGGCCGATGAAGCCGTCGGCGCCCAGCAGCAGCACCCTCATCGGGGGTGTCCTTCCACGAAGCCAGTTCGGGACGACCTGGCGGACCGAATTCAACGAAGTTCAACGAACGGGACGAAAGCGGGGACCGCGAACCGGACCCCAACAAAGGTCGAACAGGGGTTTGCGACGGAGGCGGACGGTGCTCGACACGGCGCTCAACGGTGCGAGCCGGCCCGGCCGAGCACCGCCCCGGCGTACGCCAGCAGCGCCACCGCGACGGTCCCGCCACCCAGCAGCCAGGCCTCCGGGGCGGAGCGCCCCAGCGCGAGCGGCCCGAGCACCGCGGCGGCCCCGGCGCACGTCCCCGCCGCGGCGGCCGCCGTCCGGCCGCACCGCGCCAGCAGCACCGACAGCACCAGCAGCAGGCCCAGCACGCCTTGCGCCGCCCACTGGGCGAGGCCGGCCCGCTCGGCCGCCAGGTGCAGCAGCCCGTCACCGTGGCCCGGCCAGGGGCGCGGCGCGGCCACGGCCGGCACGGCCAGCGCGGCGAAGCTCAGCGCCCCGAGCACCGCCAGGTACAGGGCCAGCGCGACCGGGAGCACCGGACGCATCCGGGCCCGGAACCCGGCCAGGGTGCCCGCCGCGCCCAGGTGGCCGCGGCCGACCTCCCGGTACCAGCGGGCCGTCCGCTCGGCCGCCCCGGCCGACACCGCCGCCGCCAGCACCAGTGCGACGGCCGGCGGGCGGTCCCCGCCCGGCGCGGCCTGCGGGATCAGCAGCAGCGCGGCCAGGCCCAGCCCGTGGCCCAGCGCCGCCGGGCACAGCCGGGAGCCGGGGCGCGGCCGGGGCGCCGGCACCGGCCCCAGGGCATCCGGCGGGCGGGCGGGCACGGCGCACGGCGGGCCGGGCTCGGCCGGGGTCGGCGCGGTCAGCGCGGGCAGCAGCACCAACGGGACGGCGGCGGACAGCAGCACCGGCCAGTGGGGCCCGAGCGCGGCCACCCCCGCGCAGGGCAGCGCGGCCAGCGCGGCGGCCGTCAGCGCGGCCCGGGTGGCGGCCCCGCCCGGGCGCGGCTCCACCGGCCCGGGCACCGGCAGCCCGGGCACCGGCGGCCGACGGGGCACCCGGGCGTACAGCTCCTCGGCCAGCGAGAACAGGTCGGCGTGCCGGCAGCGGGCGGCGGTGTCCGGGCCGAGCCCGGCCTCCTCCAGCCCGGCGGCGATCTCCAGCGGGTCGACGGCGCGCTCGCACAGCTCCCGGTGCGCCGTCATCACCTCGCGCACCGGGTCCGCGCTGCTGCCGAGCAGGGTGACGCCGGACATCAGAGGGCCTCCGCGAGTTCGGCCGTCCGCTGCCCGGCCGGCTCCCGCACCCCGGTCCGGCCGGTGCCGCCGCACTGCTCGTCGCCGGAGCCGCCGCCGTCCGCCGGAGCCTCCTGCGCACCGCCGCGCGGACCGTCGGCCGGCCAGTACTCGGCAGGGCGGGCGAACGGGCGCGGCACCGGCCCGTCCTCGCCGCCGCCCCCGCCGCCGGGGAAAGCCGGGTACAGCGAGACCAGCTCCAGGTAGATCTCCCGGAAGGCACCGATCACCGGCTCCACGGCGAAGCGTTCCTGCGCCCTCAGCCGCCCGGCCAGCCCGAGCCGGCCCCGCCGCTCCTCGTCGCGCAGCAGCGCCAGGCAGGCGCCGGCCAGGGCGCGTGGATCGCGGGCGGGCACCAGCAGCCCGGTCGGCCCGACCACCTCGCGGGCCACCCCGGCGTCGGTGGAGACCACCGCCCGGCCGCTGAGCATCGCGTCCGCGAGCAGCCGGGGGCTGCGCTGGGAGAGCCCCGAGAAGACCGCCACCGTGCCCGACTCCCAGGCCCCGGCGAGCGAGCCGGGCCGCCCGGCGAAGTCCACCGCCTCGGCCACCCCCAAGCGTTCGGCCACCGCCGCGCAGTGCGCCCGGTAGCCGGGCACCACCTCCTCGCCGTACACCACCAGCCGGGCGGCGGGCAGTGCGGCGCGGACCCGGGCGAAGGCGTGCAGCGCGAGCTCCGGGTCCCGCCCCGGCTCCAGCGCGCCCGCCCACACCAGGACCGGCGCCGCGGGCTCCGGCCCGGCGGCCGGGCGGTCGACCGCCGGCGTGCCCTCGTACACGACCCGGGTGCGGGCCGGGTCGGCCCCGCAGCGGCGCTGCCACTGCTGGTCGTGGGCACTGCCGGGGGTGAGTATCGCGGCCTGCCGGTAGGTCTCCTCGGTGAGCGCCCGGAAGAAGGACAGCAGCAGGGCCCGGACCGGCCACCGGTACGGCGCCTCGCGGTAGCCGAGGTACTGGTCGCGCAGGTGCAGGCCGTGCTCGGTCACCACGAACGGCACCCCGTGCAGGTGCCGGGCCACCAGGGCGGGCAGCGCGGCCGGGCCGCCGCCGACCACGTGGCACAGGTCGACCGCGCCGAGGCCGCCGGGACCGGTGCCGTACCAGGGCGCGGACAGCGGGCGCAGGCACTGCTCCAGCAGGTCCGCCGCGACCAGCACGTCGCACACCAGCGGCTGCCCGGCCGCGGTGTCCACGCCGGGCAGCCGCCAGATCCGCTCCAGCAGCCGGCGGGCGTGCGCGGAGGCCAGGAAGGCGGGCAGCGCGCCGTCCTCCCGGGCGAGCGCCGCCAGCCGGTACAGCCCGGGGCCGAAGCCGGCCCGCTCCCCGGGCAGCACGAGTGCCCGCACCAGTTGTTCGTACGCTCCGGCGTACCGGCGTCTGCGCAGCGCGCCCGGCGCCCGGCCGCCCGGCCTGCGCCCCCACAGCGCCAGCTCGTACGCGCCGCGCCGGGCGGGCGACGGCCGCTCGGGCCCCGCGCCCTCCGGGCCGGTCAGCAGGTACAGCTCGAACCCGTGCTCCGGCAGGCCCTCGGCCAGCCGGTCGCACCAGCCTCCGGCGCCACGCTGGGGATGCGGACGGGCACCCTCGGTGAGCAGGGCAACGCGCACGGGAGACCTCCAGGGCAGAGCGGATTCGCTGGGCGGGATCGCGGACGGATCGACGGATTTCCGGACGGCCCGGGCAGTCGCCCGGGGCGCCCCCGCACGGCGGCGGGGACGGTCGGGGCCGGGGAGTCCGGTCGCCCGGGCCGGCGTCGCGGGTGACTGCGTGCGGCCCGCCGGCGGCCCGGTCGCGAACGCGCCGCGTTCCGGTCCCCCGGGCGCCCGCCCGCTCCGACGGTCGGGCCCGACCCGCCGGGCCCCTCGGCCGCGGCCGCCCTCCGGTTCCTCCGGCGGCCGCGACTCCCCCACACCTGTTCGGTCCGACAGCAGAAAGGTAGGACCGGCCCAGGCCGATCCATCGGTCACATGCCTGCCTGCCACCTGATCGAGTGAACCGCCGTGACCTCGGCCCGAGCCGGACCGTTACCGGGCGGCATGCCCGGTCGCCCGCGCGGCCCCGCACGGGCGCACGCCCAGCCCGCAGGGGCGCGCTCAGCCCTCGGTGTGCGCGATCAGTTCCCGCACCGCCCGGGCGACCGCCTCGGGGTGCTCCATCATCGCCACGTGCCCGGACTCCGGCAGCACCAGGAGCCGGGCGTCCGCGAAGGCCGCGCAGGCGCGGCGGGCCGAGCGGTAGGAGACCAGCTTGTCGCGCAGCCCGTAGACCAGCAGCACCGGCGCCTCGACCTGCTCGGCCTGCCGCCACAGCGCCTGGTCGCCGCGCTCGGTGTACGCCGAGACGATGCCGCGGGCCGAGCCGACCAGCGCCTGCATCGCGTGCGGCACCTCCAGTCGGCGTCGGTACTCGGCCACCGCGAGGGCCCGGGTCGCCGGGCTCAGGCTGTCCGGGTCGCCGTAGACCAGCCGCAGCAGGTCCTCGGTGGCCGCCTCGACGTCGCGCCCGCCCGTGGACCGCCGGCGCAGCAGCGCGGGCACCCCGGGCACCGCGAGCAGGGCGGTCGGCCAGGCGGAGCGCTGCGGGGGCAGCTCGGGCAGGGCCGGGGAGACCAGGGTGAGGCTGCGCACCAGGTCCGGGCGCAGGGCCGCCAGCCGGACGGCGACCGCGCCGCCCAGCGAGTTGCCGAACAGGTGGACCGGGCCGCGGCCGGAGGCCTCCAGGTAGCCGATCACCGCGCGCACGTGCCCGGAGACGGTGAGGTTGCCGTCGGTGGGCGGGTTGGAGCGGCCGAACCCGGGCAGGTCCACGGCCTCGCCGTCGACCTGTCCGGAGAGCCGGCCCATCAGGGCCTCCCAGTTGGCGGCGGAGCCGCCGAGGCCGTGCACGAAGAGCCCGGGCTCACGCCCGTCGGCGGCGCCGTCGACGGGGCGGTGCACCGCGAGCACCGCGCCGGGGACCTCGACCGTACGTACCTGCTGCTCAGCGCTGCTCATGGTGGACGATGGTAGTGAGCCCCGGTCGACCGCCCCGAGGTGGTCCGGCCGTCGGCCGCCTCCGTCACACCACTGCCGAGGCCGAGGTCAGCGCCGTATTGTGGGCTCCTGACAACCAGGCCGATCGTCTTTTCTCGCCTTCGCCGAACGCGGGCGCGGTTACCGAAAAGTAGAATCGGCCATCTTGCCAGCCGCGAACAGACCCGAAGTGAGGAGCGCCGTGACGGCCATCCAGGAGGCGCAGGAGCGCCCGCGCGGTGCCCGCCTGCCGCGAAGCGCCCGCCGTGAACAACTGCTCGGTGCCGCCCAGGAGGTGTTCGTCGCGCAGGGCTACCACGCGGCCGCCATGGACGACATCGCCGACCGCGCCGGGGTCAGCAAGCCGGTGCTCTACCAGCACTTCCCCGGGAAGCTGGAGCTCTACCTGGCGCTGCTGGACAAGCACTGCGACGCCCTCGTCGAATCGACCCGCGAGGCCCTGTCGACGACCACCGACAACAAGCAGCGGGTGGCCAACACCATGGAGGCGTACTTCAACTACGTCTCCAGCGAGTCCGGCGCCTTCCGGCTGGTCTTCGAGTCGGACCTCACCAACGAGCCGGCCGTGCGCGAGCGGGTCGAGCGGGCCTCCGAGGCGAGCGCGACGCTGGTCAGCAAGGTGATCCAGGAGGACACCGACCTGCCCGAGGCGGAGTCCAAGCTGCTCGCCGCCGGGGTCTGCGGTCTGGCCCAGATCACCGCCCGGTACTGGCTCTCGCAGGGCCTGGAGATCCCCCGCGACGAGGCGGTGCGGCTGGTCGCCAGCCTGTCGTGGCGCGGGCTGAAGGGCTTCCCGATGCACTCGGGCGAGCAGCCCGGCGAGGGCACCGCCCACCAGGGCTGATCCGCCGACCTTCGCCTGGCCGGTGATCCGGTGCTCTATGGTGAAGCCGTACGGCGCGGTCGCCGCGAACGCTTGTCCAGGCGGTCGGGTGGCCGTGCGTGGAGGCTGCAACCCCGGAGGGACGGAAGCCGTGGAGGTCAAGATCGGCGTGCAGAACGCGCCGCGCGAGATCGTGATCGAGAGCTCGCAGACTGCCGATGAGGTCCAGAGCGCGGTCGCGAAGGCGCTGGAGGGCTCGGAGAAGATCTTCGCACTGTCCGACGAGCACGGCCGCCGCATCATCGTCCCGGCCGAGCGCCTGGCGTACGTGGAGATCGGCGAGCAGGCCGCCCGCAAGGTCGGCTTCGGCACCTCCTGAGGCGCCGTCGCACAGGATCGTCCGGTGCCCCGTTCCCGCGAGGGAGCGGGGCACCGTCGCGTGTACGGCCAGGCGGGGCGGGGTACGGCGAGGGTGCGGCGCCGGTGCCGCACGCCCGTCCCCCGGGAGGCAGCCTTGATGGTCGAGTCGATCGCCTTCGCCCTCGTCGGCCTGGTCACGGGCTGCACCGCCCTGCTGGTCCTGCCCGGGTACTTCCGGGCCACCCGGTCCCTGACGCTGGGCACCGCGCTGGCGGCGGCGCTGGTCGGCGGGGTGGTCGCACACTTCGGCGTGGACGGGCGCCAGCCGGCGGTGTCCGTCGCGGCCGCTGCGGTGGCCTCGGGCGTGCTCACCTCGCTGCTGGCCCGGCCGGACCACGCCTCCGGGCGCGCCCCGGCGCACCGGCACCACCCGCACCGGCCCGGCACCCACCGCGCTTCGCGGCGGCACCGGGCGGCCTGAGCGCCGTCCTAGGAGGCCAGGCCGAGGGCGGCCATCCGCCTGGTGTGCGCCTCGGTGATCCGGTTGAACATCTTGCCGACCTCGACCAGGTCGAAGCCCTGCACCTGGACACCGCCGACCAGCAGGTTGGACAGCGCGTCGCGCTCGGCGACCACCCGCTGGGCCTGGCTGAGCGCCTCGCCCATCAGCCGCCGGCCCCACAGGGCGAGCCGGCCGCCGGCCCGCGGGTCGGCCTCGATCGCCTGGCGGACCTTGTCGACGGCGAACTGGGCGTGGCCGGTGTCGGACATGACGCTCAGCACCAGGTCGCGGGTGTCGTCGTCCAGCCGGACGGCCACCTCGCGGTAGAAGTCGGTCGCGATGGCGTCGCCGACGTAGGCCTTGACCAGGCCCTCCAGCCAGTCCGCGGGCGCCGTCATCCGGTGGAACAGCTCCAGCGGCTCGACGAAGGGCCGCATCGCGTCCTGCGGGTCGGCGCCGACCTCGGCGAGCCGGTCGTGCAGCCGCTGGTAGTGCTGGAACTCGGCGGAGGCCATCCGGGCCAGCGCCGCCTTGTCGGCGAGGTCGGGCGCCATCTTGGCGTCCTCGGCGAGCCGCTCGAAGGCGCTCAGCTCGCCGTACGCGAGCGCCCCGAGCAGGTCGAGCACGGCCGCCCGGTAGCCCGGGTCGGCCGAGCACGCGGCCCAGTCCCCGATCGAGCCGGCCGCCGCGTCCTGCGTCTCACCATGGGTCTCCATGACCCGCAACCTTAGTCCCGCCCGCCCGGCTCCCCCACCACCAGGCGCGCCCGGGTGACCGGCCGGACCGGCCGGTCCGGTGGCAGTTGCCGGGGGCAATGTCAGACGCGTCACGTGTTCGAGTCGTCGGCTGACTGTATGGTGGTACGGAGCCCGTCGTGTTCGCATGGTGTCACCGCCGTCTCGGTACCCGCGCGAGCCCTCCGTGGCGGCGCCGTCCAGCCGGACGTGTCCGCACCGGAGGCACGGGTACTCACGTACGCGGATGCCCGGTCGGAGAGCCGATCGGCTCCGACCATGGCTTGGACTTCAAGCCTTGGCACCGCATCAGTGGCCGAGCGAGGGCCGCCGAGACCACGCCCCGAGGCGGAGGTCCCGCGCAGGTCCCTCACGGGAACTCTCCCCGACGCCGCCGGCGACGCGCCCCGCACCAGGGCAGCGCGCACCGGCCGGCCGCAGGGACCGGCGCGGTTGTGCGTTCGCGCAGCTGTAACAGGGCCGCCCAGGCCCGTAGGCAGCCGCGCGGCTGCCCGCCCGCCGCTCGCTCTCGGCCCCTCCACACGGAAGAGGCAGCACCCTGTCCACCACCACTGAACCCATCAAGACGACCTTCCGGGAACTGGGGATCCTCCCGGAGACCGCCGAGGCGCTCGAGTCCGTCGGCATCGTCCACCCCTTCCCCATCCAGGAGATGACCCTCCCGGTCGCGCTGACCGGCCACGACGTCATCGGCCAGGCCAAGACCGGCACCGGCAAGACCCTCGGCTTCGGCCTCCCGCTGATCGAGCGGGTCGTCGTGCGCGCCGACGTGGACGCCGGCCGGGCCACCGAGGAACAGCTCTCCGACTTCCCGCAGGCGCTGATCGTCGTCCCGACCCGCGAGCTGTGCACCCAGGTCACCAACGACCTCCAGACCGCCGGCAAGGTGCGCGACGTGCGCGTCCTCGCCGTCTACGGCGGCCGGGCGTACGAGCCGCAGGTGGAGGCGCTCACCAAGGGCGTCGACATCGTGGTCGGCACCCCGGGCCGGCTGCTCGACCTGGCCGGGCAGAAGAAGCTGAACCTGTCCAAGGTCCGCGCGCTGGTCCTGGACGAGGCCGACGAGATGCTCGACCTGGGCTTCCTGCCCGACGTCGAGAAGATCATCACCATGCTGCCGGCCAAGCGGCAGACGCTGCTGTTCTCGGCCACCATGCCGGGCCAGGTGATCAGCCTCGCCCGCCGGTACATGAGCCAGCCGACCCACATCCGGGCCGCCGCCCCGGACGACACCGGCGCCACCGTCGCCAACATCGAGCAGCACATCTTCCGTGCGCACTCGCTGGACAAGGTCGAGATGGTCTCGCGCATCCTCCAGGCCGACGGCCGCGGGCTGGCGATGATCTTCTGCCGCACCAAGCGCACCGCGGCCGACGTCTCCGACCAGCTGACCCAGCGTGGCTTCGCGGCCGGCGCGGTCCACGGCGACCTCGGCCAGGGCGCCCGCGAGCAGGCCCTGCGGGCCTTCCGCAACGGCAAGGTCGACGTGCTGGTCTGCACCGACGTGGCGGCCCGCGGCATCGATGTCGAGGGCGTCACCCACGTCATCAACTACCAGTGCCCCGAGGACGAGAAGACCTACCTGCACCGGATCGGCCGCACCGGCCGGGCCGGCGCCTCCGGCACCGCCGTCACCCTGGTCGACTGGGACGACATCCCGCGCTGGCAGCTGATCAACAAGGCGCTGGACCTGCCGTTCAACGACCCGGAGGAGACCTACTCCACCTCGGCGCACCTGTACGAGCTGCTGAAGATCGCGCCGGGCACCAAGGGCATCCTGCCGCGCTCGGAGCGGACCCGCGCCGGGCTCAACGCGGAGGAGGTCGAGGACCTCGGCGAGACCGGCGGACGCGGCGCCCGCCCGGGCCGTGGCGGTCGCGGTGGGCGCGGCGGCCAGGGCGGCTCCGGCCGTCCGGGCGCCGGTGCCGCCCCGGCCGAGACCGAGGAGCAGAAGCCGCGCCGCACCCGTGAGCGCCGGCGCACCCGCCGGGGCACGGCGGTCGGTGCCGAGGGCGAGGCCGCTGCCGCCGTGACCGAGGCCGCCGTGGTGGCTCCGGCCGTCGAGGGCGCCGAGGGCGAGGCCGCGCCGCGCCGTCGTCGCCGCCGCTCGCGCAGCGGTGCCGCGGTGGCCGAGGCCGCGGTGGCGGTGGCGGTCGAGACGGCTCCGGCCGCCGAGACCGCTCCGGTCGTCGAGGCCCCCGCCGAGACGGTCGCCGAGGCTCCGGCCCCGGCCAAGAAGGCCACCCGGACCCGCACCCGCAAGCCGAAGGCGGAGACCGTCGAGGCCCCCGCCCCGGCCGCCGAGACCGTTGCCTCCGAAGCCGTCGCCGCCGAGGCTCCGGCCCCGGCGAAGAAGGCCACCCGGACCCGCACCCGCAAGCCGAAGGCGGAGGCCGCCGAGGCCCCCGCCCCGGCCGCCGAGACCGTTGCCTCCGAAGCCGTCGCCGCCGAGGCTCCGGCCCCGGCGAAGAAGGCCACCCGGACCCGCACCC